>JBJEKR010000019.1:0-74301 GCA_051878735.1 Prevotella sp. | reverse complement strand
GCAGTCCCACTTATCGCGTATTGCCTGATAAGCGAGATATTCGGCTACGGCATCGAGTCGTTCAGTCAAGACCTCTGCATGAGCCGTTCCACGCTATATCGCAAGGTTGTCTCCCTAACAGGTCAGAAGCCCAGCGAATTCATCCGCACCATTCGCCTGAAACGTGCCGCCAAACTGATTAAGGAAAACCGCTACGCCATCAACGAAATCTCCGACATGTGCGGCTTCTCCTCCGTCAGCTATTTCTGCCGCTGCTTTAAGGCACAGTACGGTGTGCAGCCTGGCAGTTATCAGTAACATAACGTGAGTTCGACGAAATTCACGGACATGTATTACCCAACTATCAGCACTGGGAGTGTGGGCGTCTCGCCCGCACCTCGACGTATAAGTAATATCCAAATAGCCGACATTTTACGCTGAATGGAGCGCAAGGTGCGGGCGGGACGCCCACACTCCCAGTCATTGGCGCATTATTAAAAGAGAGTCCATTCCGCAGAGGCGGTTTGGAGATGAAGCATCTTGCTGAAGTAGCTGTCCCTGTCGGCAAGCAACACTCTTGGCGAACCCTGTTCAGTAGCCTTGCCGTCTTTTATCACTACGATCTTGTCGGCACCAGCTACTGTACGCATCCTGTGGGCAATAACGATTACCGTCCTGTCTTTAATCAACCTCGCCAGCGCATCCTGAATCAGCGTCTCGTTATCAACGTCCAATGAGGCAGTGGCTTCGTCAAGCAGGATAATAGGCGCATTCTTGAGGAATGCCCTGGCAATACTGATGCGCTGGCGTTCTCCACCCGACAGTTCCGAACCGTTCTCTCCTATCAGAGTGTTCCACTGCTGTGGCAGGCGTTCGGCAAACTCGTCGCAATTGGCAAAGCATGCAGCGGCAATCACCTCCTCGTCGGTAGCGTCTTTCCTGCCTATGCGTATATTCTCCAATATGGTGTTGTTGAACAGCGTGACCTCTTGAAACACTATCGAGTACAAGGACAGCAGCGTTTCGGGTTCAATCTTTGATATGTCCGTTCCTCCCACCATTATCTTGCCTTTATCCACGTCCCAAAAACGTGCAGCAAGGTGTGAAACGGTGGTTTTGCCCTCGCCTGACGGTCCGATAAGAGCCGTCACTTCACCTTGTCGGGCAATAAACGAGACATCTGTCAGCACCGGTGTAGAACTGTTGTAAGAGAAACCCACGTGAGAGAATTCCACATCGTAGCCCGAATTATCCAGCTTTTTCGCACCTTCCTGTACAGCATGTTCAAGTATTTCGTTCATGCGCCCACAAGGCACACCTGTAGATATGACAGCCGCAAGATTCTGCAAGGCAGCCTGCATGGGGTCGTACAGTCGTGAAACGACAAGCAGGAACATAAAGAACACGCTGACCGACAGATGGCCTGTAGAAAGCAGCAGACCACCAGTCAGAGCTGTCGAGGCAATACCAAGCTTCAAAATCATCGATGCCGAGACAACGAACACGGCACAGACTATCTCGCTCTTTTTTGCAGCCTGCTCCACATTGTCAATCTTCGCGTCCAACCGATCAAGATAAATGGCTTCGGCATTGTTGGCCTTCAGGTCGCGCACAGCCTCCAAGCATTCCTGAATGCCGTCAGCACAAATCATTTTTGCCCGATTGCTCTTCTTAGCGAATCTACCCAATACGCTCTTGCTCGAAAAGACTATCGCATAGGCAATGACCAACACCCACATGGCGGCTGCCGCCATCCTCCAGTCGAAACAAAGCAACGAGACAGCTATCAGGAAAGTAGAGATTATGGAACCATACAGCTCAGGAATCCAATGCGATTGTGCAGTTTCCAACGTACTGCAGTCTGCCATAATCGTAGAGGTGAGGTCGCTTAGGTCTTTCCTGCCGAAATAGGAAAGAGGCAGTTTGCGAAGTTGTTCCGCTAATGACACTCGTCTGCCCCCAGACTCTGTGTAGGTTGAAAAAAAGCAAGTGTTGTATTCTATGTACTGAGTCAAGAAAATCAGTGCCAAACAGACAAGAATGCCCGTCACGTAAAACAAGGTGCGTCCCGTTAGTGTTCCGTTGAGCATATCATCAACAAAGAAGAAAAGCAGACCTGCCGGAAACATCAGGCAGATATTCTTCAAAGCGCAAGCCAATGTGGCTGCCATCATGTCTTTCGCTCCTTTTTCCGAAAGGGCGAATCGGTGTTGTAAATATTTCATAACTTTCATCATTTTATACTTCCTATATGCCAGTCGGCGGCTTTGGTGTATTCCGCCCACATTTTTGAATAAATACCATCCTTTTCAAGTAAACGGGCATGAGAACCCTCTTCGGCAATCCGACCGTCTTTCAATACATATATCCTGTCGGCACCCGCCACGGTCGAGAGCCTGTGTGCAATCATTATCACTGTCTTGCCTTGCGACAATGTGGCAAAGGCCTTCTGTACTTTCACCTCGTTGTCGGGGTCGGCAAAGGCAGTGGCTTCGTCCAGAATGATGACAGGTGTGTTTTTGAGCATCGCCCGTGCAATGGTAAGCCGTTGCTGTTCTCCGCCCGAGAGGAATACACCATCGGTGGCAACAACCGTGTCAATACCATCGGGCAGTTTGGCGATGATGTCACCGCATTGCGCTTTCTCCAAGGCTTCAATCACCTCCTCACGAGTGGCAGAAGGTCGTGCCATGCGGATATTCTCCAAGAGGCTCATCTTTAACAGTCTGCTGTCCTGAAAGACAAAAGAGATGTTGTCCATAAGTGTTTCTTTGGAAATGTCGCGTACATCCACACCGCCAATCTTCACACTGCCTTGTGTCACATCCCAGAACCGGGCTATAATGCTTGCCAATGTGGTTTTGCCTCCACCGGAAGGACCCACCAGCGCAATATGCTCTCCTGCTTTGACGGAAAGGGAAATGCCGTCGAGTGCATCACGTGTGGCATCGGGATAACGAAACCTGACATTGGAGATGCTGATGGAGTTGTCGATGGGTAGTCCTGAAACTGACGGTTCTGCTAATGGTTTTATACTGAATACACGCTCTATCTTTTCCATTTCTTCCGATACCTTCATTCCCTCCTCACTTTTGTACATTATCTTGGTGAGTTGCACGGTGATGGCGGGCGTGATGATGATATAGAACAGCAGGTTCAGCATGAAAGTGCTTGTCATCTCGTGCCGTGCGACATACAGACCTGCGGCTATCAGGATGGCAAAGACCGCATTGATGCAGACGGTATAGAGCAGCATCGGCAGACGGAGATGGTGGCAGTAGGTTGCTGTCCAAGTGCCGTATTGGTCAATGGCATCCTTGAAGCGCCGGAACGAGAATATGGATTGCCCGAAGGTCTTAACCACGGGAATGCCCCTCACGTATTCCACTGCTTCGTTTGCCATATTGTCCAAATGACTCTGGTACTTCTGCATGGCTATACGCATGTTCTTTCCCGTCATCGCCAGCATGACCATAAATGCCAGCATTACAGGCACAAGACAAAGCAAGCCCAGTCGCCAGTCAAACCAGAGCAAGAGGCACAGCAAGCCTGCCGTAGTGCTGACAGCTCCGGCGGTGTCGGGCAGCTGGTGTGCCAAATATGTTTCTGTTGCCGCACTCGATTCGTTCACTATCTTGCGCAGTTTTCCACTGCCGAAGGCATCCATAAAGCCAAGCGGAAGCGTCACGATATGGTGCATGGCGGCAATGCGGATATTATGCGCTATTCTGAATGCCGCCCAATGCGAACAGAACAAGGCTGCCGTATAGACTGCCATTGAAACAACGGCGAACAATACCGCCATCCATCCGTAATGGCCCAAATGCTGCGCCTCCCTAAAATTGGGTGCCACACGCAACACCTCATCAAGGATTTTCCAAACGAACACAAAGGGCACAAGGGCGAGCAGTGCGCTCAATGCCGACAGTGCCCATGAAGCGTATGTCAGATATTTCTTCCATCCGGCATACGCAAGCAACCGTGATAAAACTGATTTCTTTTTCATACCATACGTATTAATGTACTTTCATCTTTCGTCCAATTCACATGCCTCATGCTCACAGCTGTGTTGCCTGTCCTCAAACTCCAAGGTGACGTGACCGATGCCCTCGTGAGCGAGAAGAGCCTTGAGTTCGGACTTGATTTCCGCCATCTGCGAAACATCTTCTACCAGCACATGGCAGGTCAATGCATACTGGGTGGTGCTGATGGCCCATATATGTATATGATGTATTCCTGTCACCCCTTTCACTGCACACATTTTGGAGCTTATGCCTGTGATGTCAAACTGCTCAGGAGTGCCATCCAAGGCAAGCCTCACACTATCTTTCAGCAATCGCCATGTTGATGTCAGAATGACCAGTGCTATTATGATTCCCACTATAGGGTCGATGATGTTCCAGCCAGTAAAATGGATGGCGATTCCAGAGACAATCACACCAACAGATACAAGCGTGTCTGCAAGCATGTGGAGATAAGTGGCGCGGATGTTCAGGTCTTTCTCCTTGTCTTTATTGAAAAGCCACGTAGTAAAGCCGTTCACAAGTACGCCTGTGCCTGCCACAATGATTATCCAGTCCCCTTCTACCGCCTCGGGCTTCACCATCTTACCGATACTCTCAATGAGAATCATCCCAACAGCCACCAACAGTATCACGGCATTCACAACGGAAATGAGTATCGTTGACTTCCTGTATCCGTATGAATATTTTTCCGAAGCATGTTTGGTAGCCAGTATTCCGGCGGCAAGAGCCAGAGCCATGCTTGCCACGTCGCTGAGATTGTGTCCGGCATCCGACATAAGTCCCATGGAGTTCGACAGCCAGCCGAAGATGAATTCTGCCGCTACAAACGCCAAATTCAGCGTTATTCCCCATTTGAATGCTTTGCCTGCAGTAATTGCGGCTCCACCATGATGATGGTGATGATGTTTATGTTCCATATATTATTAATTTGATTAAAAACGTTTTTTACTTTATCCATATTCTCATGAATGTGTCTTAATTGAAACAAACTTTATCAAGGCGGTTTCAAAAATGAACGATGTTTTATTTTGTTCACAAAAAAAGAAGAGAGCCTCGTTTCCGAAGCCCTCTTCCGATTTCCTGCTATGACAGACATCCTGCCATGTTCTGCTATATACCTAATAATTGTTTCCATCCTTTTATTTCAAATGTTACATACTCTTCTACAATCGAAGGAATCTCTTCTGACGGAACCTTGTGCATCAGTATCTCCTCGAACATCGTGAACATCCACACGGTGTGCAGATGAATCATAAAATCACTCACCTTAATGTTCATCTGCGGATGAATTTCTTTGTTCTTGGCAAACCACGTCTTGATTTGCTCCGTAGCCTTGTCGGTAAATTCCGTCTTGAAATGTTCCAGCGAAGAACCTTGCGCACCGAAAAAGAGCATCTTCATCAGTGTGCGGTTTCCACGTAGCAGGTTCAAATATTCGGAAACGGTAGAAACAAGATACTCTTCCTGCATCATGTTCAGCGCATCAGCGGTCTTTCCGTGGTGGTTTTCGAATGCAGCATATAAGGAAGAGGTGAGCGGAGCAAGAACTGCACAGAACAAACTGTCTTTGCTTGGAAAATAGTTGTACAGATTGCCGACACCCACTCCTACCTCAGATGCGATGGAGCGCATGGAAGCCTTGGCAAACCCTTTGCGGGAAAACTCCCTGCGGCCTGCGTCCAATATCCTTTGCCTTATGTCATCCTTTAACGTCTGCATTACCGAACATTGTTTTGTTTTCGACTGCAAAGTTACTATATTTCAATGAAATATGCAATACTTAAAAATAGTGATTCAGATATATGCAATTATGTATCAATGACATATCCGCTAAATAAAGTTCAACAATGAACAAGGCTGAACAACGTTCACTCTTGTAGAATATACTTATTACCTAATTATTGGAAGCTGCCGCTGCTTCAATCTTGGTTACCGGAAAGGCCGGAGGGGCACTGATTGTCTTTTTTCACGAGTAGGCAATACGCAGATTGTGCAAATAAGTTCCCGTTTGACGAAAAATATATTGGTTTGGTAGATTATATTTGTGCGTTTGGTCATCCATATTTAATTTTGCCGCAAATTTCTAATTTCAAAATCTTGCCTCAGCGAACATTGGTGTAGAATATAAATTCAAATTCTAATAAAAAACAGTTAAAATATTATGATACAAAAGAAGAATACAGCAGTATGTTGGATGATAGCGAGCGTTATCAGTCTGACCGCCTGCACCACGGGAACAAACTTTGGAGAGATGGAATTTCCTGGGATGCCAGGAGAAAATCCGGGAACTACTTTGCCAGGTAACGGTACGGATGACGGTGACGCGCCCGAATTTGACTCTACCATCACCGCCTATTCCGGGCAAAAGGCTGACGATGCCTCGAAGGACATCGTGGGCACGGACGAAGACATTTACTGGGAAGCAAACAGCTTCAAGGAAACTGTCAGCGTGACTTATGCCGGTACAAGTGCGACCGTCACGACAACGAGCAGCGATATTCTTTGCCGTACGGACGGTGCCTACGTCACCATCGACATGCTGACCAACTCCGTGAAGAACGTTGAGATTACGGTCACCGGGCAGAGCGGCGACGGGCAACTGAAGATCTATGGCGAAAAGAAATTCAAGCTCACCTTGTCGGGCGTGGAACTGACTTGCACGCGTGGTCCTGCCATCAACGACCAGTGCAAGAAGCGCGTCTTTGTCCATTTGGCTGAGGGAACCGTCAACAAGCTGGCCGATGCCGCCACCTATTCCGATGAACCCTATTACCTCAACGGCTCTGCTGCCGACGAGGACCGCAAAGGCTGTTTCTTTAGCGAGGGCAACCTGATATTCAGCGGGACGGGCGTGCTCATGGTCGAAGGCAAGCAGAAGCACGGAATCGCTACTGACGGATATTTCTACATGCGTCCCGGTGTGACCGTCGCGGTGACCGAAGCGGCAAAGAACGCCATCCACGTGAAAGGCGATGAAGAAGACAACTTGGGCATATACATCGCCGGAGGACTGGTTTACGCCAACACCTCCGCCACTGCCGGAAAGGGAATGAAGACCGACCTGCACGTGCAGGTGGCAGGCGGACAGCTGTTGCTCAACACATCGGGCGGCTCAGAGTATGACAGCGACGAGCAAGACACCTCCTCGGCTGCCTGCATCAAGGCGGACGGCGACATCAGCATTACGGGTGGTACGCACCTGCTGAAAAGCACCGGCACGGGTGGCAAGGGTATCAATGCCGACGGTTCACTCACCATCAGCGGTGGCACTACGACCATCACGACTACCGGAGGAAAATACATATACGACAAAGCGCGCGACTTGACCTCGTCACCCAAAGGCGTGAAGGCGGACGGTGACATCACCATCAGCGGCGGAAACTTGAACATCTGCGTGACGGGCGTAAGCGACGGTTCGGAAGGGCTGGAGAGCAAAGCGACGCTGAACATTACGGGCGGTGAACTCTATTCGTATGCCTACGACGATGCCATCAACGCCGCCAAAGCCATCAACGTCAGCGGCGGCAAGGTCTATGCTTACGCCGTCAACAACGACGGCATCGACTCCAACGGCTTGCTGACCATCTCGGGCGGTCTGGTCATTGGTGTGGGCGCTACTTCCCCGGAGGGCGGCATTGATTGTGATAATGGCAACAACTTCAAGATAAACGGAGGTACTGTCATAGGAGTGGGCGGCAGCACGCAATCCTCACCCTCGTCGTCCAGCCAGCAGCGTTCGGTGGTCTATAACGGACTTTCCGTCTCCAAAGGCACAACGCTCAGCATCCTCAATGCCTCGGGCACACCGATTGCGTCTTACAAGTTGCCCCGCACCCTGAGCAGCATGAGCCTGCTTTTCAGTTCGTCCGACTTGGCGGCAGGCAGCTACACTATTTCGACGGGCGGCACGCTGTCCGGCGCAACGGACAGTTGGAACGGTTGGTCGGCGGGAGGAACGTGGACCGGTGGAACGCAAATAGGTACATTCACATCGAGCAGTACGGTTACAACCGTAGGAAGTAGCATGGGAGGCGGAGGGAGGCGATGAGCCAACATCAAGTTTCTCCTCCGTCATCTATTTCTGCCGCTATTTTAAGGCACAGTACGGTGTGCAGCCTGGAAGTTATCAGTAAATACCTTTAAACTAACGTGAGTTCGACGAAATTAAACCTGCGCAGTGCGGTTCTTTTGAGGGCTAAACCTGCGCAGTGTGGTAACTTAACGTGAGTTCGATGAAATTATCTTTAATGCGTCAACGACTGGGAGTGTGGGCGTCCCGCCCGCACCCTGCGCTCCATCAGGCGTAAATGTCGGCTATAGGGATATTACTTATACGTCAAGGTGCGGGCGGGACGCCCACACTCCCAGTGCCGCCTCAACAAACTTTTAATTTTTAATTCTTAATTTCCCCCTTGGGGGAGCCGGAGGGTGCCTCCACTGCTGGGTTATACAAGTCAGTGAATTTCGTCGAACTAACGTTATTTTACGGTGTACTTCTTGCCACCACGAATGATGATGCCCTTGAAGGAATTAGCGACACGCTGGCCAGAGAGGTTGTAAGCAGCTGAATCATTAACCCCGAGTCCCTCACCCTGAACCGTAGTGATGCCTGTATCAACTGTTTTGGCTGTAGAGGTAATCCTCTTGAAGGTCATCTTGTCAAATACGTTTGTCTTGAAGTCGAGATGCTCTGGTATGGCATCAATCTGCTCCTGTGTCAGCGAGAAAGAATACGTTTCACCGTTGTTCACCCACTGCCAGTTGTAGAGCGTTTCCCAATCGCCGGCAGCGCCCTTTGCGGGGTCCCAGTAGAAGCAGCTGAACTGGGCACCGTCTGTGCCGAGCCAGTTGAACTCAAGCGTAATGGTGGCTCCAGCGGTCAGTTTCTCTTTGGCGACATAGATGTCTGAGCCGTCGTCGATACCTTCCCATAGCGTAGTAACAGTCTCAAAGATTTTACTCAGATACACCTTCTTTACCATGAAACCTTCATCGCCGTTGCCACCGGCATAGATACGAATACCATTCTTCTTGATGGCAGAAAGAATGTCGTCGGTCAGTTTGATGTTGAAGGTAGTGGCACCCACGGCGAGTCCGTCATTTGAGCTGTTGTAATACTCTTGGTAGTCGCCAGTTACGTTAACCAAACCCAACCAACTGTTGTCGGCACCGGTGAAGGCTGCGATATCGACATTCAGATACATGTCTTCACCGACGGTATTCCAGTCATAGGTCAACTCTTGGTACTGTGTCTCGTCACCCCAATAGAAAGTCTTGGGACCTTCCCAGACAGTCTGGGCGTTCACTGCAATGGCAATCATAGCCACTGCGAAAGTCATAATGATCTTTTTCATAATGTTCTATTTTTTTATGTTTTTACTTGTGTATAACGGTCGGATGTCATGTGGCAGCGAAGTGCCGTTGGCACGGGTACGCCCCACGGGGGTAATCTTTAGGTTGTCGAAGTATGGAGTGCTGATGCGGTGCTCCTGCATGGTTGCCATCAGTCCGACCATACCCTTGCGGTAGTGGTCGCTCTTGGCATTCACCACCTCCTTGCCGTCCACGTAGCCCGTCAGTTGGTCGCCTTCGAAGCGCAGGCGCAGGTTGTGCCATTGCAGCGCAGTGATGCCCTCCACCTTGGCCTCACTCAGCGTATATTCGCCGCCGACCTCCACATCCTTACGGGCGAGGATGGCGTCCTGCTGCTCCTTGTCGCCTATGAGTTCCTTCTGGTCCAGCTTGCCACGGGTGATGACCAGCTTGCAGTTGCCCAGATAGTCGAGCTTCAGATAGTAGCCCTTCGCCCAGATGCCGTAGCCCGAGCCTACATCACAGAGACGGCCCATCACGGCGGCTTCGTCCTGCGGATTCAGATAGACATCGGCACTCACCTCATAGTCCGTCCAGGCGGAGTCGCCCAGGATGGTGTAATGGTGCCATTCAGGTGCCCAACTCAACGTGTGCTCACCCACCGTCTGACGGATGCACATTCCCTTGTGGTCGGGACGCTCCACCAATTCAAACGCTCCTATGAGGTCTGCCAAATAGTGCGGCAGATAGCCCCATTCGGCAGGATTCTCATACTGTTCGAAGTCATCGCCGTATGGGATGGGGAACGGTTTTGAAGCCGGGATGTTTGCATACGCGCCGTGCTGCTGACCTCTCGTCGTTGATATGGAATAGACGGCATCAGGCTCAAGCGTGATGGTGAACGAGCCTCCCTTCAGGTCTGGTTGCTGCACAAACTGCTCGTCGGCAGTACTGCGCCATACGCAGAGCTTTTCCTTGCTCAGGCCTTTGCCCGCCTTCACCTTCACTGTCTGACGCTCCACTGCACCCTTCGTCTCGAAAATCATACTGTAGTCGCCCGTCTTGGGATTGCGCAGGGTAGCCACAGTGCCGCCCTTGGGCAGATAGCCGCAGCCATCGTCAACATATTTCCATCCCACCTCGGTGAACTGTCCATAGTGGGCATATCCCCACAGGGCCTCTCTCACCTGGTAGTTGCCGCTCCACGGCTCACGCGCCAGCACCATTGCGGGGTCACAGCTGTAGGGCTCCAAGGGATAGACTCCCGCAATGCCATACCAGTTGATGACCTTCGTGGCACCGCTGATGATGTAGTTCTCGTTGAAGCACTTCACGATGGTTATCAGTGCGTCGAATCCCGGCAGGTAATTGTGGTCCTCGGAGTTCCAGATGGGCTTGCCAAGGTCCTCCGCCATGCGGCGTTGCTCAGGTGTCAGCTGTATCTCGCTGAACGTGTGGGCACTGACGGCATAGAGGGCATCGCGCAGTTCCGGGTCGTTCTGCATGTCCTTCAGGAAGTCCATCTTTTGGTCGCCCCAGTTGTCAAAGCCGTGCAGCTTCACATTCGGGAATCCCTGTGCGTCCATGGTGCGGCGCAGCGCTTTGGCAAAGTCGTAGCTCACACCCTTTTCGTTGTGGCACCCGATGGCATCCATCTCTATGCCATGCACCGTGCGTAGGCCGTGCAGCCAGCTGACGTAGTAGTCGGCCATGTCCTGCGACCAGTAGTGGCTCACCCATGCCGGAGCACTCCATCCCGTAGCGTCCAAGGAGAGCAGCGGATTGCGTCGCTTCGCCTCCTGCAGCACCCACCACGTGTAGCCCCTCTGGTAGTTGTGGTCGCCACGGTAGTGGCTGTGTGTAGGCATAGAACCCTGTGTTGAGTTGCCGTCGCCGGGGATCTCCACCAGCAGCGTGCTCACCGAACCGCCGAATTTCGGTTTGTACAGCATGTCGAGTATCTCGCCGCGCTGCTGTTCCGGATAGTCTTTCAGCAGAACCGATGTGGCACCACCGCCATCTACTATACCAATGCCGTCAAATTCCTTGCCTGCCGATTGACCACTGATCTGAATCACTTTCTGTGCTGTCACATTGCCTGCCATCAGACCGAGCAGCAGGGTTGTCTGGATTACCTTTTTATACATATATTTGTCGTGTTGATAATTTGTTAGTATTTACTTCAGATTCGGCATTTCGTCGCGAGTGATGACATACTCAGAGTCGTACTGAGAGCGGTAGAAGTCAGCAGAGTTCTGGATGCCGTCGCAGGTAGCATCGCCCGTCCAGGGTGTTGCCCAACTCCAGATGTCGCCGTTCTCCATCATGCTTTCCACAGAGGGTATGGCACCGCACTCGGTGATGGCAAACAGTTTGTGGCTGGTAATCTGCTGCAGGAGCTTCATCTTGTCGGGATTCGAAGTGTGGTATTTCTCCATATCATCTTCGTAGCTGTCTATACCTATGACATCGACATAGTTGTCGCCTGGATACCAGTCGGCATCTTCGCCCGTCCATACCCAGATGAGGTTGCGCAGTCCCATATCGGCAAAGTAGTTGAACATATACTGCCATAGCTTCTTGAAGTTCTCTGCTCCGGAGTTGCCCCACCAGAACCAAGCGCCGTCAGCCTCGTGGAGTGGTCGCCACAGCACGGGGACACCGTGTTCCTGCAAATCCATCAGGTAGCCTCCTATGACATCGAGGTCACGCTTCACGATTTCGTTCTCCCACGTACCTTCGACAGAGGCATGACCAGCATTGAAGTTCTCAATGTCGGAAGAGTAGAAGGCATACTCGCTGAAGTTGTCTTTTACAGCTTCACTCTTGGGTACGCTCCAGTGCCAGTGGAACGACACCAGACCTCCGTCTTTCCACCACTGTATTGGAACGGACATGTCAGTATAGTCGGCAGCCCAGTTGGTGGGGTTCAGCGGTGCGCTCCAGATGTGCTGCATGAAGTCGAAGCAGTGGATGACGGGGTACTTGCCCGTGATGCCGTGGATGAACTCCGCATTGCCGATAGTCATAACGCCGTCGGAGACTACACCCGTGACGACACGCTGGCCGAAGTTGTCGCACAGAAAGTTATATGCGTTCACCGTCTGTTCCGTAGCGTTGGGCATGACGGGAGCCTTGGCTATGTCGAATACGAAGTTGCCGCCGCGCTGTGTGACGGTGATGTCCTGTGTGTGACTGCCCGCCTTGACGGTGATGGTTGACTGTCGGTCGGCAGTAGGGTTGGCCGTCACGTCAACACGGAAGTAGCTGCTCTTGTTCTCTGCATCGGCATCGGTGTACTGCCAGCCGTAGCCACTGTGGGGCGACACCGTGAGCCACGAGGCATCAGCCTCCGGCACGCTGACGGTCCAGTCGCCGTCGGTGTTGACACCGAGAATCTTATGCGCCATCACGGTGTTGAAACTCAGGCTTGTGATGGCCTGTCCGTCGAGGGTAACGGTGAGACCTGTAGCCGAAGAACTGTTGTCGTTGCTGCTGCAAGAGGTCAGCGCTACGCTAAATGCCAAACAGCAAATGATAAATGACCAACCTGTCAGATATCGTTTGTTTATTTTGATTTTCATATTCCTAATCTATAATGGTTAAAACTCTAAACTTTATTTTGCAATGTAAATGACGCGCAGGTTGTCCATCTTCATGTCGAGACGTCCCGACTTACTGCCAAAGCTGTTGGCCTGGAAGAGAATCATGAAGAGTCCCTTCTCCTGAATCTGCGTCAGGGTGAGTCCACGGTAGTTGCCGAAACTGCTCAGAGGGATAACGGCGCGATACCACTTGTTCTTGTGGAACTGCCCATTGATGTCGGCATTTACGGGAACGCCATCGTCGAGGTTGCCGTCGTGGTAGGAGTCCCAGCCGTCGCTGTTCACCGTCGTGGTGGCGATGCGCAGATAGCCCATATAGTCATTGAGGTTGAAGTCGCCTGCATCATACACCTCGTATGCTATGTAGAGTTCGTCGGCTGTTGCCGATGCCGGTACGTAGTCGGGCATCGTGAACGGACGGTTCAACTGCCAGGCCATGAGTGGTCCCCAGCCCGTTCCTGCGGGTTGATTTTCATTGAAGAAGTAAGCATACTTGCCGTCGTTGGTGCCGGAATCAGGATATGAGGCACCACCACTGTAGCCATCCTCCTTGCCACGTCCGTCGAAGTCGGTGACGAGGGTGGAGAGGTCGTAGAAGTGTTCGGCTGCCGACGTGCCGCCAATGGTGGTTACCGACAGCTTGGCATCGCCGATGACGGCAGGACGGTTCTTGAACGTCATGTATATGGTGTCCTGACTCTCCGACACCTTCAGTTCGCTGGCGTTCCAAGTGACGTCGCCGAAATTGACGCTGCTCACACTCACAAAGTCGCGTCCGGTGATGACGAGCTCTTCGCCAATCTGAGGCATGTCGGACGAGATGCCATAGATGGCAGGCTTGCCGGGCAACACGGAGAATGGCAGATAGACGGTGGCGGCGGCTGTCTCGACAACCACGGCACCACTGTCGGGCAGAGCTTCAGGAAGGACGGCACCCACCACCGACTCTGTCTCGTAAGCATTGGTCTTGGTGTTCAGACGGTGGTCTTGCATGATGTTGAACACCTTCTTCATTTCCACACGTGTGCCTGGAATCTCGCTCCATTCGGTAGAGTCGAGACGTGCGGCAGTGATGTTGGTAACGTAGATGCTCTTGATGTCAACCAGATTCATTCCGTAAAGCTCTATGGTGTCGCCTGTCTCGCGGGGATAGGTGGCCTGCATGCGTGTGAGCTGCGGATATGGAGCCGTAATCTTGAACGAATAGACGGCAACACCGCCACTCGTCGTGACGCGTATCTCATCGGGAATGTCATCGTAGAAGGCAGAGAGCTTAAAGCCCTTCTCCTCGGTGGGAACGGTGGCTATGATGCTGTTGTCGGTATTGAAGGTGGAATTGAACCCAACCTCCTGACCATTGATAAGCAACTGGGTGGCACCGCTGAGGTTGTGACCCATCACGACAATTGTCGTGCCTGGGGTTGCGGTAGTGCGCTCGACGGCGTATTCCTCGTCGTCGTCGCTCAGTATGCGGACACTGGTGATTTCTGGCGTACCAGCCGTAGTATTGTCGGAACAGGCAGAGAGAACTGCCGTAAGACTGCAACATAGCAGACAGCCGACGAGGGTGCGGATGATATTTTTGGTAGTCATATTGTTTTTCTTTTAAGTTTTACTGTGAGACATCACTGATACTGACCAAAGTCATAGTCCACTGGAGCCTCGTTAAAGAGGGCGTTCTGAAGGACATCGGTTTCGGGATAAGGCATGAAGATGTTGACGTCTGTCAGCACGACAGGCAGATAGTCGCTCTGTTCGGCCACGAGTGCATTGTAATTGTAGGTGTAGGGCACATTGGTGCCTCGTCCTGCCACTGGCGTGTTGTCATCCTCCGACGTGGCAAGGAAGTCGTTCCAATAGACATTGCCTTGCGAGTTACGCAAGTACCACAAACCCGGTGGACGACAGCGGTAGCTCAGTGTGCCGTCGGCGTTCTTGATGACGTCGTCGCCTCCCAGCTGACAGGCACGGTGCTGCTTGTTGTTGAAATAGTTGAGCATGTAGTTGGGCTTCCAGCGATACCATGTCACCATGTCCCACCAGTTGGTGTATTCCATGCAGAACTCTATGCGGCGTTCGCGTATGAGCTGCTCCAGCGTGAACGAGGTGAGTGCCTTTGCACCGGCACGCAGCCGCACGGCATTGATGGCGGCAAGGGCTTCGGGGTCGCTTGTAGATGCATTGTTGCCCAAGATGGCTTCTGCCTTGATGAGATAGACATCAGCCAGACGCTGTATGTAGGTGTAGAGTGGCGAGTTGGCATCGAGACCGTAGGGCGACACGTCGCATTTCTTGCCTAAGACACCTTTCTTCACCGGTGCGTACTTGTTCTTATAGGTATAGCCGCCAACGTCGGTATGCAGGTAGCTGTAGTAGGTGTTCTGCGTGAAGAACGAGGCACGGCGGCGGATGCTGTCGCCAGGTTCTTCGTTGTAGAAGTCGAGCATGTCGGTTGAGGCTGCAATGGAACCGCCCCATACGGTGACGTCGGTAATCTCCGAGAAGCAGAGCGTGGCGTAGGTGTAGTTGCAGGCACCCCAGGCCTGTGTGTTGGGGTCGGCCCAGCGCATGGCGAGGATAGTCTCGCTGTTGTCGTTGTTCTGTGCACGGAACAGCTCCTCGTAGTCGTCCATCAGACGGTATTCGCTCTTCTCGATGACTTCGTCGCAGAGGCTGACCACCTCCTTCAGGATTTCCGTGTCGCGCTGGTGGTCGATGGCAGAGGTCGCGTCCCAACCGCTCTTGGCGAGCAGTGCTTTGGCGAGAGCTGCCTTGGCGGCATATTTGCTGGGATGATGGTCGGTGCCTTCGTCGGGCAGGTATTCAGCAGCCTGACGGAAGTCGCGTATGATGAACTCCAGCACGCTTGCCTCTGTATTGAGCGGCTGCACAGGGTTGTCCACCAGTGTCTGGTTGTCGGCAATAAGCACATTTGCGCCCCATCCGCGCAACAGGTAGAAATAAGCCCACCCACGCATAAGGTAGCACTCGCCGATGGCGGCACGCTTCACGCTTTCGGTAACGCCGGAGCAGTACTCTTTGATGTTCTTCATCGTGGCATTGCTCAGTGTGACGACATTGTAGATTGACGACCACGAACTAACCAACTCTGGTGTCAGTCCCGTCACCGTGAAGCGTGCAAATTCAGGATTCAGGTAAGGACTCCAGGCATCGTTGGCGCGATAGCTGCCCATGCCAATCAGGGCGTTGCGGTTGAAGCTGAACCAGGCGCGATTATACAATGGCTCGGTACCTTTTCGCACAGCGGCATCGGAGGTATAGAAGGTCTCTACGGTGTACTGATCCTTCGGTGTCTGGTCGAGGAAGTCATCAGAGCAACCCGTCATCAGTACGGCAGCGGCAAAGGCCGTTAGGATATTTAGACTTGTCTTTTTCATAATGCTTGTCATTTTTTAGTATTTTATTTTCAGTCCGAAGGTATAGATACGAGGCGAGGGATAACGGTAGTTGTCGATGCCTTGGGCTATGACACTCTGTCCGTTGGCACCCACCTCGGGGTCGTAGCCGTCGTAGCCCGTGATGGTCAGCAGGTTGGTGGCATTGGCATACACCTGCACCCAGTCGAGCTTCAGCGGTGCAAGCCATTTCTTCGGCAGGTTGTATGCCAGTGACAGCGACTTCAGACGCAGATAGCTGCCGTTCTCGACGAAGCGGTTGCTGACGCGGTTGTTGTCATTGCGCGATGTACCTGCAGCCGTGATGCGTGGAACAGTTGTCTCGGGATTGGTGATATAAACATTTGAGATGTCGTTGCTGCTGCCGTCGGCATCACGTAGTCCGATGCGGGCATAGTCGAACACGTATGCCAGTTTGTTGCCATATCCCTCGGTGTTGCTGTGTACCTGTGCTACGTAATTGTAAATGTCGTTGCCCACGCTGCCGTTGATGAACATGGTCAGTTCCAGATTCTTGTATCTGAACGTGTTGTTGAGACCGAAGGTGAACTTAGGGTTGGGATTGCCGATGAATTTACGGTCCGACTCGTCAATCTTTCCGTCGTTGTTGACATCTTCGTAGATGTAGTCTCCCACCCACACGGAGTTCTTCGCGATGGGCAGCAGGCTGCCGTTGGTGTCAACAGGACGGGCAACGGGAATGCGGTTGCCCTGACCGTCTATCAAGAACTCCCCTTGGTCGTTCTTCTGGTAGAAGTCGTCCTCACAGGTGAACATGCCGATGACGTTATAGCCGTAGAAGCGGCCCACGGGACCGTCCACCTCCGACATAGTGAAGAGGTGTGAACCCCAGGTATAGAAAATCTGCGAGTTCTGACTGTTCAGCTTCGTCAGCTTGTTGCGGTTGATGGAGAGGGTGGCTCCTGTGCGCCATTCGAAGTGTTTCTTGGCGATGTTCACCGTATTCAGTGTGAACTCGATACCAACGTTGCGTATGGAGCCGGTATTGACCCACGGTGCCGACATTCCCATGCCTTCATTGTCGATGACATAGGCAGGCAGGGCGGCCTGCATCAGCAGATCGTCGGTGTTCTTGTAATACCAATCGACAATCAGCTCCAAGCGGTTGTTGAAAGCGGCTATGTCGAGACCTACGTTCCAAGCCTTGGTAGTCTCCCATTTCAGGTTTTCGTTACCATAGTTGTTGGGATAATAGCCTGTGCCCCAGGCGGTGGCTATGTTTGCCATCGTTGCACCGTAGGCGTAAGTGCCTGCGCCCTGGTTTCCCACGAGTCCCCATCCGAGACGCAACTTAAGGTTCTTCAGCCACTGTACGTTCTTTAGGAACTTCTCGTTCGAGGCTCGCCATGCCAATGCCATTGAGGGGAAGTAGCCCCAACGGTTGTTCTTTCCGAAGCTGCTACTGCCGTCGGCACGCACGGTGGCTGTGAGCAGATAGCGGTTGTCAAAATTGTAGTTCAATCGACCGAACCAAGACTCAATGCTCCACTGTGAGGCATCGCTGCCCGAGTTGGTGGAAGTGCTCTGGTCACCCACGTTCAGCGAGTGCAGCTCGTTGGACACGAAGTCGTAGCGGGCAGCCGACAGGCTCTCCCACGAACCCCACTGTGCCTCGTGACCAGCCATCACCTGCAGATGCTGTGTTTTCAGGAAGTCGAGGTCGTAGGTGGCATACTGCTTGAACATGCTGTAGCGACTTTGGTTCTTGCCGCGCTCGCTCTTAGAACGGTTGATGAAAGTGCCGTAGGTATATTCCGGTTGGAAGTAGTATTTGTTGTACCAGCCGTTCGAGCCGCCGTATTCCACGCGAAGGTTCAGCCCCTTGACGGGTTTGATATTGGTAAACACGTTGTAGTCGAGGCTCTGGTTCTTATCGAGGTTTTCGCGCATGTTGGCCTCGAAGATGGGATTACTATAATAGGTGGAAAAGTTGTTCTCGGCAGGGAAACCGTAGCTACCGTCAGGATTGCGTGGAGCCACGTCGGGAAACTGGCTTAGGGCGGTGGAGATGACGCTACCCTCGGAGAACGAGGTGTTCTGTTCGGTCTGTGCATAATAGAGGTTCACTCCCACCTGCATCCATTCGGTAATATTTGTGTCGAAGTTGGTACGCAGCGACACGCGCTTGAAGCCAGAGCCCAGTGAAATACCGTCCTGATCGAGATAGCCGCCGGAGAACGAGTAGTGCATGTCCTTGTTGCCGCCGTTGACGTTCAGGCTGTGGTTGTGCATGAAGGCTGTCGAGAAAAGCTCGCTCTGCCAGTCGGTGCCGTCGGTGAGCAGCTCCGGACGCGAGAATTCCAAACGCTCACCGTAGCCTTGAATGGCGGAGCGCTCGTTACAGAACTGTGCATATTCCTTCAGTCCCAGCATGTCGAGCTTCTTGGGCATCATCTGCCAGCCCACATAACCTTCATATTGTATCGTCGGCTTGCCTTCCTGTCCGCGCTTGGTAGTGATGAGCACCACGCCGTTCGATGCACGCGAACCATAGATAGCCGTTGCCGAAGCATCCTTTAACACCTCCATGCTGACGATGTCGCTGGGGTTGAGCGATGCCAGTGCCGACTGTTCACCCGATGCGTCGCCGCTCATGGCAATGCCGTCGATGATGTAGAGCGGCTCATTGCCGTTGAGTGAATTGATGCCTCGAATCTGCACGGAGATACCGCCGCCGGGGGCACCGCTGTTCTGTGTCACTTGCACACCTGCAATACGGCCCTGCAGAGCCTGTTCGATAGAGGTGTTGACACCTTCCTTGATGGCTTTCTCGTTGATACTCGACACGGCACCGGTCAGGTCAGAGCGCTTCATCGTACCGTAACCCACCACTACCACTTCGTCCAGTGTGCTGTTGTCCTCCTGTAGTGTGATGTTATACACGTTCTTGTCGCCCACCACCAACTCGTAGGTCTTGTATCCGATGTACGATATCTGCAGGATTGCTCCCTTCGCGACATCTATCGAGAAGTTGCCGTCGATGTCGGTGATTACATCTTTCGACGTTCCCTTTATACGGACGGTGGCTCCGACAACGCCTCCCATCGCGTCGCTCACCGTTCCTTTAACCTTCTTAATCTGTTGTTGCGCCATAGTTGGCGCAACACCGGCAAGTACTGTCTGCGGACTGCCACAGCAGAGACTGGCGCACATCCCGACAAATAAGATTAATCGTTTTCTTTTCATACTCTGTTTCATTTAATTAATGGTAGAATTTTGCCGCAAAGTAATTGAAAGATTGTGAAACAGAAGGCCTTTTTTCTTTTTTGCATGCTCCCAAATCTGCATTTGAAGATTTGGGAGTGCTTTTTGTAGAAACGGGCGGACGAAAATAAAAATAAAAAGAGTATCTTTGCAGAAGAAAAAAATAAAACTACGATGAGAAGAAACCTGCTTGCAATCATAGGAAGTCTGGCACTACTGGCGGTAGAGGCAACAACGGCCCCACATCTGGTGTTCCGTAACTTGAATATGTCGGACGGCATGAGTGACAACTTCGTGCGCAGTATGCAGCGCGACAGCTACGGACTGATGTGGATGCTGACCATGAACAGCGTGGACCGGTACGACGGCTACCGATTCCGCCACTACGACCTGGAACGTGACCCCAACTGGAAAGATGGGCTGCACGAGGTGTTTGAGACGGCTGACAGTACGTTGTGGATAACGGGAGGCTCGCACAACTATATCTATCACAGCCGCGAGGACTATTTCGACTCGCATGTGGGCGCACAGTTGAGAAAGTACGGCATCAACGACAGCGTGGCCCTGATGTATGCCGACGACCAGCGTAACCTGTGGTGCATGTCTGCCACGTCGGCGACACTCTACTACTACGACTACAGTCGCCGCGCACTGACCAAAATGACAATGCCGGAAGGAGAAAAGGTGTGGGACATGACATGCCGCGACCATAAGGTGAGAATGCTCACCACGGCACAGGACGGCAGCACCAGCGTGTGGAAGATTGACGTGAAGACAAAAGCGGTCAGCCGAATGGCGCAGGCTCCCGTGAGGGGCAACGACCGCAGCCACCTCTATATTGACCCGCAGGGAAGGCTGTGGCTGTTCACCATCAACGAGGAATACCTGTGGCGATGGAGCGACGAGCGACAGCAATGGGACGATGTTGTGAGGCTGGCAGGTCTGCAAGGCAAGATGTTCGTGTGCTTCGGTGACGATGGCAACGGACAAGTGTGGATTGGTACTGCCAACCATGGCATCTGCGTGATGAGCCAGCAAGACGAGACGAGTTTCCTGCAACCCGGATGGAACGATCCGTTCACACTGATAGACAACCATATAGCATGCTTCTACCACGACAACGAGGACGCTGTGATGTGGGTAGGCACGAGCAAGCAGGGCGTGGCATACGCCATCCTGCGCCAGCCACCCGTCCGCATCATACCCATGCAGGGAATGGAGGACGTGAGGTGTCTGCTGGCTAACGGCAAAGGCGAACTATGGATGGGCTTCGACAGTCAGGGAATAGGCATGGTCAGCCGCGGCGACGCAGCCTTCGGTTACCAGGACATTAAGCACTTTACCAGCGGGACCATGCCGCTGTTGCCCAGCAACCAAATCATCTGTACATTCATCGACAGCAAGGGACGCCAATGGTGGGGCTCGTATGGCGGTGCACTCTGCCATACGACGGACGGCAAGACCATGCACCGCATAGAAGACCGTCGCCTGGACTTCGTTATCAACATAGCAGAAGACCGGCACGGACGGATATGGGTGGCAACATTCTTTGAAGGGCTGTACGCCATCGACCCAGAGACGATGAAAGCGGAGGCATTCACCACTGAGAACAGCGCCCTAAACACAAACTCCCTGACAGACCTCTGCTTGGGAAGCGGCAATACATTATATATAGGTACGAGTACAGGACTCTACGCGATGGATACCGAGACGAAGGTGATGGACTGTATGATGAAGGACGACATCAGGACGCTCTTTATGGACCGTGACAGAACGCTGTGGGTGGGACTGCCGACAGGTCTGCTGGCTCTCGACATTCGCAACGACGGCAAGAGGGAAGATACTGCACGGAGGACGAAGATAACCACAACGGAGGGACTTGCCCACAACTGCATCTGCGGCATCACACAAGACCGAATGGGACACCTTTGGGTGAGCACGATGGACGGTGTGACCAAAATCATCAGGCGCGACGGACAATATCAATGCATCACCTACAAAAGCTACGACGGCATAGGCAGCGCACCCTTCAACCTGCACGCCATCACCTGTCTGCCTGGCGGCGACATCGTGATAGGGACACTGGGCAGCATAGTGCGCATAACACCTACGGAGAACAATACAATAACTACGGCGAAGATGCCGCAGTTCACAGCACTGTCGGTGGGCAACGTAAGCATCCCCCTGTCGAAAGACATCACGCTGCGCTACAACGACGTGAACATCTCCATCAGCGTGACATCGGCCGACTATGCCAACCTGAACAAGCAACGGTATGTGTGGCGGCTGAATGGTGCGAGAGAATGGACAGTAGTAGAGGGAAACATCATCACGTTCAACACACTTTCACCAGGCAGCTATACATTAGAGGTGAAAATTGCCGAAACCATTCCCGGCACCACAAACCCTGCAGCACAGCTTCACATCACCGTGACACCGCCCTGGTGGCGGTCATGGTGGGCATACGTAGGCTATTTGCTCCTGCTGCTGGCTGTATTGGCTTTTGTCATCCAGCACTATCGTCTGCAATACATGCACCGCATGGAACGGCAACAGCGTGAGATGGAGAAACAGCAACGTGAGAAGGAACGGCAGCAGCAACACGAGATGGACGAGGCGAAGATGCGCTTCTTCACCAATGTGAGCCACGACATGCGTACGCCGTTGTCGCTCATCGTCACGCCGCTGCAGCGACTGCTGAAGGGACAGCTCGATAAGGGTATGCGTATGCAATTGGAGCTTATCTACCGCAGTGCTGAGACGCTGAAGGACGAGATTACGCAGCTGCTCGACTTCCGCAAACTGGACGAGACCATCGACATGCCGCTGCTACAGGTTGGGACGCTCAACGACGTGGTGAGCAAGGTATGCGACAACTACAGGGGCATGGAACTGCCTGGTGGCGTAAGTCTATCACTCCATCTGTCCGACGAACCGCTGCACATGCGCCTCGATGCGAAGAAAATGCGGCGCGTGGTGCTTAATCTGGTGTCGAACGCCATCAAGTACAACCGTCCCGGAGGAACCGTCACCGTCAGCACACGACGCGAGAAAGATGGCGAGGGACACGATGTTGCCATCATTGAGGTGGCCGACACCGGCATCGGTGTCAGCCGCGAGAATCGTGAGCGCATCTTCGAACGCTTCTTTCAGGAGCAGCACAACGAGACAACCTACAAGGGAAGCGGCATCGGTCTGCATCTGGTAAAGCAATATGTCAATATGCACGGCGGCACCATTGTGGTCAGCGACAACAAACCGCAGGGAACGGTATTTACCGTGAGACTGCCGATGGAAAATGAAGAGACAAAAGAGAAAAGTGAAAAGTTGCCTGCCGATGCAACATCTGCTGTAGGTAAGGCAACAAACTCTCAACAGTCAAACACACTGCTCATAGTCGAAGACAACAACGACTTCCGTTCCTTCCTGCAAAGCTGCCTGATAGACCATTACAACGTGGTGATGGCAGCCAATGGTCAAGAGGCTCTGCAACAGTTGGAGCAGCACGAGGTGTCACTCATCATCAGCGACGTGATGATGCCCGTGATGGACGGCATCACGCTGTGTCAGAAAGTGAAGACCGACCTGCGCTTCTCCCACATCCCTTTCATGATGCTCACGGCACGCACCGCTGAGGAGCATCAGCTGGAGGGTCTGCAGGAAGGAGCTGACGACTACCTGACGAAGCCTTTCAACCTCGACATCCTGCTGCTGCGCATCGATCGTATGTTGAAGTGGTCGCGCGAGGCAGGAGAGCGTTTCCACAATATGGACGTAAAACCTTCGGAAATAACCGTCAGCCACGTCGATGAAGAGCTTATCAAACGCGCCATCGCCCTCGTCGAGAAGAATATCTACGACTCTGAATACTCTGTGGAGAAATTCAGCGAAGACATGGGCATCAGCTACAGCAGCCTATACAACAAACTGATGGCCATCACCAGTCTTTCTCCACTGCAGTTCATGCGTACCCTGCGCATAAAACGCGGTAGGCAGCTCCTGGAACAAGGCGGTGAAAACGTCTCGCAAGTAGCCTACCAAATTGGTCTGTCGCCCAAACAGTTTGCCAAGTATTTTAAGGAAGAGTACGGCATATCGCCCTCAGAACTCTTGAAAGGTAAATAACGAAGTCAATTAATATAGGTGGAAAATCCGCTCCATCATCTGCCACTTCTCGTTGCTCGTGGCATCGGCGGGACACCCTTGGAACTGCGAAACGTATGCCTCCCACTCCGCCTGTCGCGGCAGTGTGGCGAGACGTGCCATCGCCTCGTCCCAATTGAAATCGTCGGGAACATCGACAATCATAAACAGTCGGTTGCCCAGAATGTAAATCTCCATTTCCTCAATGCCTACGCTACGTATGCCCTCAACAATCTCCGGCCAGTGGTGCTCTCGGTCGTGAGCCTCACGATACTTCGCTATCAGCTCCGCATCGTCGCGTAACTCCAATGTCTGACAATATCTCATAATACAATTAATTATTTAATGTTACAAAATTGCTGCAAAGTTACTGCCAATTTTCCAACGTGTCAATAGACAAAAACGACTTTCCATTGTATTATATCGACATAAATGTCTTTAGAACACTACTTGCGTCTCTTCACATTCCAAAATCATGCCATACTTAGGTATCATTTAAATTAGATTTTGTTTCATCGGCTCTTTTGTTACAAAATTGATAGTTTTTGATATATAATTATTTGTAAATTACAAAATCTATTATTAATTTTGCAACATAGAAATGCTAAAGAATATATAAATACGATGAAGAAATTATACTTACTACTATTTTCCGCCAGCTTGTTCTTTCCGACAATGGCACAGGAAACATTTGAGTTAGGCAAGCCTAACAACGACGACTACCGATATTTGGACCAATATCAGGGTCTCAAAGAATACATCGACTACTCGAAGTACCCCAATTTCAAACTCGGTGCGGGGACATCGGTGGATTGGTATCTGAACAACACTACGTTCAGGAATATGATCAACCAGAACTTCACCGAGACGGTTGCAGGCAATGCCATGAAGATGGCGAGTTGCGTAGATGGCAATGGCAACATGAACTTCACCAACGTGACGAATTATGTGAATGTCGCCACCAATGCCGGACTCAACGTATATGGTCACACCTTGGCATGGCACTCTCAACAGCCCAATACTTGGTTACTGAAACTCCTTGCCGACAAGAAGGTTGATGGCGGCACGGAGGTATGGGAGACGATTGCCAGCAAGGATTTCCGTACCAACCAAAGCGTCGGGTGGAAAGCGTCTGAGTCGGATTGGGGATACAAGATCAGTTTCAATGCTACAAACGGTCTTGTTGTAAACACCACCACATCATATCCATGGCAAGTACAGTTTGTGCCCATGTCTGATATTCTCCTTACCAATGGCAATACCTATACAATGACGATGACCGTAAAGGGTTCTGGCTCCGGAAAGCTGGACGGTCGTCTGGGAGACTGGAACGGCGGCGCTAACTTCAGCCTGAATTTCACCACTGAGTGGAACGACGTGCAAGTGGAGATAAAACCTACCATGGACAACAACTTCATATTGTTGCATGTTGCCAACTACGTGGGCGACGTGTATATCAAGAGCATAAAATTCGAAGGCTATAATGGACAAACGGCACCTCTGACACAGGAGGAACGGCACGACACCCTCGTCTGGGCCATGGACAAGTGGATTAAGGGCATGATGGAAGCATGCAACGGCAAGGTCAAGGCGTGGGATCTCGTCAACGAGGCCATCTCCGGCGGCGACACTGACGGCGACGGCTACTACGACTTGCAACATTCCGAGGGATACAATAGCGGCACATGGGATGTCGGCGGCGATGCGTTCTACTGGCAGGATCACATGGGCGACCTTGAATATGTGCGTCAGGCATGTCGCCTTGCCCGTCTATACGGTCCTAAGGATGTCGTTCTCTTCATCAATGACTACAATCTGGAGTCCGACTGGGACGACAACCAAAAGGTCAAGTCGCTAATCAACTGGATAAAGAAGTGGGAGGCTGACGGCGTGACCAAGATTGACGGCATCGGCACGCAGATGCACATCAGTTGCTTCGAGGACGATAATATTCTGAATAATATAAAAAGCCACATCACCAAGATGTTCCAGCTAATGGCCAATTCAGGCAAGCTTGTCCGCGTGAGCGAGATGGATATGGGTTATGTACGTGGTTCAAACCGATGGGCAGCCTCTGTAAAGACCGAACAGTTGACTGAAGCCGAGCACAAGAAGATGGCCGACTTCTATGAGTGGATTATCCAGGAGTACTTCCGTATCATACCGCCCACGCAGCAATGGGGCATCTGCCAATGGTGCACCACCGACGCTCCGGAAAACAGCGGATGGCGAGAAGGTGAACCTGTGGGCATCTGGGACCTCAACTACTATCGCAAGCACGTTTATGCAGGATTCGTGCGTGGACTTAATGGCGGTGAGCCGAGTGGCATTATCGGTGTTGAGGCAGACAATACCATCGACACTTCAAAGGGCATCTACAACCTTTACGGTATGCGTATGTCGATAACATCGCTCGATGAACTTCATCACGGAATCTACATTGTTGGCGGTAGAAAAGTAGTGGTTAATTGACATTATGGCAATGCTGTTCAAGAATCGGAATATTACGATTTGAGCACCTTAATGCCATAGGCTGCACATACGGCAAAGCATACCATTGGCACGATGTAGGCAACTTGGTATATCTCCTCGTTGTGGTGCATGATGAATGCCGTGAACTGAGGCACGCAGCGAAATGCCAATGAGGGTATCTTCGACATGCAAGGACGGAAAGTAAGTAATCCAAGCAAAGGAATCTATATCGTAAATGGAAAAACAACTGTAATTAAAAATTAAAAGAATATGAAAAAGGAATATATTAAACCTGATATGAAAGTGTATTACACAAGTACTCCACGTTTGTTGGCTGCATCGGGTGTAGAAACCATAGATGATTTTATCTTTAATGGCAACGGTGCCCCAGGTGACGACAATGAATCTATGATATAGAAACCACTATAAAAATTAAAGTCCCCTCCGTTCACTCCCCTTTTGGGGGAGCCGGAGGGGACTTTAATTGACTTCGTCGAACTTCGTTTCTTAATTTTTAATCTTTAATCTTTAATTCTTAATTCTTAATTCTTAATTTTTAAATCCCCTTCGGGGACTTAGAATAGCCACTGCCGCTACAACTCTACACTCTACATTATTTAGAGATAACCACCTCACTTTTAGATAGTTGCAGAATGTAGAGTATGTTCTGACTCTACATTCACTCTACATTTGCCCTACATTAAACCGAAGTCATGCTCCAAAAACGTAGATATGAAGAGTGAATGTAGAGATGATGTAGAGCTGAGAGGCACTCTACATTCTGTAACTTACAGATTGTCAGTAACTAACAGCCGAATGATGTAGAGTGTAGAGTTGTAGCGGAGCAGGCCTATATATAAACGCAATGATACTTGTTTCGACAACAAGACTAACGTCTCTTGGAATACTTCCATGCTTGTTACAGCCGACTGTCACAGTTATGACAGTCGACTTTCATAAGCTGACAGTCAGTGAAACATTAAGGAGATGGTAATGCAAATCGAGAGCATGTGCCTATCCGCAAATAGCAATGGCAATCATAACTCCACATTATACCTCTACTATTAAAACCTAACAAGTATTCTAAATACCTTGCCTGGTGATTCCACCCATTGCGCCATAGCTTCGGGAGCTTTCTCTGGGGAGGTTTCCATACTGATAAACTCTTCTACGGGACAGGTGCCGCGCTCGAGATAGTGGATTACGGCACGGAAGTCGGATGGCAGAGCGTTGCGCGAACCGCGAATGTCGAGTTCCTTCTGTACAAAGAACTTTGTCTGGAACGAAACGTCGGTCTTGGCATAACCGATGCAAATCACACGACCTGTGAAAGATACCTCATCGACAGCCAACTGATAAGTCGGCGCACTACCAACTGCCTCAATCACCACGTCGGGACCGAAGCCGCCTGTAATCTCCAACAGTCGGGTATGAATGTCCTCCGTGCGGCTGTTGATGGTGTATGAAGCACCTACGCGACGCGCCAAAGCGAGCTTGTCATCGTCGATGTCGGCAGCAACCACGGTTGCACCACGGAGAACGGAACGAACAATGGCACCCATGCCAACCATTCCGCAACCTATCACAAGAACGACATCAATATCCGTTACCTGCGCCCTCGAAACGGCATGGAAGCCGACGCTCATCGGCTCTACCAAAGCGCAAACACGAGGTGTGAGCAATCCTGCGGGAATGACCTTCTCCCACGGCATGACGAGATACTCGCGCATAGCTCCGTCGCGCTGCACGCCGAGCGTCTGGTTGTCCTTGCAGGCATTGGGGCGACTGTTGCGGCACGATGCACATTTGCCGCAGTTGGTGTAAGGATTGAGTGTCACGGTCATTCCGGGCTTCAGTCCTTCGGGCACTTCGCTGCCCACCTCCACGATGGTTGCACCAACCTCATGACCAGGAATCACGGGCATCTTCACCATCGGGTTCTTGCCGAGGAAGGTACTGAGGTCTGAGCCACAGAATCCCACATATTCCATTTTAAGAAGCACCTCTGAGGGCTTCAGTTCTTTCACGTCTTCAATTTCTACGAGCGTCATTCTGCGCTCTTCTGTTATCTGTATTGCTTTCATATTTTTTTAAGTTGACAAGTAAACAAGTTGACAAGTAAACAAGTTGACAAGTAAACAAGTTGATTGTCTTTTAGCTGACGAGTAACAATTAACTTGTCAACTCGTCAACTTGTCAACTCGTCAACTTGTAACAATCCTATTCACTCATATTTTTTATATATGGTAATTCCACTAATTTATTGAAGCCATAGAATCGCTTGGCGTTGCCACCAAGGAAGGCTGACTTTTCTGCTTCCGTCATTTCGTGCGACTTGGTGATGAAGTCGTAGGACATTCGGTAGGTAATGGCGGTGATAGTGCGAGGATAGTCGCTGCCCCACATCAGGCGGTCCATGCCTACCCAATCGGCTGCCTGCCTTATGCTGCGCACTGCCGACGGGAAAGGATAGAACTCGGAGTTGTAGAGCCACGTTATGCCTCCCGACTCAATCATCACGTTCTCACCCCTGAGCGCGAGCTTCACCTGACTCTCGAACGCCGGTGTGGTGACCATTCCGAAATGACCGACAGCCACCTTCATCCTTGGACACTCCTCAATAATCTCTCCCATCTCGGCAATCTGACGCTCATCCTCGCCAAGGCACATCGAGAGCACCATGCCTTCACGCTCCATATACTTGAACATCGGCAGCATGTCGTGCAAGGGTGTCGTTATGCGGTGTCCGGGAATGGCAATGCCCTTCAGCCCTGCAGCCTTCAGTCGTGCGGATTCTTCCTCCGTGCGTGCCATACCCATACAGAAGAAGCGGTCGGGCCATCGTTGCTGCACCTCCGTGAGATAGTCGTTCTGACAACCGTCAATCACCTCCTGCACCACAACGGCAGCTGCCACCTGTGCATAGTCCATATTCGAGAGAAACACCTCAGCCGTATTTCTTCCGTCAATCATAAACGGCGGCAACATCTGCCTCTCCTCACCGAAGAACAACGAGCGCGACCCGTTGCCGTCGAGAGTCCTTATCGCCTGTCCATCGACCACGGCATCCTGCCGAAGCCACAAATGAGAATGTGAATCAATTATCATTAATTCTTAATTTTTAACTCTTAATTTTTAATTCTCTCAGCTGTTTTTCCATCTCACTCCCATTTGGTCACCGATAATCTCCTGCACTTTCTTCACAAGTTGCCAGTCGATAGGCTCGTTGACATACTCGATATTCTTCAGCACATTCTTCGGATTGGCACTGCTGAAGAGCGTGGTGGCGATGTGGTCGTTGCACGAAGTGGAATACTGTATGGCAAGCTTGTCGATGGGATAACCCTGTTCGTCACAATAGCGGGCAGCCTTGGCGCAAGCCTCACGCAATTCGGCAGTGGCGGGATGCCAATCGGGTGCGCCACGCATCGACAGCAAGCCCATTGAGAACGGCGATGCGTTAATCACGCCTATGCCACGGCTCTCGAAGAAGTCGAAGTATTCGGTCAGCAGGTTGTCATTAAGAGAATAGTGGCAGAAGTTAAGTACACTCTCCACCGTTCCCTCCTCGCTATGTTCTATGACCCATTTGAGGTTTTCGGGCTGAAGGTCGGTGATGCCCACATGACCCACGACACCCTCACGACGCAGTTCGACAAGAGCGGGAAGTGTCTCATTAACCACCTGATGCAGGTCGGCAAACTCCACGTCGTGCACGTTAATCAAATCGATATGATCGACATTCAGTCGCTCCATACTCTCATACACGCTCTCCTTTGCACGCTTAGCCGAATAGTCCCAAAGGTTCACCCCGTCCTTGCCGTAGCGTCCCACCTTGGTAGAGAGCACATAGCGGTCGCGCCCGATGCCCTTGAGAGCCTTTCCCAGCACGGTCTCTGCCTTTAGATGTCCGTAATACGGCGAGACATCAATGAAGTTGATACCTCCATCCACAGCCGCAAACACAGCCTCGATGGCTTCCTCCTCGCGTATTCCGTGGAACACGCCACCCAACGACGAGGCTCCAAAGCCCAAGTTGGAGACTTTCATTCCCGTCTTTCCGATTTCGTTGTATTGCATCTTTTTCGTTATTGATTTTGCCGCAAAAGTAATGAAAAAAGCAGCATCAAGAATAGTAAAAAAACGACATTTTATAGTAATATATCGACATTCTTGCAAAATCACGCCCTCAAGCACAGTGAAACATAGAAAAAAAGCGATATTCCATTGTAATATATCGACATTTTTTTTGTAACTTTGCGGCATGAACTACTCTATTGACAAGCTCCACGTATATACTCTTAACGTGGGATATGCCGAACACAACGGCGACTGGAACTGGAAGAACGTGCGAAGCCCATTTGCACGACTATACCTCGTAGTGGAAGGCCAGGCAAAAATTGAGATGCACTCCACAACCTACGACCTCACTCCCGGACACCTCTATCTGATTCCTGCCTTCACTACGCACAGCTACGTCTGCGACTCACATTTCGTTCATTATTACATTCACATCTACGAGGACGGCGAGACCGAGGAAAGCATACTCGACAAATGGGACTTTCCCGTCGAGGTTGACGCCTGCGAATACGACAACGCACTGATGAAACGACTTGCCTACATCAATCCGTTTCTCAAGCTGCCAATGTCAAATCCCGACGCCTACGACAACCGCCGCACTTTGGTCAGCAACATCGACATGAACTTTCGCCGCCCATTCTGCGACAAGGTGGAGTCGCGCGGAATAATATTCGTACTACTATCGCGCTTCATAAAGCTTGCCACACCAAAGGCGGAAATTTCCGACAACCGGATAAGGACAGTCATAAGCTACATTCGCCAAAACCTCTGCAAATCCATTGACGTGGAACGCTTGGCGGATATGGCGTGCATGTCGAAAGACCACTTCATTCGCATATTCAAGAAGGAGATTGGCGATACGCCCAACGCCTACATAACGAAGAAGAGAATGGAAGCCGCCGAACTGCTGCTCATCACCACCAACGAGACGATAAAGTCAATATCTGCCAGAGTGGGCTACAACGACTGTTCCTATTTCAACAAGACCTTTAAGTCGTTTGCCGGAATAACCCCGTTGGAGTGCAGAGTTAATCACAAATTATAGCTTTTTCAACAACTTTTCCACCTTTTTCTTCCCTTTCTTGTTTTTTTTGCTTAATTTTGCAGCGATAATACACAAAGTGACTGTTCAACGAACAATTATTTTTGAACCACAGAGCCACAGAGTCTTACGATTCTCTGTATAGAGTTGATGCCAATGCATGGAGAAAAAGAGCGCTCTGTGGTAAAAGATAAATCGCCGAATGGTCACTAAACAAACAAAGAATAATGAAATACGGATTAGTTCTTGACAAATGGCTTCGTGTGGCTACGACTGTGACAATAGTCGCGGCAATGTGGCTCGCTTCCACAAAGGCGGCAGCACAGGACAATCCGTTCAAGATTCCCAACGACCTCTACCAACTCTACCAAAGGGCATACGATACAAGAGACAGCACGGAAGGGCTAATGCTTTCCGACTCACTCTACTCACTGGCAAAGAAGCGCGGAGAGATGAAGACGGCGTGCCTCGCCCTGACGGTAAACGCAGCCTACTACCGCGCACAGAAAGACGAAATGCAATACGACATGGCCATCGACCGCCTGAAGGCAGAAGCGAGGAAGACGGGGCTGATGAAGTATTTTTATTATGCCTATTCAACACAGGCTATTTTCTATCTCAACAACAAGCACACACAAAAGGCACTCCAGATAATCAAGGAAATGGGAAACACCGCCTATCGCGAAAACGACGACTTCGGAATCCATTCCTACCTCAAGGCAATGGGCAACCTATACTATGTCTATGGAGACTATGTGAAGGCCGCCGAATGTTACCGACCTGCCATAGAGATACACGAGAAGAAACTCATCGAGCAAGACATCTCGTCAACCTACCTAAACTATGCCCAATGCCTCGACAAGCTCGGATACCGGTCGGAGGCTATAAGTCTGCTGGAAAAAGCCCTTGAAAGGGTGCAGAACGTGAACAACAAGCCAAACATCTGCATGAGACTTGCCAAACTGCTGTTCTGGATGCAACGCTACGACGAATACCGTGAAGTTTTCAAGCAGGCAGAGCCTTTCTTCGACAAGGAGCTCGACAAGGAGTGCGTCACCAACCTGAAAGTGCTTCTCGCCATTGCCGACGGCGACACGGCGAAGGCCGCCGCCATTGCCAGACAGCACAAGAGCAGGGAGTACGGCAACGAATCGATGAGGGAGATCTACATTGCCACAAAACAGTTCGACAAGGCCTATCCGCTATACGTCGAAAGGGCACAGAGCATAGAGGAGGGAGTGAGGCGAAACAGCGCCGAGCACCACCTGGCGCAATACGACGCTTCTGTGGTGGCCGACGAACTAAACCTGTCACACCTACAGCTGCAGTTCGACATAAATCGCCACAGGATGATGAAGACGGAGGAGGAGATGCGGCTCGACGCACAGAGACGGGAAAACCTCGCACTGAAACTTGCCAACGACTCGCAGTCGATAGCCCGCCTGAAGGCCGACAGCCTGCGACGCAACGCCGAGACGGAAACACTTGGGGCGGAACGCGCAAGACTTGAAGCCGAAAGCAAGCAGCACGGCGTAGCCATAGGAATGACCGCGGCGGTCATACTGGTCGTCATGGCTTACGCTTTCTTCGCCCGAAAGCGCGACAGGAGGGAAATAGCCACGCTGAAGGAAAAACAGCGACAACTCGCCTCGGCCCTCGACAAGGCCCAGGAGGCCGAGAGGCTGATGTCGAAATTTGTCGATAGTCTCGGCGAACAGGTGCAGGCGCCGATGAACAAGGTCGTGGGAATGGCTGAAAAGATAGCCGGCGAGGGGAAGACGCTGACGCAGGACGAAAAGGACAGGATAGGCGGCGACATTACGGCCACCGCCGACCGACTGACCGAACTGCTCAACGGTATTCTCTCCAACGCACTGAAGGAAAGCGACGGAAAGGCGAGAAAGACCGTGACGGCAATACTCCTTGCACTGACGCTGCCCTGCGCACGGCCTTCGCTGGCAGCCGACGAAGAGGTTAGGGCGTTGCTCGACAAGGGCTACACGCTGTCGGCACTAAGCGCGACGGCAAAGGAGAGGAAGGCGGCGCTTGAGACAAACAATCAGGGGAGGCTATTTGAGGCCTGCCGAATGATGGGCGACGTGTATCTCAGCCGCCGCTACTACCGCCAGGCACTGGAAGCCTACGAGGAGGCATACTCCCTTCTCGACAAAGTCAACATCACGAGCGACGTGGCCGTAATGCTGGTCGAGATGGCTCGCATCAGCCGAATGAACCGTGAATACGACGATGCCCTGCGTTACATTGCCGAGGCCTCGCAGCACGACATCGCACGCAGCCATGCCGAGGCGATCGGCCGCGAGAGGGCAAAGATAGACTACGAGGCAGCAGGCACGGAACTGCCCCGCTGGGTCGCCTCCACCATGAACGAGGAGGAAAGCCTGAGGCACAGGGAGGTGCAGCACGTTTGGAGAAACGAATGGGAAGAGGCGTGCATCGTGTTCCAAACCGAAGTGGCCCTGCACAGAAGGAACATCGAACGCGTGTTCGAGAACGACCGCCGAGAGATGAACGAGCTGGCAGGAAACCGCCAGCTCGAATCGGAGAACATGAAGATGAAGCTGCTCTCGTCAACCATGCTCGTGGAACAGATGGAGAGGGAGGGCGAAATGGCTCGCTTCCTGTTCGCCAAGCAACGGCTTGCCGACGAGAGCAACGACCTGCTGATGAAAAGGCTCATGTCGGAGGCAAGGCTCGACAGGGCAAAGGCGGAGCGCGACCGCGAAGTCACCGAGATGCACCGCCAGCAGGCAAGGCTCGTGAAGTGGGCCGCCCTCGCCGCTGCGCTCATACTGCTCACCGTGGTCACCGTGATGCTTGCCTGGCTCTTCCACGCCCATCGGCACAAGCGGCGCCTGAGGCACAAGAACGAAGAGCTGGACAGGGCACTGAGAGACGTGGAGAAGTCGGAAAGGACAAAGACGATGTTCATACAGAACATGAGTCACGAGATACGCACACCGCTCAACGCCATCGTCGGCTTCACAAAGCTCATGCTGACTCAGGCCGACGAGCTCAGCGAGGAGGAAAGGGCCGAGTTTGCCGACATAGTGCGCAAGAACTCCGACCTTCTGACCCATCTCGTGGCCGACGTCACGTCGCTGTCGAAGCTGGGCAGCAGGCACTACGTTGCGGAAATGGCCGTCTGGAACCTCAACGACCTCTGCCGGCGCACCATAGAGACCGTGCGCCACAGGGCTCGCCCCGACGTGCCGCTCCTGTTCGAGACCAACGTCGATGACTCGTTCGCCGTCAACACCGACGGGCACCGCCTGAGCGAGGTGCTTATCAACTTCCTCACCAATGCCATAAAATACACCGAGCACGGCACCATCACCCTGCAATGCCGGCTTGAAGGCGACCTCCTCACCCTCGCCGTGGCAGACACAGGCATCGGCATTCCGGAAGACAAGCGCACCGAGATTTTCGAGCGTTTCGCCAAGCTCGACTCCTTCCATCAAGGCACAGGCCTTGGACTGAACATCTGCATGGTCATTGCCAAGTTGCTTCACGGCGAAGTGGGAGTTGACCCCGACTACAACGAAGGGGCAAGGTTTTTCATTAAACTAAGGAGTTCAAAGGAGTTAAAGACGTTTGTCTAAGCCTTTTGACTTCAACTCAAAAGGGGGAACAACTATTGTCTTTAACTCCTTTGAACTCCTTGAACTCCATGAGGTTGAGCACAAGCGAAACTTAAATATATTATAATTTAGGTACAAAAACAAAATTAAGAATTAACGTTTCGCAAATGCTCGGAATCTCACTACCGACGGCGGTCTTGATTAAAGCGGAAGTTAAGTAAACTTAAAATATCCTATAGCGTCCGCTGAGGTGCATAAGGGCGAAGAGACGGACGAGCCCATCGTAATAGGCATCAAAATAGCCATCGTCGTATGGCTCATGACGGGAGTTCCATAGGCGACTGGCGAACTCGCGGCTTTTCACATGAGTGGCAGCCAATGAGACTGCCGCCGATGTGGCTACAAATCCAACGGAATGACGCGACTTGCGATAGCCTCCTGCTTCAAGGATGTCGTCTGGCTCAGTGCCGTCGATATTATACTGGTCGAGGAAGGTGTCGATACCCTTGGAATAGAGGAAGTCTTGAATGCGATTGGCATACTGCTGCTGCCACTCACAATCGGCACAAGCCCACGAATAATCCATGGCTATATTCATCGGCACTCGCCAGGAGTCATAGCGGAAGGCATCACCAACGACACCCCCACGCTTCAAGAGTGAACCATCGTAGTTGCTGTAATCGGGATTGAGTCCTGTCTTTGGATGGATGGCCTTGTGGAGATACTGGCGAGAGGCCTTGGCACAGTCGAGCCAGAATTGCGAGCGTCCATCATCTGCATATTTCGCCCATATCTCATAAAACACTGGGATATGATAGGAGGGGTCGGTAAACTGTCCTCCCCATGGGTCGGGAGTGAAGGTGATGAGCTTGTGCTGGATATTGATGAGCGGTGCAGCATCAGTCATACCAGTCTTCTCCATCGAACAATTAAGAATATTCTGCGCCTCGGCAAGATAGTTGATGCCAGTGTCGTTGCCCCAACGGTTGGAAGCAAAGATAAGGGAGGTGATGAAATAGAGTTCGCCATCCGAGGCAGAACCTTGGGCATTAGGCGTGCCGTCAATCTTGCAGCTCCAACGGAAATATCCCTTGCGCTGTCCGCTTTGATGCTGCATATATTTCCTTGACCATCGCCACAGGCGGTCGAAGATGTCCTTCTTGTCCCACTGCACTGCAATCATCATTCCGTATGACATACCCTCAGTGCGCACGTCGTGATTCTTGATGTCGGAGATATACGCCATCGAGTCGCCTACTTCGAAATACACCTTATTGGGACCTGTAAAGAGTCCGTCGAAAGCCTCCTGCAACTTGGCATCGATGGCTTGCTGAGAGTATCCCATTTCAGCGAACATATTACGGTATTTACCCGATTTTATCGCTCCTTGCGCCCACGGAAGCATATCAAAACCGATGTAATCTATTTCAGTCATATTACCCTTTAATAATGTCACATTGATGTCATGGATTCCTTTGGGAGCAGTCTTCAACTTCACCCTCACGTCGCGCCAACTGGATGACTTGGGGATGTCCACAATAGCCACGACCTTGCCTCCTGCCTTTACGGCAATACGTGAAGCGGAAGCAGACTTTGCTCTCACTACAATCTGGTCCACAGCCTCATTGCCAAAATCAATCCGATTGTAATCTACCGACGCTCCTTTCTTAGGGAATACGGTCTTCCATCCCTCAAAATGGTCGTTTTCATTGATGAATGCAATAGATGCGCCACCGGATATTTGGCTGTATCGGTCGATTTCAATACGATTGCGTGCCGAGGTCACTCCCACTCCACGCAGTGTGGGAGTGACCTTGCATATTGTACCGTCGTCATTAAAGAAGAGAGAGTCGCAACGCGCAGAACGCAGTTTGTCGAACTCGGGCGAATAGTCGTTGTGGTGATAGAAGAGATACCACTGACCTTTATATTCCACAATAGAATGGTGGTTTGTCCAACAAGCCACAGGAGATTCATCCATGATTACGCCCTTGAACTCAAACGGTCCCATCGGCGAGTCGCCCATTGCATAGGCGAGAGTCTCGGTAGAATCGCGCACCCAAGGGAATGTGTAGTAGTACTTCCCATTGCGTTCAAAGACAAACGGACCTTCCTTGAATCCCTCAGGCAGGTTTTTCACCTGTTCGGGCTTTGAGTCAAGTTCCATCATATTGTCTTTAAGACGTGCCATCCACATTCCCATTCCAGCCCAATAGATATACGACTTGCCATCCTTGGGGTCGATGAGAACACAAGGGTCGATGCCATTAAGTCCTTCAATAGGTCGCCACATCGGTTGGAAAGGTCCTTCGGGACTGTCGGCTATCGCCACTCCCACGCCAAAGCCCTTCTTGTCTCCACGAGGTGCAGCAGGGAAATAGAAATAATACTTACCGTCTTTTTCCACACAGTCGGGAGCCCACATGGCGTATGAATCACGCTTCACCCAAGGCACCTTGTTCTGGGTTACAATCACACCGTGGTCGGTCCAGTCGGTAAGATTCTCAGACGAGAAGACGTGATAGTCCTCCATAGAGAACCACTTCTTCTCTGGCTCCACAGGACTCACGATGTCGTGTGACGAATAGAGATACATCCGTCCGTTGAAAACTCTCGCCGTAGGGTCGGCAGTATATTGGTCACGTATGATGGGGTTTTGTGCCATCACCATAGTGGTGGCAATACCCATCATTGCCATAGTTGCTGTTCTTTTCATTCTTTCACTTCTCAATTATCATATATTTAAGTTTCGCATTAGCTCAACTTTTGGGAGTTAAGGGAGTTTAACTTCCCCTACTTACGAAAGTTGAATCAAATATTTACCTCCACCTTCTGCAGATCCTCGGGACGAGAACTGCTGCCGACGAATATCTCATACTTGCCGGGAACAATGCGCATAGTGTTTGTAGCTGGGTCGAAGAGGGTGAACGCCTCGTCGTCGAGCTTGATTTCAACGTTCTTGGTCTCTCCGGGCTTCAATGTCACACGCTCGAAGGCCTTGAGGGTCTTCTGCGGACCGTCAACATCATCGCAGCGGCGTACATACACCTGAACGATTTCTGTGCCCTCACGCTTGCCAGTGTTCTTTAATGAAGAATGAAGAGTGAAGAGTGAAGAAACGCCTGCGGATTGTTTTTCGACCTTGGCATCGCCATATTCGAATATTGTGTAGCTTAGGCCATAGCCGAAGGCATAGAGCGGGTCGGCGAAATAGCGGTAGGTGCGTCCCTTCATCGAGTAGTCCTCGAAATCGGGCAACTGACTGCTGTTCTTATAGAATGTCACAGGGAGTTTTCCCTGGGGGTTATAGTCGCCGAAGAGCACATCGGCAACGGCAGTTCCGCCTTCCATACCTGGATACCATGCCTGCACGATGGCAGCACAACGCTCTGCCTCGGGAGCAAGGGCAATGGCAGAGCCAGAGCAGTTGACGAAGATAATCTTCTTTCCAGCCTCAGCAAGATGACGGATAAACTCGCGCTGCACCTTTGGCAATTCGATATGAGTGCGGTCGCCACCCTTGAATCCGTCAATCTTCACAGGCATCTCCTCACCCTCAAGTTGCGACGATATACCACCAACGAATACCACGGTTTCAATGCCCTTTAGCTTGTTAATAGTCTCGGCATAGTCGATGGGCAGTTCCTCACCGATATTCAGTTTCATATTGGCAGCCCATGTCTTCACGGTGTGATAAGCCAGTTCCACGTCATATTTCTTACCCTTCTCCACGTCAAGTTCGAAGCGCATCGGTTGGTCACGCCATGTACTGTCGGCAGCAAGAGTCTTGCCGTTCACTTTCAGAGAGAAGGCACCGGTGTATTGCATTCTAATCACGACCTTGCACGACTTCTCGGGAGTGAAAGTTGTCTCATAGAGAGCAGAGAAGTCCTCCATCTTCACACCGTCGGCAAAGGTGTGCTGACCACTTGTAGTCACTGCGATGGGGTTGACATAATACTCCTTTGTTACAGGCTTACCCGAGCGGCTGACATTATTCCAGAATGTTCCGCGAATACCTTTCTTTCCATCGGCAGAGCACTGCGGCAGGAAACTATTTACGACGCACTCCTCAGTAAGGTCGCAGCCTTTGAGATATGTCACATTCTTCTTGCCCACTTTGGCTTGAATGCCATCGAGAATAGTAACGGTTGAATTAGGAGTACCGTTGTAGTTGCCCCACATCATCGGGATATTGTCGGCATTAGGACCAATAACCGCAATCTTCTGCTTCTTGGAAAGAGGCAATGATCCCTCATTCTTAAGAAGCACAATGCTCTGCCTTGCCATATCCAATGCCAGCTGGCGATGCTCCTTGCAACTCAGTATGGACGGTGATATCTTCGACCACTCGCATGCCTCGTGCTCATCCATCTCGCCCAGTTCAAAACGGGCTTCGAGCAGGCGCACCACATGCTTGTCAATCTCTTCTTCGGTGATCAGACCCTTAGCTACAGCCTCAGGCAGTTTGGCGTATGCATATCCGAAGCCACACTCCACGTCGGTTCCTGCAATAACACCCTTGGCAGCTGCATGATGTGGAGTTGACGATGACTTATGAGTAGTGAAGAAGTCGGCAATGGCACCGCAGTCGCTCACCACCATATACTTGAATCCCCACTCATCGCGCAGTATCTGCTGAAGGAGCTTAGTGCTTCCGCAACAAGGCTCGTCGTCCCATCGTTGGTAGGCACACATCACCTCGCGCACCTTTGCCTTCTGCACCAAGTCTTTGAATGCTGGCATATATGTCTCCCACAGGTCACGTGGCGACACGTCATTTATGTTTGCCACATGGCGGCTCCATTCGGGACCGCTATGTATGGCATAGTGCTTGGCACAGGCAAGGAGCTTGCGGTACTTTGCCGACTCAGGGCCTTGAAGTCCACGCACCACAGCCTGTCCCATCTGTGATGTCAGATAAGGGTCTTCGCCGTAAGTTTCCTGTCCGCGTCCCCAACGAGGGTCGCGGAATATGTTTACGTTGGGAGTCCACACCGAAAGGCAGTGGAATCTTGTTGTGGGGATGCCGTTGAGATACTGTTCGTTCCACTTGGCACGTGTCTCGTCGGAAGCCACGGTGAACACCCGCTCCACAAGTGGAACATTAAACGAAGCTGCCATACCGATAGGTTCGGGAAACACCGTCACGTTGCCCTGGTTGGCAAGTCCGTGCAGAGCCTCGCTCCACCAACTAAAGGGCTTGATGCCTAATCGGGGAATGGCTGGAGATTCGTCACACATCAGGTCGGCCTTCTCCTGCAGGGTAAGGCGCGACGTTAGGTCAATTGCCCTTTCGTGGGCAGAGAGGTTCGGATTTTGGTATGGCAACTGTTGTGCCATCGAATAGTTTGCTGCCATCAACACAACAGCAAAAACGGCTCTTCTAATATTCATAATATTATAGCATTTAGTTATGTCGGCAAAATTACTGTTTTTATTCCACACCACAAATTCCATTTGTATCAAAAACTCTCCAATATGTTACATTGGCATTAAAAAGCCAACATCATCAAGACAAGAACCTGTAACTGCGATTCTTTTACAAATCATCCTTTCTTGTGTATGCTTTGCTTATGCCATATGATATTTAATTTTTGATGCCAATTTTGGGCAAATTTACTTGATTTTCGATACCAATTTTGGTTTTCGATGCCAATTTTGGGCAGTTTTCTGTAATTTTCGGTACGGATTTCGGGGATTGTTTGTATTTATGCAAACAAAAACAGGGAATATGACATATTTCAAGAGGCATATAGACGACAAACTGCAAGAATGGAAGGAATCAACGCGACGCAAGCCGTTGCTAATTCGTGGTGCGCGACAGGTGGGCAAGTCAACGGTGATACGCGAGGCATTGCATCTGCTGACGTGGAACTCGTGAATAGGGGTGGAACATCTGAAATGTTCGCAGGCTTGGAAGTGATTAAGTATCAAGACTGTTTTGTTAAGCCTGATATTTAACGTGAGTTCGATGAAATTCACTGACTTGTATAACCCAGCTGTCAGCACTGGGAGTGTGGGCGTCCCGCCCGCACCTTGCGGAATGGGCAATATCCAAATAGCGACATTTACGCCTGATGGAGCGCAGGGTGCGGGCGGGACGCCCACACTCCCAGTGGAGGCGAGGCCCCTTTAATTCTTAATTCTTCATTCTTAATTCTTAATTTATCACTCCCCCTTGGGGGAGTTGGAGGGGGCTTTGGGGGAGTTGGAGGGGGCCTACACTGTGATATGAACAAACAACAAAGGCTGAGGCACTGTCTCTCGACAGAGCCTCAGCTCATAATAACTAACAATAATTGTAACTTAACAAGTTAAAAACCATATACATAATTCGCAATTAATATCCTCAGAAAAAACTTTCTTATGCAAAGATAATGCAAATCGAGAGCAGAACTTGCCAAGCTTGCTTGAGCAATTTTGCCGCGATGCAGCTTATCTTCTACAAAGATACAACATATATACAAAATAAGCATACAAAAATGTTACACATTCTTTATAAGATGTTACATGCAGTGTGTTTGTTTGTGTTTGTAGTAAAAATACACTTATTTGTGTACTGTTTCAAACCTCTTGCGCGTTTCATCGTTAATAGTCCGACATGCATTGTAGGCGTCGAACCGTATTGGAGCTACGACGAAATCGGGAACGTTGAACGAGAAGAAACGCTCACGATAGAAGCGCCGGGGATTTCTTTGCGGCAACATAAAGGCCTTGCCTACAGTTCCGTCGGCGGCAACGTGACAGAAATATGGACGTGTGTAGAGACCGTCGTCACGACGCGAGCTGAACACGAGCCAGCGTGAGTTTGCGCTCCAGTTGTGAAACGATTCCGTCTCGGCAGAGTTGGCAGCCGTCATGGAACGACTCTCGCCCGTGAGTAGGTTGAGCAGACAGAGGTCGGCCTCACGATGCCAGATGCTGAACTGTCCGTAGTCGGACAGGGTGTAGCACAGGAAACGGCCATCGTAGGACGGGCGAGGGAACGACACTGACTTGCGCTGCGCCTCGGCGCCGACGATCGTGTCTATGCGACTTCCGAAACCGCCGGTGGCGGGGTCGAAGTCTATGCGACAGAGGTTGTAATGGATGGAGTCGAGCTGCATGCTGCTTTCGGGGACGGCGCGAGCCGCACAGAAATACAGCGAGCGACCGTCGGCTGAGAATGCGGGAAAGGTCTCGTAGATGGAGTCGCGGCGCAGCGGCGGCGAGAGAATCAGTCGGTTCCGCCTTACGTCGTACACCTGAAGGTCGGAAGCGGAGTCGAAGACCTCAACGCGATTCGGGTCGCAGCCATGGAACACCTGACTTGTGGCGTTGGTGGAGTACGCTATGTAGCGACCTGAGGGATGCCAGTAGGGATAGACGCACGGACCAAGCGTAGCGTCGGTCGTGGTGTTGAAGGCGGTGAAGGCGCCGCCGTTGTTTCGCAGCAGCGTAGCGCCGTGGGGGCCGCGCACGTGGATGCTCATGTCCTCAGCGTTGCCACGGTTGAAGCTGTGGCAGTTGACGCAGCCTTCAAACTGCGTGTTCTCTATCAAGGCACGCTCACTGAACGATGACAGGTCGCGCTCGTAGATGCCCATCTTGCTCCACACCTCATAGCCGGGCTCGATCAGTCGGTAGCAGAGTCCATAGTCTATGCTGTCATTGCTTACTGACAGGAAGAAAGGGCTGTATGTGTGCCAGCCGTCGTCATACTTTGCCGAGACGGTGACGGTGAGGCTGTCGCCGCGGTTTTCGTCAAGCAGTCGATGCCAGTCGCCAATGTCGAAGTCCAAGGACTCTTCCCCCTGGCTGTGAAGGCTGTTGCCATGCCTGTCGCTGATGACGGCATCTATGAGCAAGGCGTCCTCGTCGGCCATGCAGAAGTTGAGAGGGGCAATGTTCACGGGTATTGTGACATCCACATAGTCAGGATATATCCTGGGCTGCGCCGTCTCCTGCGTAGCGTCGCGTACTGACTCGTTTGTGCATGAGTGAATGAGGCAAAGGGTCAAAATTGCGTAGAGTATTCTTTTCATAGGTTATTTATTTTGGAGCGTATCTATAGAAACCGTCACGGTCGCCTGTGAGTATGAACGACGCCATCATGTACTGGTATGCGAGGACATTGTCCCTGTTGGCGAGATAAAGTCTCTCAAGCATTGCGGGAGTGACATTGTCGCTGAAATAGAAATCACTCTTGACGGCGAACTTACGCAGGGTGCCATACTCGGGATGATCGGCTATTGCATTGTCGTCACCAAGAAGAGCAAGCGTCTCATTTGCCCATTCTCTGTAGAAGAGGGTTTTCCTTAGGGCCGTGAGATATTTGCGAGCCACCTCATGGTCGCCATGGATAAGGTTTGTCTGTGCCAGCCGCTTGTAGCACCGGGCGCTCTTCTGGAAGTCGAGGATGGCTTCCTGAGCCTCGAACACCGTTCGCTGGGCGATGTAGGTGAGACCTAAATGATAGAATGCCTCGGCAGTAGGCATGGGACTGGTGGCATCTGTCAGAACAGTGGGCAGAAGTCCCATCATGCCGTTCTGGTTGTAGTCCATTAGCTTGTTGAGCAATATGCCGCGCTTTGCCAATGCAAGGTTCTGCACCGTGACTCCAATCTGGTTGTTGGGTTTCTCCTCATCAATAGTGTCGAGTATACGGTTCCATTGCTGATGGCACGCCATAAAGTCGTATTTCATGGTCTTCTCTGCCTTGAAATTACTGTTTTTCCATACCACTATGCCCATAACTAACGTAACGACGGCAAAAGATACAAACGACAAGAGAGCACCCGATTTCCTATGAGAATCATCCGGGCTTGAACATACTCCTTTACTCCCTTTTTTCGCTTCGCTCAAGGAAACTTCTCCCTTAACTCCTTTAACTCCTTTAACTCCCCATAATACGACCAATGCCAAGACCGCCATCCAAAGCATTGTAGGAAACACGGTAGGATAGCGATGATAATGTATGCCACGCCATAGACTACCATCAAGTACAGGTAGGCAGCGAGCAAGGACAAGGGGCATCAAGACAAAGAGCAGCAGCATGGCTACACTCCATGCGAAATGATTTGCACGACGAGTCTGAAGAAGACAGAATACAATGCCAATAGGACCAGAAAGCCAAAAGAGCACGGGAACGAGAATCAACGCGAGTATGCGGTGCGTCAAACCGTCGGCCAACTTATCAATAAGCCAAGAAGCTGACAGTGTCAGTAATATAGCCCATACTCCACCCATGAGAGCGTGCTCATTGAGCAGGAATATCCAGAGCATGAATGCGGGCACATAGCTTAGTCCGTAGAAACGCCCCCAGTCAGCCAAGCGCAATGTCAGCAGCTGAACCAGCGAGAGCAGAACGGCAATGATTGCAGCTCCCACCCAGGCATAGAGGAAGAACTGAGTGCAAAAGCGTCCCAACAGGTCGGCAACGCCGCCTGGCAGCGAGACAACATCCCACATATAGGAGCCATCGAAGAGGAAAAGCTGATACTGCTCCTGATAATGCAGATGTTGAGGATAAGCCAACCCGAAAAACAGGAAGACTGCCACACCGAATATTAAATTATATATATAATGTAAATGCTTCATATAAAAATTACTTATCAAACACTCTGCTGAATTCCTTTATCGTGGTGCGCACAGGCTCAACCATAAACTCCGGACGGTTGTAGCTCTTCAGGCGCAAGGTGTTTTCTTCAGGGTCTTCTTGCGGCAGAAGGAATGCCTTCGACACTTTTCCGTCCTTGAAATAGGCGAAATATACACGGCTGTAGTTGCCGTCGTAGCGGCGACTGGCAATCATTATCCAATGTCCGTTGCTCGACCATGTAGGATAACTCTCCGAATAACCTTTGCTGTTGGCAAGGGTTAAGTCGAGGGCTGACGATTTCTCGACAAGGGCAGTGTCCTGGCGCAAGGGAATGCAGACAATGTCAGCCTCCTCGTGACGGCTATGGAAACAACCATATCGCCCTTCGGCGAACATCAAGTATTTGCCATCGGGACTTATGCGAGGCAATGTGGCACTCTTGTCCTGCGAAACGGCATCATAAACGAGTTGCTCCTCTCCGAATTGATGAGTCGCAATGTCGAACGAGCGACGATAGAGGTTATACTGCACCTTGGGATAAGTGGTTCTGATGTCCTGCCCCTTCATCTCTTCTGGCAGCGGAATGGTCTTGCAATAGTAGAGCTGCTTGCCGTCGGGCGACCATGTGGGATATACCTCCAAGAGAGTGGAGTCGGCGCAGATGACGCTTACCGAATCCTTATCTATGTCATACAGGATAAGGTCGCTGGCTTCATCATAAACCTCGATCTTGTTATGTTTCTGCGTATGGAAAGCCTGTCGGGTGGTGTTTGTGGAGAAGGCTACGAGTTTTGCCTTGGGATGCCATGAAGGATAAACACCGGCAGAGATGGTATAGTCGCGCTTGAGATTCACCTTCGACACCTTGCCATCGTTCACGATAACGGTGGCACCATTCGAGAGTCGCACATGGAAGAGCATGTTGTCGGTCTTGTAGTTCTGATAGCTATGGCAGTTGATGCACTGGCCCTTCTCTCTGTCAATAGACGTAACCTCGTTGTTGAATATCTCATTTTCCTCAAAAGAAGTGACATTGCGCTGGGAGATTGACATATAGCTCCATGCAACGTATGTCGGTTCGATAAGACGGTAGGATATATATTCATCTATCGGCTCTTCGGCTACATTTATCTCAAATGGTTTGAACGCAAGCCACTGTCCGTCTTTCTCGCCCCATACCTCTACCTTCATGCTTTTGCCCTTCGATGCACTGAGCATAGTGTGCCATTCGTCCTCGGGAATCAGCACCTTTACGCCATCTCCGTATGTCTGCCGCTTACCGTCGGGAGTAGTGATGCGCGAGACACACCGGCTATACTCCCCCGCGGGGAGCATAAAGTTGAGCGGTGCGATGTTGCATGGTATAGTAACATCGCAATAGTCGGGATAGATGGCTGGCAGCCTATTTGCCTTCTTGGTCTCCGTCGGCACGTCGGGATGATTCACGCACGACGTGAGCAGAAACAATGCAAGAGCCAGTATCTGGTAACAGGAATGGAGAATTCTATTCATATTTTTATTGTTTTTTGTGAGGAGTTATGAAAGGGAGTTAATAGGCAAAATGTTCGAGCCATAAAATCGAATGATCTGTACGGTTGACATGAACGCCCTGAAAGGGCAACGAGCGCATAGCCCAGGGCAGAGCGAAGCGACACCCTGGGTCGTATGCATAGGAAGTAGGAACGCCCTGAAAGGGCAACGAGCGCATAGCCCAGGGCAGAGCGAAGCGACACCCTGGGTCGTATGCATAGGAAGTAGGAACGCCCTGAAAGGGCAACGAGCGCATAGCCCAGGGCAGAGCGAAGCGACACCCTGGGTCGTATGCATAGGAAGTAGGAACGCCCTGAAAGGGCAAAAGCGTATTTATAACAGTGAATAACGCTTTTGCCCTTTCAGGGCGATTATTCGCAATCATGCCCAAACCCAGGGTGTTGCCCTGGGCTATGAGCTTTTGGGCTTTCAGCCCGCTTCCTAAGCATTCATGTCGAAATCGAAGCTCTATAACTATTGGCTTATCATAACTTCTTATCATAACTTCTTATTCACTACCATTAATATACTCTTCTACTGAAGATGTTATAATACCAATAGGTATCGCCATATTGCGGACGCATTTTCTCGGCAATGGCATCACGGCCTAATCCCGACATCGCATATTGTTCGAGAGAAGCCCAGAATTGCTTATATCGTTCATATAGGTCTTTATTAACAGGAATCATCACACGTTTCTTTTCGGGAGCCTTGTCCATATACATGATATATGCCTCGGCCACAGGCACGGGGAACTCCTCGCCCATGTGGGTCTTGACGAACTTGCGGAAGGAAGCCCAGAAACGCTTTGAATCCCTTCGCATCATAGAATAGAACAATGCCTGTTCGGCTGCCAATTTACTGTCGGACTCATACCAAAGACTGATGCTGGTGACTATATATCCATCACTGCTCTCCACACCCGTAATCTCGTCGGGATAGGCATTGTGCAGTTCCTTAATCTTATCCGAAACCCTTTCGGGTTGCCAGTTGCGGTAGAAAGGATGGCGATGGAGCTGCTGGATATAACGGTTGGCAAGATTGTCCTCGCCATTGGCATGGGCACAGCGTGCCAACATCTTGAGATAGGCGGGCGAGAAACCAGCCTGAACGGCACATTCGAAACTAAGGCGGAACGCCTCGTTCAGCATACCGTAGTTGTAATATGTCACGGGGGCAGCTATCTCAAGGAAGCTGACATGTACAGAATCCGGATTATACATACCGTATGTCTCGTTGCCCATGGGAAAGGAACGTTCGAGCAATGTTCCTTCGTGCATAAGTGCTATATTCTTGAGCATAAGCATGGAACTGGTGGGATGTTTGGTCTGTTCTGCTATTGCCAAAACCTCCTTCCAGTTATTTGCCTCAGCACTGCGTGTCATCCTCATCTCATTGATATAGTTCTTGTCAGTGAACATAAACGAGGATGTAATGGTTATGCCGGCACCAACGCACAACACAGGAACAAGCCATCTGTCAAGAAATCTCTTAGTCAGCGGGATAAGCACAACGACGGCTCCCATAAGCCCAAAAGGTATGGAGAGTTTTGTATTTACATCGGAGGGAGTTACAAAACGGGGAAAGCCAGCCATTGCCACATCCTCTGACTTCATGTTTGAATAAAGAAGGGTATGCCAGATGCTTGCAGTAAAGACAAGAACAAGGAAACAGACAAGCTCACGCCATGAGGGTTTGCCCATAAACGCCAGGCAGAGTATGAATAGCAAGGCAAACCATCCAAGCACTGGATAAAGGAAAAAAGCGGAAACATACCAGATGAAATGCCATTTGCGGGGAGTGCATCGTGCCGCCCATAAAAGCAGTAACATCAGGAGAAGTCCTACTGACTGTGAGAACCAGTAGCCTCTAATTGGAAGGAAATAAATCCAATAGCCTAAATCAACAACTGATGTAAGAAGGCAAGCCACAGGCAGGAGCATCAATGCGGAAGAGCATCCTTTAAGTCGGAATGTATTAATGCCGACAAGGACGATAAGCATCCAAACACCAGCCAGCATTGCCGAACCCAAGGCAGGATAATAGAAGAATTGTGTCAGCCAACCTCCGACATATTGTATCGCTCCGAATGGTCGCGACATCACACGATTGAAGAAGGTGCTGCCATAAAGGAATTCCGAACGGTCGTGTGCTGTATATATAACATCCTGATTTACATACAGAATATATACAACAAAAGCAATGAAAGCCAAAAAACTTCCATATAGAGACACCGCGCTGATTGTTTTTCTATTTGCCATTGACATATCCTTTACCATCCTGTCTGTACTACGAAAATGGTTGGCTCATAAAAAAATGAGCCAACCTTAATAGAGTTATTTCAACAAGGAACCATTATTCCTCATAGTAGATAGCGTTAACAGTCATGCTACCGGAAGTAACCATGATGTCGAGGTCCTTACCAGAACCACCATTGCCGCGTGCACAGTCCTTTGCGATGTCCTCGGTGAGAGTAAACTCCCAGAGACCGTTTGTCCAATGAACATCATTACCACCATCGTAACGGGCACTCCACCATCCGTTCATGATACGTCCGGCACAATCTGCGCTAACGTCAGAGAGGTCGAAGATAAGAGTCTTGAAGCCCCAATATACCTCGTCAGAGAGATATGGAAGGTACTTACCTTCATTATCGCTAAAGCGCATTGCCGCAGCATCCCAAGCGCCTGGCTGGAATGGCTCCTGACCAGAACCAGGGGCGCCATAGATATAGGTTCTCTCAAGTGGGTCGGTGGTGACATCACACTTAACGGGGAAGTCAACAGTAACAATAGTGCCATCGGCACAAAGACCTGTCAGAGTGACAGTGTGCTCGCCGAGCTTCATCTTCTTGGTAGCGAAGTTTCCGAGGAACTCCTTGCCGCCAATGTTCCACTTTGCATTCACCTCAGCAGAAGTGGTGCAAGTGATTACATTTCCATTTTGGCCATTGTCAGCCTTGTCAACAGTTACAGAGGACTTGGCCTTAAGCTCATCAACCGTGATGTTTCCGCCATTCTTTATATCCTCAGAAGTAGGATCGCAGGCGAAAAGTACACATACAGCTGCAAAAAACAAAAATATCTTTTTCATATTTTGAATTCTTATTTAATTAATTATAGAGATCGACATACTGCTTCTCTGCCTCCGGGGTATTTTCATCCCAACCGGGGTTCTGGATGAGATTACCGTTCATAAGCGTGATCTGAGACTGGGGCTTAGCCAAGAAACCATTGGTGTCAGCATAACGCTTGGTCCAAGAGCAAGTCATGTGCTTCATGGCTGTCTTGTTGGCAACATTACCCTTGACAACCATCTGCTTGCCAGCCTGCTGCTGAAGAGCCTTGGCAGCATAGCATGACTCGCCACCATCAATGCCAGACCAGCGACGCATATCGTTGAAGCGAAGACCTTCGAATGCGAACTCCCAACGACGCTGGTTCTGAAGTTCGGTCAAAGAGTATGGTGTCTCAGGAACACCGGCACGCTTCTGAACCTTATTCATATACTGGGCGTCACCTGTAAGCTCGGAGAGCATAAGGAGAACATCGGCATAGCGCATGAGATAGAAGTCCTCGAAATGGTCACCCTGCATCGGATTTTCAAGTGTACTCTTGAAATCATCGCCACCTGCATAGTCCCACCAAGGTGTATCACCACTTAATGCATCAAGAGTAACACCGTTGTATTTCTTTACGCCAAAACCGGAAGCCTCACAGCAGTCCTTCACGAACTCATAGTCGATTTCCTTGTTTTCAGTGGCACCGTCAATCAAAGAGCCAAGCTTACGGATGTCAGTGTAACCGCCTTCGTTCTCGGCAATTGTCCAATCGTCCCAGATATTGTTTGAAGGAGTACCCTGTCCCCAACCTTGGGTGAACGGATAAGTGAAATTACGGTCGCCGTTGTGGCCGTTTATACGGAGAGCCCAGAATACAGAAAGATAGTTACAATACATACGGGCACAAGAGTATGTTCCACCTGTAGAGCCATCGATAGACCAACGGGAAGCGTTCATGAACTGAATCTGGAAGAGTTCCTCTTTGTTACCATTACCCATTCCAGGCTGGTCGAAACAGTTCTCACGTTTCATATCGGCAATAAACTTGTAAGCATGACCCTCACCAGTCTCAATAGCTTTCTGAGTCTCGTCCCAGACATAGCTGTTAGAGTACTGCCAGAGTGAACGATAGTCTTCGAGGAGTTCGTAGGCTCCTGAATTAACCACGTCCCTAAGGGCGTTAACCACATCAGCCTGAGAAAGCTGGGCTGCTGTACAACCCTCCTGCTCAACAAGGTTGATAGCGGGAGCTGAACCTGTGGAAAGGTCAGCCACTTTCTTATAGAATCCTGCCCAGAACATATATGCACGAGCCATAAATGCCTCAGCAACATACTTGTTGGCATGACCAGAACTCTTCTCTGTGCTCATAAGATTCATACCAGAAACAAAGTCGGAGAGAATCTGAGGATAGATAAATTCCTCCGCACTTACCTGTGCCTTCATCTCTTCGGTTATTTGAGTAGAAGTGATCAATGGCACATCACCAAAGAGCTGTGTGAGCCAGAGTGTATAGAGACCACGCATGAAGTAACCCTCACCAAGGAGCTGGTTGCGCTTGGTCTCATTGCCGGTCCAGTCAACATTGTCGATTGTCTCAATCTGGTTGTTGGCGCGGTTGATACCACCATAAAGAAGAACAAACGGCTGCTGATACTGGTCGGAATTCATCTGTACGAGATGATGCAACGACTTTACCTTGTTGTCCTGAAGACCGCCAGAGCCGAAACAGTTGTCGGACATAAGCTCCCACCAGTAGAATGGGTTCTGTGTATCGGCATCACCACCACCCATTGTATTCATAATACTGTAGGTGGCAGTATTCAAAGCCTCAACATCCCCGATCTTACCCGGGAAGGTAGCCGATGTAGCGTCGGTGACACGTGGATCGGTATCCAACATGTCATCGCAGGATGTAAACATGGTAGTTGAACAAACAGCTATTGCTGATAAAATATATTTCTTCATAACTTTTTCGTATTAAAATTTAATGTTAACACCTACGAGATATGTACGGGATGGAGGATAAAGACCGAGGTCAATACCAGAAGCCCAGCTGTCGGCACCACCTGCTGAACCAACCTCAGGATCGAGACCTGTGTAGCCAGTGAATGTGTAGAGATTCTGAGCCTGTACATAGAGACGGAGCTGCTGGAACGGGCAACCCTTCCAAGCCTTAGTAAAGTCATAACCAAGGGTTACAGCCTTAATCTTGAAGTAGTCACCATTCTCCATGTAGCGGTTAGAAACCCATACTGTATTGTTGTGACCTGTACCGGAGATACGTGGCTGGGTGTTTGATGTACCCTCACCATGCCAACGCTCCAAGATTGTAGTATCGTAGTTGTGCCACCAAGAGTCGGCGAATGAACGGTAAGAACGCATAATCTGCTGACCGAATGCACCTGCGCCGTTTACAGAGAAGTCAAGTCCCTTCCAGTTGAAACCAAGGTTGATACCGAGAGTTACGTCAGGGTTGGGGTTACCAATCTCATGACGGTCGCAACCGGCACCTTCTGCATACTGGATAACACCGTCACCATTGTAGTCATCCCAAATACAGTCGCCAGGCTGTGCGTTGTCAAGAACAGCCTTGCCAGCTGCACGGGCAGCGTCGATCTGCTCCTGATTCTGCCAGATACCGCTGTATGACATACCGTAGAAGTAACCGATAGGCTTATCAACCTCAGCACGGTAGATGTACTCAGTTCCCTGTGAGAGGACTCCAGTCGTACCATTGATGTAACCATTCTCGTTGGCAATACGTGTTACCTTATTCTTATTGGTAGCGATGTTTACGCTTGCATTGTAAGAGAAATCCTTACCTACCCTATCGTTCCAAGAGAGTCCGATTTCAAAACCGGTGTTCTGAACGTCACCACCATTGATGTATGCAGGGTTAGTACCCTCGATGGCGATACGTGGAGCAACGATGAGCCAATCCTTTGTGGTCTTCTTATACCAGTCGAAGCTAAGAGCGAGTCGGCTGCCGAGGAAACGGGCATCGAAACCAAGGTCAAGCTGCTCTGAAGTTTCCCAAGTCACATCAGGATTAGGAACGATATTTGCGTAGGCACCTGTATTAGGCTTACCTGTAAGAGTGTAACTATAGTCGTCGCTGAACTTATATCCGCTGTCGCCTGCAGAACTTGACTGGGCGATTGTGGCAAGATACTGATACTTGGAAATAGAGTTGTTACCGTTCTGACCCCAAGATGCACGGATCTTCAAGAAGTCCATCCAGCTCTGAGTGCTCTCCATGAATTTCTCGTTAGAGATAACCCAACCTGCTGATACTGATGGGAATGAACCCCAACGATGACCCTTATTGAAGATTGAAGAACCGTCATAACGCATTGTTACGGTAGCCATATATTTCTCCTTGTAATCCCAAGAGAGACGGCCAAACCAAGAAGCGAGATACTCATCATCATTAGGACTACCAGTAAGTGTGGCAGTGGCGAGGTCGGTGCTGAAGTTTGCAAGGTATCCAGAATTCCAGTCCTTAAGAGTCGCATACTGTGAACCGTCATTAACAGAGTTAGAACCACTGAGGTTCATGCCCCATGCTGTGCTCTGGAATGACTGACCTGCCATTACGGTGACATTATGACCATTAAGTTCGGGAAGCTTGTAGGTAAGAGTATTCTCAACCGACCATTCGGTAGCCATGGATGAACTCTGGCTAACATTGTAAGAAGTTACAGTACCGGAACCGGATGAAGGAGAGCGAGGCTCGCTAAAGCTGCGGTATGCACTGTCGTTCCACTTGTAGTTGAACTGTGTGCGCCACTTCAAGCCCTTGATAGGCTGGATAGTGAGGAAAGCAGTGGCGTTTACATTGAGATTGCGGCTCTCTGCCATAGAGTTGAAACCACCTTTCGTGAGACCTTCGTACGGGTTGTTGAACCAATAGTCGTTCCAACCTTCGCCATACTTAACATGGTTATACAACTCTCCGGGAGCTGCATTAGGGTCAATCTCGTTGGCATACATAGGAACGAGCGGGTTGGTCTGAAGCAAGCTGTGGATATAGCTCCAATACATACCACCCTCAGCCAAGTCATGACTCTTGTTGTAACCAATAGAGATATTTTCGCCGATAGTGATGGCATCGAAGTCCTTAGCCTTCAGGAGTACGTGGTCGCTATTGATACGGATAGTGTTGCGCTTGTAGTAAGAAGCTACGTCAGCACCCATGATACCTTCGTTGCTGGTGTTGGTGTAAGACAGAGCGAACTTAGAACGGTCGGAACCACCTGTGAGGGTTACGGAGTGATTCTGCTGAAGAGCATTCTCATTCTCGAATGCGCCCCACCAGTCAGTACCTTCCCAACCGTCGGCAACCTTGTCGAGCACGTTCTGTGGAACATAAGCTGAAAAGTCCACCTTCTGACCTGAGGTGTTAAAGCTGTACTCGTCCATAATAGTCATGTACTGCTGTGCATTCAAAAGCTGTGGACGCTTGTAGCAGTTTGACCAACCCATAGAACCGTTGTAGCTAATTTCGACCTTACCGACCTTACCCTGCTTTGTTGTAACAAGGATAACACCGTTGGCACCACGAGCACCATAGATAGCTGCAGAAGCGGCATCCTTGAGGACGTCAATGCTCTCGATGTCGGCGGGGTTGATACCGTCAAGATTACCACCGGGAACACCGTCAATTACATAAAGAGGTGAAGAGTTGCCGATAGTACCCTTACCACGGATAGTAACGCTGAATCCCTTACCAGGCTGTGAAGACGACTGTGTAATCTGAACACCTGGAGAAGAAGAAGCCATTGCCTCAAGCGCATTGGTCGTGTTGAGCTTTGCAATGTCGTCACCCTTTACCTGTACGGTTGCACCTGTGACGAGCTTTTTCTTCATTGTTCCGTAACCGATAACAACAACATCCTCGAGGGTTTTGTCTTCAGCCTTCAGAACGATAGTCAGGTCCTTTGCTCCATCCACTTTCACATTCAGAGTACCATATCCTATATAAGATACGGACAGCTGTGCATTAGGAGCTGCATTCACTTGAAAATGTCCGTCGATGTCAGTGACTGTACCAGTGTTTGTACCAAGCACTCTCACGGTAGCACCAATGACAGGGTCGCCATTTTCATCATTTACTGTTCCCTTGACTAAGCTCTGAGCCAACGCCCCCAATGGAAGCAAACAGAACAGGAACAATAGCACTAATGGCTTTTGTAACAATTTCACTAATCTCATAGATTGTAGTAAGTTTATTTATTATTAATATAGGTTCTAGACTCTCGTGAATGCGTCAAATTAGGATACAGATTCTCATCTTTTACCGAAATCAAACAACAATTCGTTAAAATCCGCTGCAAAGATAAAACAAAAACGAGAAATTATAGTGGCGTCTTTGTAACATTTTCATTCGGTTTTGTTACATCGTTTAAAAAATATACATTAATTTAAAACATTTTATTAACCTTGGGTGCAAAAAAGAGGGTATGTTGCATGCCGTCGAGCACATAGCGAAAAGCAATTCCATCGTTATAAGCTCTCACGACAAGATTCTGGATGCGACCGATATTGTCGGCCTTGGCTACAGGATAGAGAATCTCGACGCCGCTTGTCATCATGCTGCATCCATAGAATGACTCACTGGCAGGATCAGCTACCTTCACGCCATCCACCACAAGAAAATAATAGTGGAAACCCTCAGACTGCGGTTCGGTGACGCATGTCCACACGCCATCGGCACCTTTCTTCATATCATAAAGTTTGCCAAGGTCAATCTGAACCTTCTGGGCGGAAGGAGCCTTCACCCTGAACTCTACCCTGTTGTCCTGGAGAACACGAGGTTATTCCTGATTGCGGATATTCAACGCCGATGGCTGAGGCAGCTTGGTCTCCTCCATTCCGGCTTGACGCTGGAAGAAATTGACCATCTTCAGGAAGGTCTCGTCGTTGAAGGTCACAGGACCGTGGTTGCCATTGGGCACTGTGATAAAGTCATCCAGTAGGCCTGCATCCTTCAATGCCTTGGAGAAATACTCGCTCTGGCAATAAGGCACCACGGGATCGGTATTGCCATGGATGACGAGAAACTTCGGGTCTTTCTTGTCGATATACGACATGGGATTCATCGCCTTCACCATGTCGGGATTGTCAGCCGAGGGACCGCCGATGAGTACTGCCTCTGGAGAGTTTGCGTCCTTGTATGTCTCGCAACGCTCCATGCGGCTCATGTCGATAGGACCAAACCAATCAACTACCGCGTCAACTGCACTGCTCTCCTTGGTGTATGCGCCAAGCGAGCCTTCGACATCGACCTTCACCTTGCCAAACTTCCGCGTCTTTACTCCGTTTGTAGTGCCTGCCAATGATGACAGATGACCGCCTGAGGAATAGCCTGTGATGCCTATGAACGACGTATCAAAGCCATACTTGTCGGCATTGCCGCGAACATAGCGTATTGCAGCCTTCACATCCTGTATCTGCGCAGGGAACTTCGCCTCGGTGCTTGCCCTGTGGTTGATGCTCACTACGGCAAAGCCGCCGTCGAGCAGCTGTTTGCCGTAGGAATTGAAGGCATCGGCCTTGGAGTTGTTGCTAAACCATGCACTGCCGTAGATGAGAACTATCACCTTGTGTCTGTCCTTGCCATCGTCGGGAACATATACATCCAGACGATGCCCCACGATGCCATCGCCAACATAGTCGATGTCCGTCCAAGTCTTCGGTGTCTTCATCTCCGAACCGTCGGTAAACTGCCACCAGTCGAAGTTCATCAGCTTCACGCCTTTCTCTCCTCTGAAGACAAAATAGATGTCTCTTCTCTCCCCCTTGGGGGAGTTGGAGGGGGCTTTCACTCCTTGGGGGAGTTGGAGGGGGCATTGCACAGTGGTCCAGTTAGTCCAGCCTCCAGTGTTACCAGTCTTCACCTCAGCAATCTTTTCTCCATTTATGCTGTCGAGACGCACTTCCATCGTGCCGCCGCGCATACCGCTGCTGACGCTTGCCTTGAAGAAGCGGGGTTGTTTGCTGAAATCCACCTCGCGCACCTTTATATAATCGCCGTTATGAACCTCAGTGATATATACACCGTCGCGGTCGTTCTGTTCCGACTTCACTCCATGTGAGAAAGCCATCGTTTCGGCCTCGACACGCTGGAAAGGACAGAGCTTGCCGACGGGCGCGACACCCTCGTCGGTGTGATGAATTATTGGTAAGGAGCCGTCGGCATTGTACTTGAACTCCTCAACGGCACAGCTTCTGCCAAAGCCGCCACCACCAGGCAACTTGCCTGTATGGTAGAAGAAGTAGCTGTGACCCTTGAAGTCTGCCACGCCACAGTGGTTGGTGAACGACTTCGTGTCTTCGAGAGGCATAATCGGTCCCATATACTTCCATGGTCCCATAGGAGTGTCGCTCACGGAATAGGCGATGTGCTCAGGCACGCCACCGGCTGCATACAACAGCCAATACTTGCCATTGCGCTTTGAAATCCAAGGCCCTTCGGTGTAGCAGTCCTTATATTTCTTGTCCTTAATGCGCTTGTCCATCTGCGGTGCGCCAAAGCCTTCCTCTGTCTGCTCTATCATCTTGACCTCACCCCTGAGCGAAACCATGTCGTCGTTGAGCTTCACGCAATAGATATTGGGATTGCCCCAATAAAGGTAAGCCTGTCCGTCGTCGTCGATGAACACCGTGGGGTCGATGTTGTCCCACTTGCCATTGTCGTAAAGCGGCTTACCTATGGCATCACGGAACGGTCCTGTGGGAGAGTCGCCCACCGCCACTCCGATTGCCATGCCGCCAGTGAGCTTCGAGTGTGCACAGATATACCAATAGTATTTGCCATTGCGCTTGATGGTTTGTGCAGCCCAAGCACGGTCGTCAGCCCACTCAAATGTGTCCAATGACATCAGCGAACCGTGGTCGGTCCAGTTCACCATGTCTGCCGACGAGTAGCAGCGCCATTCGTACATCCAGAAAAAGTCGGCCCCGTCTTCGTCATGACCGGTGTACATATATATCCTGTCGCCATCTACCATAGGAGCAGGGTCGCTGGTAAACCACGTCTGCACCACGGGATTCTGTGCCGACAGGGAAGTGGCAGCCATAAAGACCGCCAACATCATAAATGATTTTATATTCATTACGTTTCAGTTTTATACTAAATAATGTAAGCGCAGCACTGGGGGTGTGGGCGTCTCGCCCGCACTCCCAGTTCACCTATTTAACGTGAGTTCGATGAAATATACCGACTTGTATAACCACGGCGGATAGCACTGGGAGTGTGGGCGTCTCGCCCGCACCTCGACGTATAAGTTATATCCCCATGACCGACATTTAACGCCCAATGGAGCGCAGGGTGCGGGCGAGACGCCCACACTCCCAGTTCACCTATTTAAACAACATCGGTGCCATTTCCCTCAGCGACCTGCGCCATGTAAGGAACTCATGTGCAGTGCCTTCCGACACATAGCTCTTGGCATTGATGCCCGCAGCCTTCAGTGCCTCGACAGCCTTGGTCACGCCTTCGGGATTCTCCTTGCTTCCGCAGCTGATGAAGATACCTCTCACGTCAGCCTTTGACTTGATGTCTTCGGGCGCATAGGTGCCGCCTGAGAGCAAGCCCCAATAGCCGAAGACCTCGGGATATTTCAGCGTACACATCTTCGTTTCCATGCCGCCCATCGAAAGTCCTGCCATGGCACGGTAGCGTTTCTCAGCCTTTGTCTTGAAGTTGGCGTCGATGTAAGGGATGAGGTCTTCCACAAGTACACGCTGGAACACTGTCCAGTCAAACTCGTGCATGTGTCCCCAACGGCACTCGTTGGTAAGTCCGTAGGTGCAGACGATGATGAACGGCTCACACTTGCCCTCGGCTATCATGTTGTCCATGATGAGGTTGGCACGTCCCTGGTTCATCCATGCCGTCTCGTCCTCGCCCCAACCATGCTGCAAGTAGAGCACAGGGAACTTCTTCTTGCCGTCGTACGTCGGTGGCAGATAGACAAAGGCACGTGGACCGCCCTCCCCTATCCAGTGAGGATTGTCGGCAGGAGTGTTCTTCGAAGGGAAGTTCACCTCCACCACCTGTCCGTGAGGCACGTCCTTGTAGGCAAAGAAGTCCTGGTCGGGAGCGGGAATTTCTATGCCACTCTCCCACCGGATGGAGCCGTAGTAGTTCTTTGCGCCGGGGTCGTTGACAACGCCGCCGTCGATGGTCAGATGATAGTAGTGGAAGCCAGGGTCCATCGGGCCATCGGTAGTGCCTGTCCAAACCCCGTCCTTAGCCTTGTTCAGCACGGTGCCGCCAGTGCCTCCAAGTCCAAGGCTTACGATGACCGACTTGGCGTCGGGAGCCACAACGCGGAAGCGGGCATAGCCCTGCGAGTTGACCATCGGGTACTGCTGTCCCGGCTGGTTCATCGGCGAGGGACGGAAGTCTTCCTTTATCATCTGGCGGTCCATCTTCGGGTCGAAGTTCTTTATCGAATAATATACCTTCTTATATTTTAGGTTCTTGTCGATGGGCAGCGGATAGTTGTCGGCTCCAATCCACGAGTCGGCGTCAGAGAGATTCCAGAAGGTTACGTTGGTGATCGCGTCCTTGTTGTTGCGCAGCACACGGAACAATCGAGTGTACTGTGTCTCGTGCAGAGTCTTGATATACTCAGGCACCTCGCCGCCCTTTCCACGGCTGAACTGCAGCTGACCGCCCATCTCCTCGTTGGTGCGCAGGTCAAGCTCCGTTATCTGCACCTCACTGACAATCTCCTTATATTTCTTTATTGCAGCCTCGAAATCGTCCATCGAAGGACCGTAGATGTTGTAGTGTCCCTGCATTCCGATGCCGTCGATAGGCGCACCAGCGGCCTTCATCTTCTTCACCATATTATATATACGGTCGCGCTTTGCAGGCTGTGCGGCGTTGTAGTCGTTGTAGAACAGCTTGGCGTTGGGGTCGGCCTCGCGGGCAAACTGGAACACCTTCACGATAAACTCCTCTCCGCAGAGGTCCATCATCTTCGTCTTGCGGTAAGGGCTTGGCGCTTCCTTCATCCACGGCATCTTCTTTCCGTCACCGTCGGCAATGGCCTCGTTGAGCACGTCCCATGCATATACTATATCCTTGTAGCGGTTGACAACCTGATGGATATGGTCGCGCAGACGCTCGTAGAAAACTTCTTTGGTGACAGGCTTTCCCTTCTTGTCGGTAAACATCCAGTTGGCAAACTGCGAGTGCCAGCAAAGGCAGTGTCCACGCATCTTCACGCCGTTCTCTCGACACCAGTCGGCAATGCTGTCGGCGCCGACCCAGTTCCACACGTCCTCCTTCGGGTGAATCTCTCCGGGCTTCATGGCGTTCTCCGCCGTGACGCTGTTGAAGTTCTTCTTCACTATTGCCATCTGTTCAGGCGAGTCGATGTTACGCCAGTTGAGTGCCACACCTATTGTGAAATAGTCCTTGTAGGTGTCCTTGTATCCCGTAGGCTCTTCCGTCCTTGACATCTGCCGAGGTTGTGCCATGATTGATACCGCTCCCGCCGAAAGTGTCAGCGCAAGACATAGTGTCCTAAATAATTTGGTCGTTCTAAACATAATAAATCAGTTATTCTTAAAGTTAATATCTTATTCGCCTTGCAAAGTTAGTCATTTTATGTTTAAAGGAGATTGGTTTTTGTAACTTAAACTTTAGATTTTGTATCAATATAACGAAAAAATCAGGCGATGGCATGAATGTCACCGCCTGAAACTGCAAAATCAACCTTAGTTATTATGAAAGAGAGCCTAAAAAAGTTTCTCTACATCTACATTGCCATCCGACCTCACCGTGCGCTTCACCTTCACTCCGTTGTGGTTCCGACCAACCTTGCGACCGGTCAAGTCGAAGTATTCTTCCTTGACAATGTTGCCTTCACCGACTTCAACGCCTTCAACGGCTGTTGACTTCAGAATCTCAAGCATTGTCTCGGCATAGCGTTTGCCAAGGGTGCGGTAGCTTGCCGCTGTGAAGTGAAGCCCATCGCCACCCTGTGCAAGACCTTCCGACGAGATGACGTGAGCGGTTGGTATTGTATTCGGCAAGGCATTGACAGCCGTATTGTGACCGCCGCACACTCCGCCCTGTTCCGTGCGTACCACCTCACCGGCAAGCAATGGCACATTGGCAGCCGAGAGATTAAGCTCGTCGAGAATACGCTCGTAAACGGTCTTCACCATCGAAGCCCACTGCGAGTTGCCCGTGTCAGTTTCGCCCTGATGCATCAGAATGCCCTTCACTACGCCAAACTGCTGTGCCTTCTTGGCTGTCTCCACCAGGCGGCGGAAAGGATTGTTGTCGTAGTTCTTCATATAGCTCTTAAACCAGTCGGCCTCACCTGCAATATAGTCCTCACACAGTTCTTCCATAAAGCCCTTGATGCTCGTGCCGCCGACGGCGACATGAACGACACCAATCCTCACGTCCTCGGACAGATTCTCACACATTGTGCGTCCGAAATAGTCGGCAGGAGTGAGTCCCGTTCCTTGTCGGCAGAGAGGAGGCGTAGCCGTGTACCACTCGCCGCGATTTCTGGCAGGGTCGGTCATGTCAACAGCCGCCATCACCTGAAACCGCTCCGGCACGTTCTCGTAGTCCTGTGTCTCCGGCTTGGCATTGCCCTCCATGTTCGACTGTCCGAAGCAGAGATAAATCTGGAAGTTGGGGTCGGCCGATGCCGGTACGCCAATCCACTGTGTCAGCTGTGCTGTTGCGGCAAGCAGGCTTTCCAATGTAGCAGCATAGTCTTCATCGTTGTCGGAAGAGAAAGCCTTAGCTTTAGCCAACTCCGTTACGAGTGCGGCACGTGCGTCCTTTCCTTCCTGACGCTCAATGTCTTCCGACTTCGCCAAGGCATCCTCCGCATCGGCTATCGCCTCTTCCAGCTTAGCCTTGTTCGACCTGTCCTTATGTGAGATGACAATGCTCTTTATGGTTATTGTGCCTACGAAATGTCCCGACTGGCATAGCACGAACTTGTCGGACCCTGCTGAGCTGTTGCACACGAAAGAGTTTGAAAGCTCGACATCGTCTCCCGGCTCAAAATTTGTGTCGGCAAAGTCCTTGTTGCTCCAGTCGCCAATGCCGATGCGGAAGGTAAGTCCATCGTCGCCCTCGCCTTCGCCTACGGCACTCATCGTGATCTTGATGCTGTATTCCACACCTTCCTCCAGTGTCAGCCCATTGGCAAGCATATACTGCGTGTCCCAGAAGTTTGTGCGTGAGACATTGTTTTTCACCACGAAGCCTGTTCCCTGTACAAGTTCGTAGGTAGTGGTTTCGGTATTGTCAGCATGCCACATGCCATACGACGTTGCCGTTGTCCAGTCTTTCTCATAGTCAACAATCATCGACTGTGCCTTGGTGCCCACAGCCATCAAGGCTGCTGCAATGAAAGTAAATAGTTTCTTCATTTCCTTCTTATATATTTGGGAGTGCGGGCGAAATGCCCGCACTCCCAGTATTTACACGCTGTCTTAACACGGCGGGATACTTAAATTAATCACTTACTGAACTTTCTTGGCTCCCGTAGCCTTGTTGATTACCAAGCCCTTATAGTTCTTGCCTACTGGCTGACCGGCAACGTTAACATACTCCGCGTTCTCGGCAGCAACATCAATTTTGCTTATGCCAGTAGAATTTGATATAAGCCAGGCGCCTGCTACGGCAACTTTTGCCTCAGAAGTGCCTACATATTGAATACCAATAGTCTTAACAGCAGCACCCTCTTTAGTAGTGAGCGTAGCAACCTTACCTACAAATTGAGGCCACTCCGAAGAGCCATCCTCATAATCTACACACATTTGGACTTCCTGAGCATCCTCGACCAACTCTACCTTCACGGTAATGTCGCTCTTACCTGCAACATCTTTAAGTTGAAGTTGCTGCCACTGTGAATTATAGGAAACTGTACCTTTATACATTACAGTATTGTCCGTACCAGCCCAAGACGTGAATGAAGGAGAAACAATAATATTCTCACCTGATTCAGGTACTAATTGAAGCTTTTTAATCGCAAGATTTGCTTCTACAGCGTCAGTATGCTGCACTGAGACGCTTGTGATGTAAGGATGATTGTCCTTATCGAAATAGAGCTCGAATTTTTTCGTTGAGCCATCACCCACAGCTCTGCCATACGCAGGCGTTGCATCACCTTCAGCTTCAGCCGATGCCTTCCAAGAATAATTCACTTGGAAGTTTGCAGGCAGAGGTTCATCAAATTCAAGAACGAACTTTGGATAGTCGGCAGCAAGCACATTACAAGTAAAATCTGCTGCACCCCATTGACTTGTAATGGTATAGTTATAAACATCGGCGTCTCCAGCGAAGCCTGCGTTCCAACCTCCACCAAGAGCAAGTGGTGTCTCCGTCTGTGCATTAGCACCCGCAGCCATCAAAGCTGCTGCAATCAAAGTAAAAAATTTTTTCATAATAATTTAATAGTTAGTTAATATTCATTTTGTCGGCTGCAAAGTTACGGCAAAAACATGGAAAAAGGTACAACGAAATGTAACACATACTTTATCAAATGTTTCAAAATGCAGCGACAAGGCGTCATTGCAGGCACATTCAATCCCGAACACCTTCTTGTGTCACGCCCCGAACCACGAAGAAAGTCCGCTTCCCATGTAGTTCACCATCGGTCATTTCGCTTTGCTATTGTTACCTCCCGACAACGTTTCAAAGCATCCCACGCCACCCAATAAACTTTGCTCCACCCCTTTCCATTTTTCCTGCGATGCCTTACAAAGTTATATTTCACGGCGTGAAACGTACATTTCACGCCGTGGGATATACGTTTCACGCCGTGGGATGTACGTTTCACGCCGTGAAATATAACTCCGAAAGGCAGCGGAGAACGATTACAAAGGCTATTTGCGAAACTCCATCAGCGTCACTCCACAATTCCCACTCCTCTCTATATATAATTCAACTTTACTTTACCCTTCGGCCAGTGACCGTTGGTTCGCAGGTATTCGTAATCTCCCGATTGTAGGGGCAGACCGAAGCCCCCTCCAGCTCCCCCAAGGGGAGAGAGAATTCGAAGGTGGAGACCCGATTGTAGGGGCAGACCGATGTGTCTGCCCGATGTCGGAACGACATACATCCACCGATTTAGCCATCCTCGGTACGCCTTGCGGCGTCGGGCAGACACATCGGTCTGCCCCTACAGACGGCGGTATTGTTACTTGCGAACCAACGGTCACTGGCCGAAGGGTAAAGTAAACTTAAATATATAATAAGGTGTAATGACAAAACGACAGACAAAACGACGAGATTTCAAAAACCACTTGGTTAATTTTACATAAAAGCAAGAGAAATTCATAGGGGAATATAATTATTTTAACTATCTTTGCAGATGTAAAGTACCAAACAATGTTATTTGATGTTAATCGAGTACTGAACATTGGCAATACCTACTTTTACAAACACATTTAGACCAAGTTTAAAGAATGATAAAAAAGCAGATTGTAAGATTGGCATTTTTTGTCAGCCTGCTCTTCTCCGTCTTCACAAGCGTGAAGGCACAGAACACCACGTCGTCGGTTGTGGGGACAACGTCTGACGGCGAAGAACTATTGATTGGTGCCGTGGTGAGGCTCGCCAACTACAAGGACGCTGACGGCAACGTAAGGCTGGTTGACCAAACCTTCGACGTGACCCGCAACTCCACCGACTGCTGGCGTATGCAGATTGGCGTGAAATACATATTCAATTAAATCTTCAAAGCAAAATGAAAAAGATAAGCCGCTTCACTGGCATCATTGCTGCACTATTGGCTCTGGTAGGAATAATTTTCTGTACTACCTTCGCATGCAAAAAAGTTCCAAGATATCACGTCCACGTAATCTTCTCGCAAGAGAATGGCGACGCGAGCTACGACGACATGCGCGAGGCGTTCGAGGACCAGTTCGACAAGCTTGGCGACAAGGTAAGCCTCTCCTACAGCTACCTTTGTTGCGAGCGTTGGGACCACGACCACGAGGTGGCGGAGGCGAAACGAATACTGACGAAGGAGGTTGATCAGAACAATACCGACCTCATCATCACCATCGGCGACCAAGCCTCCTACTCGGTAATGGTCACTGGAACCGACATCGTGAAGACCCTCCCCGTGGTGTTTGGCGGAGTGCTCTACCCGAACCAGAAGTTGCTCGACAAGTTCCCGAACTACACGGGATTCCGCGACTCCATCGACGTGGTGGCTAACATTCACGCCTCCTACGCACTGACGCGCAACTACGCCACATATACGCTGCTCGACGCGACGTATCTCGACAAGTGTACGCGCCGACTAATAAACGAGCAGATAGCCGAAGTGCCAGACATTCTCGACAACATGGGATGGCTGCACTCCATCTACCACGTCCGCACGCAACCCGCGGGAATCTATTCCATCACGCCATTCTCGCTGCGCGACCTTGCTTCCAATACCGCTCAGAACGAGAAGCGCGACTCGCTTGGAGCCAACAACTTCATCTTCGTCATGCGCCGATATAGCGGAATGACCTACATTCAGATGAAATACGACACCGAGGCGCTGGCAATGATTCGCATGAACGGCTCAAAGGCGATGATGACCGCCATAGGTGCCGACTTCGGCAACCACGACCGCAACTTCATCGGAGGATATTTCGCACCCTGCGACGAAATAGCCCGCGAAGTGGCTACGCGCGCATCGAAGATACTGCACGGTGCCGACCCGAAGAGCTTCAAGATAGGCATCTCGAAGAAAGACTACTACATTGACTGGGACGTAGCGAAACGCAACGGTTTTACACCTGAAAACCTGCCCGAGGGCTTCAACGTCATCAACCTCTCGTGGAGCGACAAGCACCCGAAACTCTACCTCCTCTCAACCTATTCCGGCGCATTCGTCTCGATAGTTCTGATTATGTTCCTCCTGTGGCTCTTGCAAAAGGAACGCCGCAAGAGGCAAAAGGTGCAGCGAAGGGTGGAGCGCGAGAACACACTCTACAACATGGCGGTGGCAAACAGCAAGACCTTCGCATGGGAGCGCGTCGGCGAGACGATAAACATAGGCGACGCCTTCTGGACCCACTACGGCAAGAAGCCGCACCCGATATGCGTAGAAGACTTCATGCAAATGGTACACCCCGACAGCCGCAAGGCCTATACCGACGGCGTCGATGCGGTGAACCGCGGCGAGGAATACACTGGCGAGATAGAGGCCGACTTCGCGGGCAACGGAACATACCACTGGTATCTCCTGCGTGGCAAGGGCATCTTCAACTCCGAAGGAAAATACGTGCGCTCCTACGGCATGTTGATGAAGATTGACGAGCTGAAGATGCGTGAGCACGAACTGGAGGAGGCACGACGCATGGCTGAGGAGGCAACGCTGAAAGAGTCGTTCCTCGCAAACATGAGCCACGAGATACGCACGCCGCTGAACGCCATCGTAGGTTTCTCGAACCTCATACTGCAGCCCGACGCCGACTTCACGGCTGAGGAGAAGCAGATGTTCGCCGACACCATCAACACAAACAACGACCTCCTCCTGAAGCTAATCAACGACATTCTCGACCTCTCGCGCGTGGAATCGGGCGAGATGCAGTTTGTCGTAAAGGAATACTCGGTAAAGGAACTGATGGAAAAGGTTTACAACTCCTTCGCCGTACAGATGCCAAAGCATCTTGCGTTCAACCTGGTGCAGCCAAAGGGCGACATGATTGTCCGCATCGACGACAGCCGCATACAGCAGGTGCTCGGCAACTTCCTCACCAATGCCTCGAAATTCACAAAGGAAGGCTCCGTAACGCTTGGCTGGGACGTTGATAAAGCTATGGGAATGGTGGAGATGTACGTCGAGGACACGGGAATCGGACTTTCGGAGGAAGACCGAAAGATGGTTTTCAGCCGTTTCTACAAGAAAAACGAGTTCCAGCAAGGCACAGGCCTCGGACTTTCCATCTGCAAGGCAATCGTTATCCGTCTCGGCGGCAAAATAAAGGTCAAGTCGGAACTTGGCAAAGGCAGCCGCTTCTCGATTTTCTTCGCCTGCAAGGATTAATAATCGCTTCGTGATAAAACTTCGTTAAAGATTAAAAGCACTTGAAATCGCTTCGCGATAAAACTTCGTTAAAGATTAAAAGCACTTGAAGTCGCTTCGCGATAAAACTTCGTTAAAGATTAAAAGCACTTGAAGTCGCTTCGCGATAAAACTTCGTTAAAGATTAAAAGCACTTTGTGCTTAAAGAATAGAAGTCGCTCTTTATGCGCGAAGCGCTTTTAAGGCGAAGCCTTTTAATGCAATTTTAGCGCAAAGCGCTTATAAACGTTTACTTGTCTATCTGCACTGGGAGTGTGGGCGTCTCGCCCGCACCCCCAGTGTTGCTTAGTGGTCAATCTCAACCTTTACGGCATCCTCTGGCAGCAGCTCCTCTACAAGTTCGGGCCACTCGATGAAGCAAAGCGCTCCACTGTAGAAGTAATCTTCGTAGCCCATGTCGTAAACCTCTTCGAGTTTTTTAATGCGATAGAAGTCGAAGTGGTAGATGAGCTCGTCTGTGGTAGATGAGCGGTATTCGTTCACTATGGCGAAGGTGGGTGAGGTGATGACGTCGGCGACGCCAAGCTCCTCACACACTGCCTTTATGAATGTGGTCTTTCCGGCTCCCATCTTGCCGTAGAAGGCAAAAACCGTGCTCTCGCCCATGTTTGCAACGAACTCCCTCGCCACCTCATGGATTTTCTCTAAATTGTCAATATGTATCTTTATCATTGTCAGTTTGTTTTATCTCTCTCCTCTCACGTCTAAGCGTATCAACGGCACGATGACCTCCTCCATGGAGATGCCGCCGTGCTGAAACGTGTTACGGTAGTACTGCACGTAGTGATTGTAGTTGTTCGGATAGGCAAAGAAACGGTCGCCTTGGGCAAAGACGTAGCTCGTGCTGACGTTGGGTTGCGGAAGGTGGATGCGCTGCGGATTCTTCACCACGTAGATGTCGCGACTGTCGTAGCCAAGGTTGCGCCCCAGCTTGTAGCGGAGGTTGGTGTTGGTGTTGCGTTCGCCAACTATCTTCACGGGGCGAGTGACACGGATGGAGCCATGATCGGTGGTTATCACCACATGATAGCCTTCGGCGGCCAGCCGCTTGAAGAAGTCGTTTACCGCCGAATGGCGGAACCAGCTCAGCGTGATGCTGCGGTAGGCCTTCTCGCTGTTGGCAAGCTCGCGCACCATCTTCGACTCCGTGCGGGCATGGCTGAGCATGTCGATAAAGTTGAACACCACGACGTTGAAGTCGTTGCGCCTTAGGTCACTGAACCTCTGCAACAGCCTCTCGGCAGCCGACGAGTCGTTGATTTTGTGATAGGAGAACGTGTCGCGACGGCGGAAGCGGTCGAGCTGCGTCTGTATCAGGGGCTCCTCGTTGAGGTTCTTTCCCTCCTCTTCGTCCTCGTCAACCCAAAGGTCGGGAAACATTCGGGCTATGCTGTCGGGCATCAGTCCGCTGAAGATGGCGTTGCGCGCATACTGCGTGGAGGTGGGAAGGATGCTGTAGTAGAGCTGCTCGTCGATGTCAAACAGGTCGCTGAGTTCGGGTGCTATTGCCTTCCACTGGTCGTAACGGAAGTTGTCGAAGACCACGAGGCACACCTTCTGCCCCTTATCGACGGCAGGAAACACGGTATGCTTCATCACCTCGGTGCTCATCAGCGGGCGGCTTTCGTCGCGATGTCCGGGCTTCACGATGTCGTCCATCCATTGCTCGTAGTTCTTCATTATGAACTTTGCGAAGCTGTTGTTGGCCTCCTCCTTCTGCTGCGTAAGGATGTCGAGCAGCGGCGAGTCGTGCGTGGGCAGCTGCGCCAGTTCCAGTTCCCAGTGTACGAGTCGGCGATACACGTCGGTCCACTCCTGCCACGAGCGGCAGTCGGCAATCTGCATGGCAATCTGCTGGAAGCTCTGCTGATAGTCCATCTGCGTCACCTCAGCCACGATGGCCTTGTGGTGTATGTTCTTCTTCAGCGACAGCAGGATCTGGTTGGGGTTGACGGGCTTTATCAGGTAGTCGGCAATCTTCTTGCCGATGGCCTGGTTCATGATGTCCTCCTCCTCGCTCTTGGTCACCATCACCACGGGAACGTTGGGTTGCACCTCCTTGATGCGCTGAAGCGTGGCGAGGCCTGACAGTCCAGGCATCATCTCGTCGAGGAGCACGAGGTCGAAAGCTTGCCTCTCGCACTCGGTTATTGCATCGCGGCCATTGCTTACGGTGACCACTTCGTAGCCCTTCTTCTGAAGGAATATGACGTGGGCCTTGAGATGTTCTATCTCGTCGTCGGCCCAAAGTAACAGTCCGTTTCTCATCTGTAAAAATCTTCTTCAAAGTCAAACATTTCTTCCTCCTTGCCTTCCTCGCCTATGTCGCCTTCAGGCGTTTCCTCCGCCTGTTCGTCCTCGCCCTTGATCTCTATCTCGGTCGGTTCGTCCAGCAGCGACTGTTCTGACGTCTTCACAGGAGCCAGTTCAGTGTCGAAGAACTGCTCATAGTCGGCATAGCTGAAAGTGGTTCCGAGCAGTTTCCTGTTCGCCTCACTCACTACATAGAGTCGCACCTGAGCGCTTAGCTCGTTCAAAGGAGGGAACGACGATGTGAGCTGACGGCGATATTGTGCAGCCTCGTCATAGCTGAGGAAGCCGCTTACCACCAGTCGGCTTATCTCCTCAGTGCCCTCTACCTCTATCTCAAAGTTGCGCACGAGGAAATTGGTGAAGTTGTAGCGTGCCAGTTCGTAGAGCATCTGGTTCGTGCTTACCGAGTCGCTTCGGAAGGCTATTATCACCACATGCGGCATGTCGAGCGCGACGCTTAGCGTGTCGGCAGCGGTAGAGTCGGTCGTGGCTGCAAGTGTGCGCCGCGACCACACGTCGCCCATTGTGAATCCGCCTCCCTGCAACGTTCTTCCCTGCCGAACGCCCTTGACGATCATGCCGGCCATCTCAGCCACTTCCGACGTCGGGTGCTGCTCAACCACCTCGGTCATGCGACTGATGCAGTCATCGGTGCGTCCCTCGTTGAGCATCGAGAGGGCGTCGATGAATATGAAGCGTGCGCGGTTATAGCCTTGACTGAACCTCTCGTCGGAGATTTTCACGTTTGCCTTCACCACGTCGAAGCGGTTGTTTTGAAACGCCTCGTAGGTGGCGGCATAGATGGAGTCCTCGATGTGTTCGCCCCAGCGAGCGTCGATGAGGTAGTAGGGATTGGTGAGCAGCGACGTATATTGACTCTCGCCCCAGCGTGACTTCAACTGTTCCACCATCTGACTTGCCTTGTCGTGCATGCCAAGTCGCGAATAGAGCAGGAACAGATGATAGAGGGTCTCGTCGTTGCGCGAGTAGTCAGGATAGTCGGCTATCAGTCTCTCCAACTCCTTTCGGCTAAGTCGCAAATCGTCCATCTTGTCCTTCATGATAATGCCTGCCGAAAGCAAGGCTTCGGTAAGTTGCGCGTCCGATTCCGCTTTCTGCTCGTCGGTGAATGGAATCTGGGCAAGATAATACTCTCGCGATTTATTGTCGGTGATTGTCTCTTGTGGAGCGGAATTGCCGTCAGCCTCGGCTGTGGTGGAGTCCTGACTCTCGCCATTCTCCTCAGCTTTGCCGGAAACATCAGTCTCAAGTCCGTCACCACTCTCCGAGACGTCACTCCTCTCGACAACCGTCTTGTTCGCCCTCTGCCAGTTGTCGGCATTGGCACGCTTTCCCCATTGCCGCTCGAACGCCGCCTTGCCCTGGCTCACCACAAGAGGATTGTAGAAATACCATGTGCCGGCTGTCTGTTGCGTTTGGGCTGTGGGCTGAGTGGTTTGTCTTGCTTGTGTGTTTCCCGTACTTTGCTGTTGAGCCAGTTGCTGTTCCGCCTCCGCTTCAAGCTGTCTGTCGCGTTCTTCCTTTTCGCGTTTCTTCACCAAGGCTATCTGACGGTCTATGGCGGCATTGCGCTCTTCTTCGGAAGCTGTGGCAAGATATTGCAGTGAGTCCTGAAGATGTATCGTCTCAATGTGCGGCACCAGTTCGTCGAGCACTACGGAACGCTCTGCCAGTTCCTTGTAGTCGGGACGATCCTTGTCCAACAGACCAATGGCCTCGCCATAGCAGCGGCGCGCGTCGATATATTGTTGTCGTTGCCAGTAGATGTTGCCCAATTTGAGAAGCAGGACGCCCTTCTCTATTCCGCTACGCGTTGCCTTGCGGTTACCCTCCTCGTATGCGGCAATGGCGCGCAGCGTGTCGGCGTTCATCAGGTGTATGTTTCCGATGGCATAATACACCTGCTCCAGATATTCCTTGTTGTTGTCGGAAGCCGCCATGCGTTTCAGTCGGCTAATCATCTTTTTCGATTGGCCGCCGGCCATCACCTCCGTCATGGCTATCTTTGCATTGAACGACAGGGCGTAGGGAGGACTCAGACTCACCACCTTCCTAAACGCCTTGTAGGCAGCCACGTTGTTGCCTTCGGCAGCCTGTAGCTGTCCCATCAGGTACCACTCCCTTGCCCTCTGCTTCCGTCGGCGTTCGTGACGGATGACACGCTGCAGATACTTTATCGCCTCCTTGCGATTGCCGTTGTGCAGATAGTAGTCGCAGTAGGCGTAGTCCCAGTCCTTCACGGCACGATAGTGCATTGAGTCGCGTCGCATTTTCACTATCACGTCCTCAGCATCGTATATCCAGTCAAGCTCGGAATAGCTCTTGGCAAGCCATGCGCGGGCGATACCGTTAATGGCAGGTTGGGTGGCATAGAGTCGAGCCATATAGGAGAAGGTGGCGGCAGCATCCTCAAACTCCCCTTTCTGGAACTGCGACTTGCCCAGAAGCAGCCAAGCCTTCCATATGAAGGGGTTGTATTCGCGACGGTTGAGCCATTCGATGTCGCGTTCCGTCTTCCTCCTTTTCTTGTCCCATACGGGGCGTCGCTTTATGCTATGTTGCTTTATCGTCTTCTCTGCCTTTGTTATGGCTCTGTCGAAGTTCTGTTTTCCTAAGTCCTTGCTTGTCTTTGTGCCAGCCGTGTAGAGAGGCAGCTGTTCGGTAAAGTTGTCGGAATGTCCATTCTCCTTTTCGAGCGAGCCTTCAATGAACGCCTGGCTACCATTGAAATAGGTATTGTAACGAGCGTTGAACGAATGCCACCAACGACTCTTTGCCGTGTTCTTCTGAGTAGAACACGACATCAACATCGCAAATGCCGCCAAGAGCAACAGCACAAATGTAACTTTCGTTCCTTTCTTCATTGCATATCTATGATTAAGTAATTTTTCTCCCTCCTACCTTTTTCAATATCCCGTACACCACAATGGACACGAATATTATGGATGCGCCCGACGGAACGTTGAGCAAGTAGGACACCACCAAGCCTATGACGCAGTATATTGCGGCAAAGACCACGCTGAGCCATGCCATTTGTCGGAAACGGCTGACGAAGATGTTTGCCGTCATCTGCGGAATGGTGAGAAGACTGATGGCGAGAACTATGCCCACGAGGCGTAGCGTAGCGACTATGGTCATGGCTATGAGCGTCATCATCAGATATTCTATCCGTCTCACGGGCATGTTTTGTGTACGTGCGAAGGTAGGGTCGAATGCAACGCTCATTATCGTGTCGGCAAAAAATGCAAACAGTCCGACAACTACGACTGCCAAGAGAGCCAGCAGCAACAGGTCGGGAGCGTCTATGGTGAGAATGTTGCCAAAGAGGAATGACGTCAGGTCGGGCATGAAGCCGGGTGTCAGGAAACTACAGATGATGCCCACGCTCATGCCAAGCGTCCAGAACAGGGCGATGGCACTGTCTTCGCGCACCGTCCGTTTACTCGACATCCACTGCACGCCACAAGCGCTGGCGATGGCAAAGGCCATCGCAGAGAGTATGGGGTTGATGCCCAGATAGACACCTAAACCCACACCGCCAAACGAGGCATGGGTTATGCCACCGCTGATGAACACCAACCGTCGGGTGACGATGTATGTTCCCACCAGTCCGCAAACGACACTTGCCAGCAGCCCGCCCAGCAAAGCATTTTGAAAGAATGTATATTGTAGTATATCAAACATGTCGCGCTATTCTCTCACCTCTCCTCTAAAAGAATCACCACCTCATCCTTCAACTGATCAGGCATGTTGACATGCCTCAGTATAAGGCTACGGTTCCAGCCTTTCACCTCTTCGGGCTTCATTGTGTAGAGCACCTCGCGGAACTCCTCGGCCTCTTCGTCGGTGTAGCTGTCTGACGGTCGGCCTGCAAAGCGGTCGAGTTCCTCGTCATCGTAATATTCTATGGGTTTCGTGGCCGCCTCCATCATGCACTCCTGTTCGCAGCGACTGTCATCGCCACTACACGTGGCACAGGTGGGTTTCTCCACCACTACCCCATCATTCTTCGAAGAGAAAAAGAACTGCAATCCGCCAATGATTATGCCGCCAATTGCAAGTATTAGTAAGAGTATTATTATTACATCCATTTAAAGTCACTATTCTCACTCAGCTCTTCTCACTCCTCAATTATCTCAAATCCCACACTATCCAAGTCCTCCCAATAGTGCGGATAGGACTTTGTAACCACATGGGGATCGTTGATGCGAATATAGTTTCTCACTAACGAGACGGGAGCGAATGCGAGAGCCATGCGATGGTCCTCGTAGGTATCGACGGCAATGTTCAATTTGTCGTTGTCGGCACGCTCACAGATGGTGCCGTCCCATATCAGCTCACTGTCGTTGCGGTCTTCGAGCACATAACCCAGTTTTCGCATCTCCGTCTTCAAAGCCTCTATTCGGTCGGTCTCCTTTATCTTAAGTGTCTGCAGACCGGTGAAGTGGAACGGGATATTCTTTGCTACGCAAGTCACCACAAAGGTTTGCGTGAGGTCGGGACAGTTGAGGAAGTCGTATTCAAGCCTTGCCACGGAGCGACCGGAGTATTTTAGACGTACGCTCGCCGGCTTTCCGGCTTCAGCTTCGAGGAATGACGTCTTTACTCCAAGCAGGCTAAAGAGGTAGCGTGCGATGGAGTCACCCTGCTTGCTGCCGTCGAGCAAACCTTCGAGAATCACCTCGTCATCGGTATTGGCGTTGAGAGCCATCATCTCATACCAATAAGAAGCCGCACTCCAGTCGTTTTCGATGTAATATCTCCGCTCTGTGTATGGCTTTGGCTTCACTGTGATAACGTTGATGTCGCTCCACTCTGCGTCAGCTCCATATTCCTTCATCATCCACAGCGTCAGGTCGATGTATGGTCGCGATATTATGTCGCCCTCAAGATGCAGCTCCAGTCCTCCCTTCAGCGTGGGACCTATCATCAGCAGTGCCGAGATGTACTGTGAACTGACATTGCCTTTTATGTGCAGCTCGCCGCCTCTCAGCTGCCGTCCCTTTATGCGCAGTGGAGGATAGCCCTCCTCACCCTCGTATGTTATCTTGGCTCCTATGAATCGCAACGCATCAACGAGTACGGCAATGGGACGGTGTTTCATCCTCTCTGTTCCAGTAATGACGTGCTCACCCTCAGTGACTGCAAGATATGCAGTCATGAAGCGCATTGCCGTGCCGGCAGCCTTGATGTCTATTGTCTCTGGATTGTCTCTCAGTGCACGCACGATGACTTCCGTGTCGTCACAGTCGGAGAGGTTGTCTGGAAGTTGGTGTCCTCCTGCCAGTGCACTAATTATCAACGCTCTGTTGCTTATGCTTTTCGATGCCGGCAATTTCACGTCGCAATTGAGTGCCGCAGGTGCTGTAATGATATATTGCATATTTACTATTTGTTTAAGTTTCATTCCTCCCTTGCCTATTACATCTGCAAAATTATATATTTTATTCCGTATTTCCAAGAAAAGACATGCAAATAAAGGCTAAATGAAAAAAAATATGCCCAAAAACTTGCATATCTCACAAATATTGCATACCTTTGCACCCGCTTAACCCAAAATGGGCAGCATAACGTTCGGGATGTAGCGCAGTTGGTTAGCGCACGCGTCTGGGGGGCGTGAGGTCGCTGGTTCAAGTCCAGTCATCCCGACAAAGAAAAAAAATCCAAGCCACTGTCAATCAGTAGCTTGGATTTTTCTTTATGGTTAATATCTCCTTTTCCTTTCCATATTCGTTGATTACAACCATTCTCCCATCATGGTCTAACGCCTCCACAACAAACATTTGGAAGTCGCCGCTTCGTTTCTT
>JBJEKR010000018.1:0-5428 GCA_051878735.1 Prevotella sp. | reverse complement strand
CACGTCATTCTCAATCGGACAAAATCCATTCAAGATACAGCAGCATGGTTGCCATGTCTCCAAATGGACTCGTTACTATACGCAAGACGATGAAATTGCTGTTTGTCCGACACATTTCAATACCGATGGGGTGTCAACTGAAAAATCATACTATCAGAGATATATTGTAGGGATTTCTAATACGAGTACTGTCACAAGGAATATCGGATTTGGACTTGTGTCTCTGGACTAATGAACAGGGGACAGACACCGTTCATCATCGGGGTAGTCTATCTTATGAATCGTTTTGCCCCATGATTGTTTGATATGAGATTATTGGAACACAAACAACGTCATTATTGCAGGCACCCCGGCGAAAATAGTGAAGGAGAATGGTGAGTGAAGGTTGGAATGTGCAGAGGTAATATGCAGATTTTCTGCGTTTTGTTTGGCTGTTTCAGATATTATATGTAATTTTGTACTCGAAAAAAAGGTGGAAATCCACCAAAAAATCGAGTAGGACATGAACTATATATGGAACTAAGTTGCAAAGGTCTCAGTCGTCATGCCTTGAATGAGTAAAAACAATGAAAATGAAGAAGAAACTCATAATTGACAATATCGGTCCCGTCAATCACGTGGAACTTGATTTGAAGCGTGTCAATGTCATCATTGGTCCTCAGAGTGCAGGTAAAAGCTGCATCCTGAAGGTTGCCTGTTTTTGCGCATGGGCCGAGAAACGAATTCAGTTGGAACAGGGAAAGAACGGCTTTGCTGATTTTTCTTATGTCAAGGAAAACCTCATCACCTTCCACAAAATGGAGGGCTTTGTCCGTGTGGGCAGTAAGATAAGCTACATCAGCGACTATCTGAGTTTCTCTATAGATTTTGACAGCGAGACTTTCGATATGAAATGGGCGGCATCCAAGAAGCGTTATTCGTATCGTCGTCCAAGAGTGTCGTATATTCCTGCCGAGAGAAATCTTGTGGCTTCTATCCCTAACTGGTTTGATGTGAAAATGGACTCTACAAACCTCAAGAGCTTCATCTCTGACTGGACATACGCCCACAGGTTGTGTGGAGACAATTCGAAACTTCCCATCCTGAATCTTGGCGTAAGATACTATTATGACCAGCAATCTGACAGGGACTATATCCTTTTGGATAACGATCGGAAGATGAATTTTGAGAATGCTTCCAGTGGATTGCAGTCAGTTATTCCAATGTGGGTATATCTGGATTATTTGTTCGATAAGCAGTATAGTCCGAATGAGATGTCAAGCTCGAAAACCGAGAGCGAGAACGAAGAGATTGCTCAGCATGTCTATGACAGCAAGTACAAGAAGGCTGCCAAGAAAGCGGCTGACGATGGAGAACTGTATTTTGGCAAGGTGGGTGTTACGAAGCGAATGTTTGCATCGAAAGAGGATTTTGAAGAGTTTAAGACCATAGTGAATGCCTTCACTCAAACATCCCACGCCGACATCTATTTGGAGGAACCTGAACAGAATCTTTTTCCGCTTACTCAGGTCGAACTGTTGTATCAGTTGTTGAAAAGAAGTGCAGTGCATGAGGATGGACTTTTCATTGCCACCCACAGCCCATACGTCCTGTATGCTCTGAACAACTGTATGCTTGGATATCTGGTGAAGGATAGGATTCCTGAAGAAATCGAGAATTTGAAGGTGCACAAAGAGAGTTGGATAAATCCTAAGGATGTTGCAGTTTGGGAATTGAAGGATGGCGGCTTCAGCTCAACGGTTGACCCAAAATCCCTGACTCTTCAGGATAAGGAAGGGCTTATTAGAGGTAACTACTTTGATCGTATCATGAGTCTGATAATGGCTGACTTCAGCAACTACACCGTGTTCTATGACTAAAATTGAGAAAATCTTCAATGGCGTGCAAACCATAGCGGGAGACGTGTGGGTTGCCGATTACACGGAAACCACTAAAGCGCTGGATGCAAAGCATCGCAGAGGGGTTGTTATTCAAGACAGTAACTTTGATGACATTGCGTCCTTTCACCTGCAAAACGCTGCAGGTATAAGACTTCTTGCAGTGAATTTTGAGAGGAACAAGGGGTTCTTTCCCCAGGGAGTCAAAGACTGCGAGTGCATGATACGTCCCAAAGATGTCGGCAAAGGCTGGCTGCTGTTGTGTGAATTGAAATATTGTAAATTTGATAATATATGTCAAAATGCCAATACCGCTTATCGACAATTGCTGGACACTTGGAAACTTCTTGACGGTAAGCGCTTCTACGACAGAAAGCATTGCAAGATATTCCTGAATATTTCCGTTCCCGAACATGAGTACAGCATAACACCTCCATTTATGGGATTTATTGGAAACCAAGATGATCAACTGACTTTCCTGAAAAAACACAAGCTGCATCTCTGGGGTGTAAACAATATTCTCTCTGTAAATTCCGGGATTCTTCAGAAAGTTTAATCCAATGATTCTCAGATAACGAGGGGTTTTGTTGGCTGGCATTATGTAATTTCACTTGAAAAAAAGGTGGGAATCCACCCAAAAATCGAGTAGACATGAATATCATCAGGGACATATATCTTCAAAGGCTGATTGACAGCCGTAAGCGGCACGTTCCCAGATAATGTGATTATAGTTGGCAACCCGGCGAAAATCGTGAAAGAGAATGGTGAGTGAAGGATGGAAAGTGCATGGGTAACATGCGGATTTTCTGTGTTTTGCTTGGTTGTTTGAAGGGAATTTGGTATATTTGCAGCCGAATTTGGGACAAAAATAGACATTATGGCTATTGGATATAACTTCAACGAGGTAAAGACTATAAACGTCGTGCTCTATATTGCAGAGAGACTTAAGCGGCGCGACTTTCATAAGATTTTCAAGATTCTCTATTTTTCAGACAGGGAATACTTGAATCAATATGGCGTGACCATAACGGGCGATACATACATAGCAATGGAAGCTGGACCAGTGCCTACAAAGACTTACGATATATTCAAAATTGTGCGTGGTGACTCTTATATGCAGGACACAAAGAATCTTGGGCGTTTTTTTGCCGTATCAAACTGGATGTTCATCCATCCTCTCCAAAAGGCAAACGTTGATGACATTGCACCGACAGAAAGGCAGGTGATAGATGATGTGATTGACCGTTACGGCGACATGTCGTATGACGAAATCAAGGAGAAGTCGCATGATGTGGCATGGCGTAGTACTGCACGTGACTATCCCATTTCGTTTGAGAACATGGCTATGGAGGCGGGAATGGACGAGGAAGACATTTCTTATCTGGAAGAATCCGCCAAACTTCAGAATGAATTTTGCTGATGGTGCTATTGTCGGATTTGTTGGATGGTGACTCTACGGGCAGGCTAAATATAGTGCCTGGCACAGTCCTGCTTGGAGAAATGAAAGGTGTTGACCACCTCAAGTTTTTTGTTGTCGCAGGTGTTAGCAATGACCGCATCTGTGTATGTTCCGTTGTTATTAATTCGGCCATTAATCCTTTTATTATGCGCCGTCCCCATTTGTTGTCGCGTCAGGTTCAAATTCTGAATGAGCGATATAGTTTTTTGTCTCACGATTCTTATGTTAATTGTGCACAGCCGTTAAAAGGAACGGCTGATTTCTTCAACGGATTTAAGCGTGTAGGACAGTTGACGGATGAAGATCTCAATTTAGTTAGGAAAGAAGTTGTCCTATCTGGTACTCTGACGAAAAACGAGTTGAAAACCTATAATCTTCATTCTTCTCAGCAGTAATAAAGATTTATCAAAACTGAGTTTTATATGTAATACACCTTTGGGGCAATTGTCCCAAAGGGTTGATTGTTTGTGGACATAATCCACAGGGATTGTTTTGCCCCATGATGTTGGCAAAACAATGACGCATAGGGTGTTGCCTTTATATGCAAAAACGAGAATATAAATAAATCATGTACACATTTTTCTTCAAACGTCTGATCGATATAGCGATTGGACTGTGCGCACTGCCTTTTGTGGTGCTCATTATCCTTGTGTTCGCCCCTATCATTTATTTCACAGATAGAGGACCTGTGTTTTATAATGCCACTCGTGCGGGCAAGGACTACAAGCCGTTTAAGATGTTCAAACTGAGGTCGATGTATGTCAATTCGCCTGACTTGAAGAATCCAGACGGCTCTACATACAATAGTGATAATGACCCGCGAGTGACTCATGTCGGCAGATTTCTCCGCAAGACGAGTCTTGATGAGTTTCCGCAGTTCCTTAATGTACTGAAAGGCGACATCAGTTTTATAGGTCCTCGACCTAAACTATGGCATTCTGACAGGAATATTGAAGATATGGATGTGGTTCGCAGGAAAAGTTTTATGGTAAAACCTGGAATTACAGGGTATGCCCAGGCTTATTTCAGAAATTCAATCACACAGGATGAGAAATTTAAATGGGATGCCTATTATGCAGAGAACATCTCATTTATGATGGACGTGAAAATAATATTCAAGACCGTCAAGTCTGTCCTTTTTCGGGAAAATATCAATACAGAACAATCATACAAGAAATGATGCAAAAGAGACTCCTTGTGCTTGCAGCGGGAATACTGCAAGTACCTGTCATTAAGCGTGCCCACGAAATGGGAATTTATGTCATTGCAGCAGACGGAGATCCTAATGCCTGCGGACTGAAATATGCAGATAAGGCTATTTGTGCCAATATTACGAGTGCTGCGGATATGGTGAAGATAGCAATGGATGAACGGATTGACGGAGTGATTCATCCGTGTTCGGAAGTTAGCATGAACGTGATGGGACGTATCAACGACGAACTGCATCTGAGCGGTATCAGTGAGGAGCAGGCCATCAGGGCCACCAACAAGCACCTGATGCGCGAGGCATTTGAAAGGGGAAATGCACCTTCGCCCAAGAGTAAGTGCTTTACCGATGTGGAGGTGGCATGGGGTTCGTTCTGTACCGATTTTACAGGAGCCTGTATCCTAAAGCCCTCGCGCAACAGTGGCTCGCGTGGCATTGCCAAGGTGGAAGAGAATATTGACGGGACAGAGTTCCGAAAACTGTTTGAGACAGCCAAAGGAGAGAGTCGCGACAAGCAGGTGATGCTGGAACAGTTTATCGAAGGCCCGGAGTTCTCTATCGAGATAATTGTATGGAATGGTAAAGTGAATGTGTTGACCGTGACGGACAAGAAGACAACGGAGGCTCCTCACTTTGTGGAGTTGGGACACAACCAACCGTCCTGTTTTCCTTCAGAGACAGTGGAGAAGATAAAGGCTGCGGCAGTAGCTGGCGTGAAGGCGTTGGGCGTGAACAACTGCGCCTGTCATGCTGAGGTCAAGGTACAGAGCGGAGTGCCATACATCATGGAGATTGGCGCAAGAATGGGAGGAGATTTCATCAGCACCATCCTTACTCCGCTATCTACAGGCGTAGATATGATTGCAGCAGCCGTGAACTGCGCCC
>JBJEKR010000017.1:0-5443 GCA_051878735.1 Prevotella sp. | reverse complement strand
AAGAAACTCAGTTCAACGCACCTCCAGCGCGTTTTGAGGCAGGAACTCCCAATGTGGCAGATGCCATAGGACTTGGTGCAGCTCTCGACTATGTTAGCCGCATCGGAATTCACAACATTGAACGTCACGAGCACGACCTCACGGAATACGCCCGCGAACAGCTTGGCAGAATCAATGGTCTTACGCTCATTGGCAATCCGAAGCGTCGCGTCAGCGTTGTGTCGTTTGAACTCGAAGGTGTTCCAACTCCCGAAGTAGGTCAGCTGCTCGACAAGGAAGGAATTGCGGTACGTGCCGGTCACCACTGCGCCCAGCCAGCCCTTCGCGCTCTTGGTTACGAGATGAGCGTACGTCCCTCATTCGCCTTCTACAACACGAAAGAGGAAATCGACCGATTAGTCATAGCCGTTGAAAAGATTCTTCATCAGCGTTAGTCATATAATTCTATCGTGAATTTTTGTCCGCCTCTGGGTGTAAGCTGTGAAGCCGGCATCCAGAGGCTTGCATTATGGTTTATCGTTGTTCTTTAAGGAGTTTTTTTTGTAAAAAAAGGCTTTTTTGTTTGGTTGGTGACATTTTTTTACTTAATTTTGCAGCTGAAAGGGAAAAATTTGAGAATTTATATTCCTTTTCTTAACTAAAATACACGTAGTTTCAATGATGGATAGTCAGTATTGTGAGTCACTTGTCCACTACACTCGTGGTATGACAACCATGTTTTTTATCATGTGGGCAGTGTATATATATAATTGGCGTAATCGCGATCGGATGACATTTGTGCTGTTCGTTGCCGTGACTTATGTCGCTTTATGTTATTCAAAGGACGTTGTGTTTATCTTCTCCCCTTTGTTGGAGGACAGCTTCTTGGATAATCTTGTCGGCATATTGGACATCACCTGTACCCCATTGGTATGCGCCTTTTTCCTCGAAGCCTCACGTCCAGGCTTGGTCACAGTGCGACGCTTGACGCTGGCATATCTTCTCTTTGCCGCTTTCGTGCCTCTCTATTGCGTGTTCCATTCCAGTTGGGTTTTGTTTAGTGCATATTTCCTTTCGGCATTGACGGCTCTCGTTGCGTTGGTCATCATCCCGTTCAATGTCATCCGCTACAACAAGTATATTTCAGAGAACTATTCTTATACCCAAAACATTACTGTCGGTTGGGTTATCGGTTGTTCATTCTGCTATTTCCTTTGGTTTTTCGTCCATGTTTACTGCTTCTGTGATTCCACGTGGAGGGGCGAGGTTGTGTTTGATCTGTTCAGCATTGTCGTTTGGACGGCTCTTTGCATGCTTAGTCACAAGCACAAGGTCGTTGCCGATATGATTCCTTCTGACGATGCGGTAAAAGCGAAACAAAACGAACTGATGGAAGGTGAATGTGCCGAAGGGATTGAGGAGTCAAACGAAGATATGGAGCACGACAAGGACGAGTTCTTTGCGCTTTCGTTGCAGCGGTGCATGGAGGAGGAGAAAATCTTTCTCAATCCTCGTCTCTCGCTTACCGACCTTGCATCGACGATTGGTAGCAATAAGACCTATCTCTCCTCCTATATCAACCGTCAGGGCAAGACGTTCTACGACTTCATCAACGAGTATCGTATAGCAGAGGCTTGTCGCATTATTGAGACAAAACAGGAAGGTGAGCGTTTATCGATGCACAAGGTGGCATTGCTCAGTGGCTTCAACTCCATCTCTTCCTTCAACCGCTATTTCTACAAGATTAATGGCGTGACCCCTTCAAATTACTACCGTCAGTAAATAACGTGAGTTCGACGAACTTTTAATTTTTAATTGACTTCGTCGAACTCACGTTAAATAAATTCCATTCCATTGTGTTGGCATTGTTGCTTTTGGCAAGCTAAAAAAGTTGTTGCTTTTTAGCAAAACCACGTTGCCAACAGTGCTGAAATTTTGTCAATGGAGAAATTTTTGGTCATTGCTTTTAAAAGTTGCCCTCCGTTTGTGTTTTTGTGAAAAAAAAGAGGGAAAAGTCATGGCTTTTTTGTATTTTTGCAACAGTGATAATCCTCCGTGATTCATCACAATGACAGCTCATGTCTTGAAGAAACGCATCGGAATCTCGTCCGATTGCGAGTCGCTGAAAAGATAAACTGAGTGTTAAAGTGCGCGTGACAGTGAGAAAATTAGTGATGCCCAATAATAATTATGATGTTGATAGAGGCTGGTGGCATTTCTGCCACTGGCCTTTATTCTTTCTTCCTCAACAGCACTTTTCCAATCTTGCGAGTTTTGGCTGTCTGTTGTCAATCGTTGAGTGAGCTTCGCGATACCGGGAAAGTGAAATAAGTGTCTGGGAATGGCTCTTCGGCAAGGGTGAAATGCCACCATTCGCAGTCGTATGGCTTGAAGCCGTGGGCAGTCATTGCCCTCTGCAGAATCATACGGTTTTCATATTGTTCTTTAGTGATAGGCTTGTAGGCGCCAACGGCTTCGCCAGGCTGCACGTCGGGATGTGAGGCGATGCCGAAATAGTCGTAGGTGCATCCCATGTCCACTTCCTTCTCCAGTTTCATGTCGAACAGAGTGAGGTCGATGGTGCTTCCTCTTGTATGTCCTGATTTCTCCGCAATGTATTCCTGCGGCACGAGCACCGACTTGTCGAGTTCTGGATAGAAATATTGTTTCATGAGTGTGTCATTTGCATCTACAGCCCATTCCATGAAGTAATCTACGGCCTTCTGAGGGCGATAGCCGTCGAAAATCTTTAGGCGGTAGCCTTGTCTTACGAGGTCGTCGCTCACTTTCTTTAGTGAGTCGGCTGCCTGTCGTGTGAGCATGGCAATGGGTTCGTCGTAGCCAGGAATGCGGCGACCGATGAAGTTGTAGGTGCTGTAATAGCGTATTTCGAGTATTGCATCGGGCACGACGTCTGTCAGCACGACAAACTGTGAGGCGTCAGCCTCGGGAGCCTTTACGCTTGACGATTTCTTGTCTGAACAGCCAGTGAGGCACACGGCGGTCATGCAGCAGAGCATTGCTATCAACAAAGGAAAAATACGTCTCTTCATGTCAATATTGCTTTTAGGGTTCATATTTGCTGCAAAGTTAAATAAAAAAAGACAAATGGAAAAAATATTTCGAAAAAAAAGTGTAACTTTGCATGGTGACAATGAAGAAACGCTTTCGACACATCCTTTTGGGGGCATGTCGAGGAATTGGCAATGAGGAAAAATCATAGAACGTATGAAACCAACGGTGGAATTTTTGAAAAGGAAATTTAACGAGTTCAACAGGCTGATGTTCAATGGACAACTGCCGGAGTTACCCATAGCCGTTGGCAGGGCGCGGACTTCGCTTGGTGGACTGCATTTTGAGCGGCGCAGGAAACTGTTTGGAGGTGTTGAGATGAGAAACTTCCACATTCGCATCAGCTCAATGTATGACCTTGAGGAACGGGAGTTTGAGGACGTGCTGATACACGAGATGATTCATTATCATATCCTTCACAATCGGCTTAAAGACACTTCTGCCCACGGACATCTCTTCCGCAGCATGATGAACGACATAAATGCAAGATACGGGCGCCACATTTCCATTTCCTACAAGCCGTCGAATGGTGTGCGGAAGGTTGATGGAAAGTCAAGGCCCTTGCACTGACACGCATTTAAGTCGTTGACCGGCAAGGGCTTTGGTTTAGTATGAAGCAATGCAGGGAATGTCGGCAGCCATGACCCTGTCGCGTATTGAGTCTAATTCTTCACGGGAGGCTTTCCGCAAGTCGGGGTCGGGTGTCTCGCGGTCTATGGTATAGACCATGACTTCCTGCGGCTTGATGGCCTTTACGGCTTCGAGCCAAGGAGCGACGTATTCCTCGCCAGTGTTGTCAACCGGCTCTCCGTTGCTGCTTCCCTTCATGAACATTGTTTGGATAATGACGTGTCCATTGAAAGCCTTTAGGCCTTCAATAATTTCGTTCACGTCGTATTTTCCATTCGGCCTGTCCACCTTATATATATATGTCGGGTCGATGGTGTCAAGTTTCAAGATGTTGTTGTCAACCTTCATCAGAGCATCGTGAACCGCCTTTCGAGTGATGAACGTTGAATTGCTCAGCACCGACACCTTAGCCTCTGGGCAATATCTGTCGCGCAGTTCAATGGTGTCGTCGATTATTGCCGCAAAGTCGGGGTGCGATGTTGGCTCGCCGTTGCCTGCAAACGTGAGCACGTCGGGATGCTGGTTCTCGTCGTGCATTTTCCTCAGTTGTGCTTCGAGAGCCTTTGCCACTTGCTCGCGTGAAGGCATCCTTTGCGTTGGTCGGTGGTCGGCGTTGAATCCACATTCGCAATAAATGCAGTCGAAGCTGCATAACTTCCCGTCGGCAGGAAGAAGATTGATGCCGAGCGAGATGCCCAAGCGTCGGCTATGTACAGGGCCGAAGATTGGCGATGGATAAATGACTGTACTCATGTCTTTAAATGTGTTTTTTGAGTCGTTGTTGCTTATTTTTGTGCAAAGGTAACAAAAAAAACAAAATATATTTTGAATTCTCTCGTTTTTGTACTATCTTTGCACGGATTTTCATAAATTAGGTGTATTACGTCTAAGAAATAATGGGTAAAAAACGTAAATCAGCCCGCAGTCGTCATGGTCTGCAGGTGTTGACATTGTGCATCAGCACCATGATGGTGCTAATACTTCTGGGAATGGTTGTATTCTCTGTGCTCATGGCACGGAATCTCTCGGCATACGTAAAGGAGAACCTTACGGTAACGGTGATGTTGCACGATGCAGTGAGCGTTAATGACGCTCATCTGCTATGCCGCGATTTATACCATAGACCGTATTCTCGCAATATCGACTACATCAGCAAACAGCAGGCGCAGAAGGAGCAGTCGGAGGCAATGGGGTCTGACCCGTCGGAATTTCTTGGTTTCAACCCGTTCTCGGCAACCCTTGAGATTCAGCTAAAGGCCGACTATGTCAACCGCGACTCGCTGAAGTGGATTGCGAAAGAGCTGAAGGCTAACGCCAAGGTGGTGGATGTGGCATATCAGGAGGACCTTATGGATAAGGTGAACTCCAATCTGCAAAAGATAAACATGATTTTACTCGTGCTTGCTGTATTGTTGACGTGCGTTTCGTTCTCGCTCATCAACAACACGGTTCGTCTAAGCATCTACTCACACAGGTTCTCAATTCATACCATGAAGCTTGTGGGTGCCTCTTGGGGCTTCATCCGACGACCTTTCATGCGCGACATGATGGCAGTGGGAATAATAGCTGCTCTGTTGGCATGCTGCGCTCTTGGTGGTGGAGTATATTGGCTCACGGTGTTTGAGCCGGGAATACTGAATGTCATCAACTGGCTTGACTTGTCTATAGTAGGAGGCTCGGTGTTCTGCTTCGGACTGATAATCACTGCCTTGTGCTCGTTCTTCTCTCTCAACCGCTATCTTCGCATGTCGGCGGGAGAACT
>JBJEKR010000016.1:0-23269 GCA_051878735.1 Prevotella sp. | reverse complement strand
TAAATATTAAACTAATAGATGTGGTCAAGCGAAATTTATCGCACCACTAGTAATTAAGAATTAAGAATTAAGAATTAAATGATGAATGAAGAGTGAAGAACCAGGTAAACGCAGATTATTCGCGCAGCCCATTCTTCACTCTTCATTTTATATTCTTTGCTTTTCACTCTTAATTGACTTCGTCGATTGCTAGCTGCATCCCGGGATAGCTCATGCGAGCTTGGCTTTCCTCTCGGTTTGCGCAGCAATTGGCTTTCCCTTTGGTCGCCGAACTTCGTTTCTTAACTCTTAATCCTTAATTCTTAATTTTTAATCACACATATCTTGTCTGATACAAAAAAATGGGAATTTCTTTTGTCGTTTCACTTGTATTCATTAACTTTGCACGCACGAAAACAAACGAATGCCATAGATGAGAGAGCAGAACAAAGAGTATTTTGAAAGGATTTATGCCGAGAATTATACTCGGCTATACTACTTTGCGCTTAACATCATAGGCGACAGCGAGGCAAGCAAGGACATACTAAACGATGTGTTTACGGCAGTGTGGAAAGGGTTTGAAAGAATAGACAAGACAAAAATCAACACTTATCTTATTTCATCTGTGCGAAACAGAGCCGTTGACTATCTTCGCCACAACATACAACGTGCAAAATATGACGAAGAGTATATCCACACGGCAAGCATATACTATTCGGAATATTCAGAAGATAAGGAGCGCATCGTTGCAGAAATGATGTCGCAACTTCGTCCACCGACCGACAAAATCTTGGAACTGTGCTACTTGCAGCAGAAGAAATATGCAGAGGTGGCAGAGATGCTTGGCATAAGTACAAGCAGCGTGAAAAAGCACATAATAAAGGCTTTAAGAACTCTTAGGGAACTTTATGCCTCAAAAGATGCCCGAAATCGATTGATGGACGTATAATAATTAAGAATTAAAAATTAAGAATTAAGAATTAAAGTTCTTTGGAGTGAGAGGATTTTGAAACAAAGACAATGAAAAAAGAAGAGACATATATATATGAAGAGGTGGCGTTGAGAGACCACTTGCTGCGCAGGGAACGACAGGCTCCCGACGTGCAGAGCGAATTGCATGGCTTCATGCAGAGTATGGAGAGCATCGACGCGAAGCGGCACAAGTGGCGCATGGTTGCTTGCCTTGCCACGGCAGCGGCTGCCGTGGCGGCATTGCTCGTCTGCATCGTACTGCCCACACATTTCGACGATGGCAGTGCGACAGATGCCATCGTTGCCTTTAAGGCCGATGCCAACGCACCACAGAAGATGACGCTGCAAACGCCTGACGGCAAGGAGCTGACCGTGACGCAGCAGACTCTCGCGCATGTTACGCAGACCATGAAGGCACAGACGAGCGCAAGCGGCGTGAGATGGTCGCTACGCACGCCTTCAGCCACGACGGCATCGCTCCAGCTGCCTGACGGATCATGGGTATGGCTGAACGCCAACAGCCGACTCATCTATCCCGAGTCGTTTGCCGATGATAAGCGCGAGGTGGAGGTTACTGGCGAGGCGTTCTTTGAGGTGGCTCACGATGCCGACCGTCCGTTTGTGGTGAGGGCAAACGGAGTTCTGACAAAGGTGCTTGGCACGAAATTCAACGTTCGCGCTCGCAACGACAAGGCTGTACACGTCACTCTTGTTGAAGGAAGTGTTGAGGTCACTGCACCGACGGGAACGGTGCAGACCATTGAGCCAGGACAGGACGCGATGGTGGCTGACGGCTCGCGCATAGAAGTGACCGAGCCAGACATGGAGTCTTTCACGGCATGGAAGAGCGGTGAGTTCTATTTCGACAATGCCACCATTGCCGAGATTGCCACTGAGATAGGGCAATGGTATAATGTGAGTGTCATATTCAACAATCCTGCCAAGATGCAGACACGTCTGTTCTTCGCTGCTGAACGCAGTGAGACGCTTGACAACATGCTTCGCTTGCTCAACGAGCTTGACAAGGCAATGTTCACCTTTGAAGATAATCAAATCATAGTGGAATGATTCCGATTGGTTTGACTCTTATTACAATTGCAGCTGTCATACTTCTCCGTCACTTTGTGACACCTCACCTATCTTAGGGGCGATTGCTTTCAATGGAGCAATCTTCAAGCAAATAACCTTAAGATTTCTTTCTACTTCAAAGCTATGCTGTGCGGTAACTTGCTCTCCCCCTAAGGTAGGGGGAGGAAGTATGTAAACCCGAGGTGGTAATATTGGGAATCACAACCGCCGAGACCCCTCTCTCCTTTAACTCCCAAAATTGAGCACATATAATAATTTTTTGATTTTTTTACTAAAATCGTGCCCTTTTTCACTTTTCATCCGTATCCTTGAATAAGAAATGACACAATGCTAACATAAAATGAGAGAAACAAGCTTATGAAGAAAAAACATTTCCTGCGACAGCTGGTCATGGCTCTTTGCCTACTGCTGACCACTGCAGCCCTTGCGCAGAACATGGGCAAACACATGAGCGAGACATTCACCGACACACCCATGCCCGAGGTGCTGAAAACCATCGGCAAGAAGACTGGCGTGAGGGTACAGTTCGCCTACGAGGACGTCAGCGCCTACAAGGTGAGCGTAAAGCTCGTAAAAGTCACGGCTGAGGAAGCTGTGCAAAAAGTCATTGCCGACAAGCCACTGACCTACAAGGTGGTTGACGGCAAGTTCATAGTAGTCAACAAGTCGAAGGCAGCGGCTACCAGCACACCGTCGGAAGCCTTCATGGTGAATGGCCGCGTGTTTGACGCCGACCATCAGCCGCTGCCTGGAGTGAGCGTGTCAATCGACGGCGGCAAGATGCTGACCATGACCGACATGGACGGCAGCTTTTCAGTCAAGGTGACCAATCCCGACGCACGTCAGCTCACTTTCTCGTTCATTGGCATGAAGACGCAGAACGTGAAGCTCAACGGCAACAAGACAAAGGCAATGAACATAGTGATGCGCGAAGAAGGCGGCTATCTCGACGAAGTGGTGGTGACAGGCTATCAGGTGCTCAACAAGCGCAGCCTCACCTCTGCCGTAACGTCAGCAAAGATGGAAGACCTGGCACGTGCCGACATGTCGTCGCTCGACCAGATGCTCGAAGGCAAGATTCCCGACCTCATGGTGACAAACAACTCAGCCGAAGCAGGCGTAGCTCCGAAAATTCGTATTCGTGGTACATCAACACTGGTGGGAAACCGCGAGCCGCTGTGGGTTGTTGACGGAATCATCGTTCGCGATCCTGTGGCAATAGCCGCCGAGGAACTTAACGATCCCGACTACGTGAACCGTATAGGTAACGCCATTGCCGGTCTCAACCCGCAGGACATAGAACGCATCGACGTGCTGAAGGATGCCGCCGCAACAGCCATCTACGGCTCGAAGGCCGCCAACGGCGTAATCGTGGTCACGACCAAGCGAGGCTACGAGGGAAAGGCTAAGGTGAGCTACACAATGAACGCCACCATGAAACTGCGTCCACACTACAGCGACCGCTCGGTTGACGTGATGTCGTCGAAGGAGCGCATACAATTCTCGCGCGAACTCTATCAGACCCACTACCAGTATCCGTCAAACATGACATTGGTGGGCTACGAGGGACTGCTCAACCAGCTCTACAACGGCAATATCGACTACAACGGATTTGTGGAGGGAGTGAGCGCCGCCGAGGCTCAGAACACCGACTGGTTTGACCTGCTGACGCAGAACTCGCTGAGCACGCAGAACACCGTGAGCGTCAGCGGAGGCTCGAAGCGCTCGCGCTATTATGCCTCGCTCGGCTACACCAAGGACAACGACGTTATAAAGGCGAACGACAACGACCGCTACACCTTCTCGATGAACATCGACAACACCTTTTCACGATGGCTCACCGCCTCGTTCACCTTCAACGGCTACCACTCGGAGCGCGACTACTACCAGGACGAGATTGCCCCGCTGCAATATGCCTACCAGGCATCGCGCTGCATTCCCGCCTATCAGTCAGACGGCGAGTATGCCTACTACCAGAAGGTGCAGAGCGACGGATACAAGTATAACTACAACATTCTGAACGAACTTGAAAACAGCGGAAAGAAACAGGTGGTCAACTCCATGACGTTCACCACCAATCTGCAGTTCACCTTCACCGACTGGCTGAAGGCAAACGCCATACTCTCGCTCAACACGCAGAACACCGACATAGAGGGCTGGTGGGGAGAGAAGACCGCACACATCAGCATGCTGCGCAAGGCAGAGTATGGAGAAAGAATAGTGTATAACGAGCTGACAACATGTCCGCAGGGAGGCGAGCTGTCGAAGACATCAGTGCGCGACCTCAACTATACAGCCCGCTTCCAGATTGACGCCAACAAGTATTTCGGGGAAAATGACAAGCACAATATCGATGCGACATTTGGTATAGAAATCAGCAGCGACAAATACCGCAGCCACTACAGCGTGGCACGAGGCTACTTCCGCGACCGTGGCGAGAGCTTCGTCACCGACATCGACCCCAACAAATATCCTAATTACGCATCGTGGCTTGTCTCCAACCAGCCACAGATTAGCGACGACCTGACAAACACCTTTTCCACCTACCTCTCGCTGTCTTACGCCTACAAGCGCCTGTGGCGAGTGAACATCAACGGACGTGTGGATGGGTCGAACAAGTTTGGCGACCGCTCAAACGACAAGTTCCTGCCCATCTGGTCAGTGTCGGGAAGCTACGACCTCAGCAGTTTCCTGAAGAAAGCCGAGTGGATTGACTATCTCACTGCTAAGGCATCGTTCGGCTTCCAAGGTAACATGCTCGACTCCGAGAGTCCGACGATGACCATTCGCAAAGGCTCGATGAGCGACTACTACAACGAATATCTCTCAACCATCGTCGCCCATCCCAATCCCGACCTCAAATGGGAGAAGACCACATCGTGGAACGTTGGTCTCGACATGAGCTTCTTCGACCACCGTCTTGCCATCGAGGCTTCCGCCTACTACAAGAAGACCAAGGATGCCTTCATGAGCAAGCGCGTTTCGGGAGTGAACGGCGTGACGAGCTACGTCATCAACGGCGGCGACGTGACCAACAAGGGTTACAGCTTCGACATCACAGCCACACCGATACGCAACAAGGACTTCCGCTGGACGCTCTCAACGTCAATCTCGAAAGTAATCAACAGCGTCGATACACGTCCCGATGCACAGACCTACGACCTACAGGACTTCCTTAACGGAACTGCCGTTGTCGAGGGCAAGTCGGTCAACACGTTCTACAGCTATAAGTTCCTCGGACTGAGTCCTGTAGATGGTGGTCCGCTGTTCGACGACTATGTTGACAGCCCCGACGCACTGCGCGGCCTGTCGAAATACGACACCTACACCATGGTGCTCGAGGCCAGCGGCAAGCGCGAGGCAGACATCCAGGGCAGCCTCACCAACACCTTCCGCTACAAGCAGTGGCACGCCTCGGTGTCGCTCGGCTACAGTCTCGGAGCCAAGACCCGCCTCTTCGCCATGTACGGCAGTGCCGCCTCGGGTGGAGCCTATGGGTCAGACATCTATTCGGAGAAGAACTACAGCCGCGACTACATGCAGCGCTGGCAGAAGCCCGGCGACGAGCTGACCACCACCGTGCCGTCGATAATCAGCAAGAGCTCTGACGCCTACTACAAATACTCGCGCCACTGGTCTGACTTATACTATAACGAGGGCATACAGACCATTGCCGACAACTATTGGGACATGTACGACTACTCCAACATTCGCGTAGTGAGCGCAGACTATCTGAAGTTGCAGTCGATGAGCGTCACCTACGAGCTTCCGCAGAACATACTCAACCACTGGAGACTCATTCGCTTGGCACTGACGCTGTCTGCCTACAACCTCTTCACCATCTGCGACTCGGAGCTGAAGGGTCAGACACCAACCCAGGGCGGCTTCTCCACCATTCAGCTGAGCGACCGCCCCAGCTTCTCCTTCGGACTAAACCTGCAATTCTAAAACACATTCATCAGATGAAGACAAAGATAACATCATTCATAGCGACGGCTCTCATTGCCGCATCGTGTTCCTCCGGCTTTATGGAGGAATACTCGCAGGACCTCAGCCGCGTGCAGTCGGCTGAAGACCTCAACGAACTGCTCATGGGCGACTGCACCATGCCGCTGAGCTATTTCTACTACAACTATGGCGGCTATACGGAAAATGAGAACTATCTGCTGCTCCATTTCCTCGGCGACGAAATGCAGGAGACAATGGGCTTCTCACTTGAACCGTCCGGCCTGTATAACACCAAACGCTACTTTGCCTACTTCACTTGGCAGCGCGACGCCTACATCGATGACGAGGGGGCAGAGACCTACAAGAGCTACGAAGAGGAATATTGGAATCTCGCTTACGAAAAAATAAACAACTGCAACATGGTGATTGAAGCGGCAGACGCACTATCCACCTCCAACGCTGACGACGATGCACTGCGCCGTCACGTGATGGGCGAGTGCCTCTATTTGCGCGCTGTGTATTACTCTCTGTTGGTTAACCTCTACGCCAAGCCTTACGCCCCTGCCACGGCTGCCACTACGCCTGGAGTGCCGGTGAAGACAACGGGCGAGGTGGTCGATGCAGAGTTCAGCCGCAACAGCGTGGCTGAGGTGTATCAGCAAATCGTTGCCGACCTTGAAAGGGCCGAGGAACTGCTTGCCGATGTCGCATCACCGCAGACCATCTACCATGTGGGCATCAACGCCGTATATATCCAGCGCAGCCGCATGGCTCTCTACATGCAGGACTGGACCACGGCGAAACGCTATGCCGAGCTTGCCATCCGTCAGAACGACTACCTTCAGGACATGAGAGGCTGGTCGGCTGACGCCTATCCCATAAGCGACAAGAACAAGGAGGTGCTCTACTCCAATGGTGCCTCGTGCTTCGGCAACCTCATCTTCGAGTCGCCAGGCAGGCGTTCGACCTCCTATTACAACTACTCGCCTGCATATGCCGCATCAGACAATCTCGTGGCCCTCTACGACGACAACGACGGACGCAAGCGTGGCTACATAACCGACAAGGACGATGTCAACAACTCACCCGCCTACTGGACCTACCACAAGATTGACAACAGCCGCGCGTCGTGGGGAACATACAAGACGGTGAGCGACGTGTTCAGCATACGCACCGCCGAGGCATACCTCAACCTCGCCGAGGCAGAGGCACAGCTTGGCAACGATGCCGCGGCGTGCCAATGGCTGTCGCAGCTGCGTCAGCGACGCATCGACGGCGATGCCGCAGTGAGTGGTCTGTCGGGCAAACAGCTGATAGAGTTCATACGCGACGAGCGTCAGCGTGAGCTGTGCTTCGAGGGTCACCGATGGTTCGACCTTCGCCGCTATCAGGTTGACGTGAAGTGTCCTTACTCGAAGGCCATAGAGCACAGCTACACCTGGTATGTGTATGTCAACTACGACAACATTGCCGACCACACTTCCTACTATCGCCTGGAACCCAACGACGATGCCTACACGCTCAACATTCCGAAGAACACGCGTGACTTCCAAAACTCCATAGGCAGCAACCCGCGTCCCGACCGACAGCCTTTCAAGACTGAGAACCGCAGGGCGGATGACGAAGAGGAGGACTGGTAACGATAGCTTGGCAAAACATAAATTAATTTTATAGAATATGAAAAAGATACATATATTATTGGCAGTGCTCATGACAACGGCACCACTACTGACTTCATGCAGCGACGACGAGGACACCTCGCCAAGCAACGTTGAGGTGAACGGCTTTGCCCCTGCTGCCAACGACAACAGTGCCACGGCACAGCTTCAGCGCGAATTCTTCAACGAGACTGGAGTCTATCTGCTGTTCAGCGACACGCTGACAGCCGTCAACGGACAGCAGCCCGAACTGCTCGACCTCGGATGGACCATCAGCGGCTCCTACGGATATAAATACACATTTAAGTATATTACCGACATCGACGCACAGCGCAAGGCCGCCGACGGACTGAAACACTCGCTGCTGACGCGCCTGGGAAAGTCGAAACCCTTCTCAGTGCTGCTTGCCGACGACATCGCATACGAGTCTTACGGACGCTTGCGCCACAGCACCAATGTGCTCGGCGTGCGATGCTATGCCTTCAACCTCGACGATGGTGAAGAGCTGGAAGACATCGACGGGTTCTTCTCAGGCATGTTCCTGACCATCGTCAAGGACGTGCTCGACCGCAATTCCGACAAGCTCGATCCCTTCTATGCCTTCAGCGAGGAGTATTACGGCGAGGACCTCGACTACTTTGGTTGGGATAGCCTTACCGAACAGGAGACATGGGACCTCGGCTTCTTCAGATACTACAGCTCGTGGGGAGTGTATTTCCCCTACAAGTCTGGCGACCTGAGCGATTGGCTCAATGCCGTCACCTCGATGTCGCGCGAAGAGTTTGAGGCCACATACGGCTCATCGGCAACTATGATGAACAAGTTTGAGACGCTTGTGGGAATAATAGAATCACTTGGAATTGAACTTTAACGCAAGAAAACGACTATGAAGACAAAACATTTTTTATACGCTATATGCCTTGCCGCGCTGCCCTTCCTTGCCTCTTGCAGCGACGACGACTATCCAACGGAGGTGAAGCCCGTGGCAATAGGCACGTTCACCGATGCCGACGGACGCGAATACCGAACAGTGAAATACGGACAGACCGAATGGCTTGCCGAAAACTATCGTGGAGGCGAGCCGTGGGTGGAGCAGAGCTACCTGACCGACAACGGACTGGAATACTGGTTTGAAGACGACTACGACATCGACGAAGAGGAAGAACTGATTGAACTTCAGGGCAATTACATGAGCTATCAGCAGGCTCTCGACAACTGTCCCGAAGGCTGGCGACTGCCTACCGACGACGACTGGAAGGAACTGGAACGCACGGTAGGGGTGACTGCCGTCGATGCTCTTGGATGGCGCGACGGTGGCGGACTGCCGCTCATGGCAGCCGACGGCCTGCACCTCACCCTCTTCGGTTCTATTCATGCCCTCTCCGTTTCGGCATACGAGAAATGCAATGTTGGTGATCAGGGCTACTACTGGACTGCCACTATCGACACGTCAATGGCGTCCAAGTGTGCCTTCATACGCAAGGTGATGAGCGGCAAGAATGCTATTATGCGTCATTCCATGCCGACAAAACGCTATGCGATGGTAAGATACGTTAGGAATTAAGAATTAAGAGTTAAGAATTAAGAATTAAGAATTAAGAGTTAAGAATTAAGAAACGAAGTTCGGCGACCAAAGGGAAAGCCAATTGCTGCGCAAACCGAGAGGAGAGCCAAGCTCGCTTGAGCTATCCCGAGGTGCAGCCAGCAATCGACGAAGTCAATTAAGAGTTAAAATATTAATGCGTTACAATAAATTTCTCTCTCTTTTAGCGGTGGTCGCAGTGTCGGCTGCCGCTTCTGCCCAGAGCTTTTCGATTAGGGTGAACGTCGGTGGAATGACCGACAGCGTAAAAGTCGTGATTTCTGACGATGAGAACCCTAACGGAAAGGCTCTTGGCAGTGCCGCAGCACCGAGCGGCAACGTGACGGTGGAAGGCAACACCCGAATGTCGCGCCTTGCCACGGCAAACATCTTCACCAAGACACCAAAGGGAAAATGGGGCAGGGACGCTGTGCTGCGCCTCATGGTCGATACAACCGACATCAGCATCGCCATCGACAAGGCGGTGCTCGACGGCAACCTGCGATACAAACAGAAGGAAACGCTGGCAACCATCAGTGCAGGACAGGCAAACGAGGCATACCAGAAATTCCTCGACTATATGCGCCTTGCAGAGCTGCATGCCGACAGTCTTTCCTACGTTGCAGCCGAAGCATGGTTTGCCAACAATGGCGATGAAGTGAAAATAGCTCCGCAACGCGAAGCGAGCGACAAGGCAAAGGCTGAGGTTGACGACATGACCCTGCGCTACATCAGCCTCAACCCACAGTCGCCCGTGGCTGCCGCCCTCGTGGCGCAACGCATCTATTCGCCCTTCACTTACAGCACCATTCAGGTTGACAAGTGGATGAGTCTCCTCGCCAACAATCCCGACACCGCCCACGTGAACTTCCTGCGCCGCAACCTCGCCGCCATCAAGGCTCAGGCTATCGGCACACCGTTCACCGACTTCACGGCAACAACCCCGGAGGGCACATCCGTGCAACTGTCGTCGCTGATGCAGGAGGGCAAGTTGACGCTCATCGACTTCTGGGCTTCGTGGTGCGGTCCCTGCCGCAAGGCAATACCACAGGTGAAGGCAATGCTCGACAAACACAACGACCGCCTCACGGTCATCTCCTGTTCGCTTGATGAGAAGGAGCCGGCATGGCGCAAGGCGATGGAAGACGAAAAGATGCCATGGGCGCAACTGCTCGTCAGCCAGCAGACTTTCAGCGACACCGTGGCACAGGCTTACATGATAAGCAGCATACCATGTCTCGTACTGATCGGCACCGACGGCAACATAGTGAAAGTGACCCACAAACCGGAAGAAATACTTAAAACACTTGAACAACAATGAGACACCATCTTATCATAGCAGCAATGGCAGCATCGCTGACCACATCGTCCTTTGCCCAATCATTTACCGTAAAGGGCAACATTCCCGGAATGAGAAAGGGCACACGCGTTGCACTGCGTTCTGCCGAACATGGACGGAATGTTGATGTGCATTGTCTATCAGACGATGAACACTTCGAGATGACGGGAACCATAGAGTCGCCCCTGCTCGTCGAACTCCACATCAGCGAGAAGCCAGAAGCGGAATATAGGGAAGGCGAGTATAAAACGACACGCGGCACACGCTTCATGCTCGAAGCGACCGTCTACCAGGTAGAAGCCGAGCATATCGACAGCCTGCCGCTCAACTACTCTCCCACGGAACTGCTGCTGCCCAAGACGAAACACATTAGAGTGAATGGCGGCGAGGCACAGCGGCAATATCTCGAATGGGAAGAGGCGACACGATGCCAGCGAATAGAGGCAGAGGCGACTGACCTCGACTTTCGCCTAAAGAAATACTGGAACAACAAGAAAGCGGGACAAGACACTGCCTCCTTGGAAAGGCTTGAAGCCGTGGCTGCCGATGCCGGACAAAGGCTTGAAGAGGCAAACCAACGCTTCATCAACTCTCATCGCAACTATGCCATCAGCCTTTTGCTTCAGCAGTTGGCCACGGCAAAGCCGTTTGCCTACACCGCAGAGGAGTATGACAGCCTCAAAGCAGCCTTTGCCGACAACTACGACCGTCAGCGACATGCCGCCTTCGCCCAACACATCGACCGCATGAAGCAATATCCCAAAGGTTGCGACCTGCGCGACCTTGCCCTCACCTCTGACAATGGCAACGCCACACGGCTCAGCAAGGTGATAGAGGCTGGCAAGTGGAACTTCATCGACTTCTGGGCATCGTGGTGCGGCCCCTGCCGTGCCGCCATTCCCGAGGTGAAGAAGATGCACGAGGAATACGGCGACCGACTCAACATCGTCAGCCTTTCGGTGGATAAGCGTGAGGCAGACTGGCGCAAGGCGATGGCAGACGAGCAGATGATGTGGCGTCAGTTCCTGGTGCCGCAGACCGAGACGAAACAGATGAAAGACAACTACTTTATAGAATATATCCCCTCGCTCATAGTAGTGTCGCCTGAAGGAAAAATAATGCTGTTCACCTCCGAGGCAAAGGAAGCACACCGATATTTAGACACGATGATGTAAAAAATCAAAAATGAAGCCCCCTCCATCTCCCCCAGTGGGAGAGCATCATAGAGGATAGTATTGCAACTTTTCACTCCTCCGTTGGGAAGCTGGAGACGCCCACACTCCCAGATTGCGGAGCACGACAATCGAAAGTCAATTAAGAATTAAGAGTTAAAAAATTAAGAGTTAAGAGAGTATGTTACGGCATTTATTGTGCAAAACTATTTTTCTTAACTCTTAATTTTTAATTCTTAATGTATAAGTAGTAGGCTGCGTTCTACGTGTTCGGACTGAGGCAGTAAAGAAAAAACGAAACGAATTGTTTTGTGGTTTCACTTTTTTTAGATAACTTTGCAGCCGACAAGCAGAACACAGGCAAACGATAATGACAGAGGCAGAAAGAAACAGACAGCGGTTTGAGACGGTGTGGCGTGAGAACTACTCACGCCTCTACTGCATTGCGTACGACTTTCTGCAAGACGACGAGGCAAGTCGCGACGTAGTGAGCGAGGTGTTTGCAAGGGCATGGCAGAAATGGGACGAGATGCAACCCGAAACAGTGACGGGCTATCTCTTCATTGGCGTGCGTAACACCTGCTACAACCGACTGCGCGAGCGAGGTTCACGCGACCGCTATGCCGACTACGTGAAGCACTTCTACGACACTGTCGAATACTGCACGATAGACGAGACCGACGAACGCATAAACGACCTGAACAGAACTATAGAACGGTTGCCACAGAAGACTCGCTTCGTGCTGCGACAGTGCTACTACGAGAAGCATACTTACAAGGAGGTGGGGGCAATGCTCGGCATAACGCCCGACGGCGTAAAACGACACATTGTGAAGGCTCTTGCCATGCTGAGAGAGCACTTCAATGTTAAATAATGATTACAGCAGTACCCGACACGACGACAATGGCGTAATAATAAATGTAAACGACAAACAATGAAGGAAGACAAAAGTTCACACACTAACGACACTGACAGGCTGATGCCGACAGACGACGAGCAGCAGTTGATGCGCATGGCAATGGGACGCAGCACGCGCCCCACACCCGACGTTGATGCCGAATGGGAGAAGTTCGTTGCTGCCAACACGGAGCAACCTGCCGACAATCCTTGGATTAAACCATTGGCGTGGCTGTCAGCTGTTGCGGCTGCCGTAGTGGCAATCTTCCTCATTGCCTGGCCTACGACAAGCGAAAGGCGACAAGAGGCTTACGTGGCTGTCGAGAACCTAAAGCGTGAGGTTACGATAGAGACCGGAGACTCAGAGCCGGCAGTGGTAACCGAGAGGCGACTTGACTTCAGCAACACCGCAACAGTGTCAGGCACGGCAGAAAACACTGACGTGCAGAAAACGACCATTGCCACGTCACGCGGCATGGACTTTGGCCTTACGCTACCCGACGGCACAGAGGTATGGCTGAACGCCGAGAGCCGCATAACGTTCGCCAACGATCTTGGCATATCGGCAAGGGAGGTCACTGTCGAGGGCGAGGCATATTTCGACGTGAAGAAAGACGCTGCCCATCCATTCATCGTACGCACAAAATACTTCACCACAAAGGTTCTTGGCACGTCGTTTGACGTGAAGGCTTACCGAGAGGAAACGGCCCATGTGGTACTGGTAAGCGGCAAGGTCGAGGTAACTGCGGGCGACAAGCCTCAACAGACACTGTCGCCAGGAGAGATGGTGAGCATTGGCGATGGTGGATTGCTTCAGAAGGCGAGTGTAGATACCTATTCTTACATACAGTGGAAAGACGGCTTCTTCTATTTCGACCGTACTTCTCTGGGCGACATCATGCGCGAACTTGGACGATGGTACAACATAAACATCGTGTTTGAAAACCCGTCGCTGATGGGCGTGCGCCTGCATTTCGTGGCTGAGAAAAGCCAGAGCATCAACGACATCGTAAGCAGCCTGAATGCCGTTTCGTCCGCCCATCTTACCATTGGCGACAACGAGATAACGATAGAAGAAGAAAAAAAGTGATTTTTTTTGTACCCGATTGCTTACGATGTGTGTATTTACGTTTGAACATATCAACAATTTGTAACGTAAATACGCAAAACTATGAAGAAAAGTTTTATTCTATCGCTTCTCGTAACGCTACTGTCACTTGCTGTTAGCACGGCCTCAGCCGCTAACGACAAGGGCAAGAGTATTACGCTGAAGTGTCGTGACATGCAGCTCACAGAAGCTCTGCGACAGGTGGAGCGGCAGTCGGGCTACTACAAGATCAACTACAACTATGACGAGTTGAGCAAGTGCAAGGTCACTGCCGACATCGTGAAGAAACCTGCGCCTGTGGCTGTTGACATGCTTCTCAATGGGCTGCCATATCAGGCAGAGGTGAAAGACAAGTTCATCAACATCACGAAAGAGCAGAAATACTATGTGGTTGACAACGATGTGTTTACTGCCAAGGGACGCGTCACCGACCAGACGGGCGAACCGCTAATGGGAGTCACAGTGCAGGTGAAGAACAGCAAACTGGCAACGGTGACCGACGCTGACGGACGTTTCGCAATCGTAGGTGTAGGTACAAACTCGCTGCTGACATTCTCCTACATCGGCATGAAGACACTCGAAAGGAAGGCTACGCGAAATCTTATAGAGGTTATTCTCGACGATGAGGGAAATGTGATGAAAGACGTTGTCGTTACCGGTATATTCCGCAAGGCAAAGGAGAGCTACACTGGCTCCGTTTCTACCATATCGTCGGAACAGCTGAAGCAGTTTCGCGGACAGAACCTGTTGCAGACGCTGAAAAACGCCGATGCCAGCCTTAACTTCGCCATTGACAATCTCAACGGTTCAAACCCCAACAACCTTCCTGACATCAACATCCGCGGCAACTCGTCGCTGCCAATGAGCGTAGAGGAGTTCAACGCGGGCCAATCGTCAAACCCCAACACTCCGCTCGTAGTTATGGACGGCTTTGAGATTTCGCTTCAAAAGCTGATGGACTACAACGACGAGGAGATAGAGAGCATCAACATCTTGAAGGATGCCGCCGCTACAGCCATCTATGGCTCGCGTGGTGCCAACGGTGTAATCGTCGTAGTGTCGAAGCGACCTGAGCCGGGACAGCTGAAGGTGAACCTCGAAATCGGCCTACAGCTCGAAGTGCCCGACCTCACAAGCTACCATCTGCTGAATGCCGCCGACAAGCTGGAACTGGAGCGTAAGGCAGGACTTTACTACCGCGACTGGTCATCGACCTCACAAACCGAACCTCTGCTGAAGGAAGCCTACAACGAGCGTCTGCGCCAAGTGCTCAACGGCGTTGACACCGATTGGATGTCGAAGCCACTGCGCACGGGCGTTGGTCAGCGCTACAACCTGCGACTGGAAGGTGGTAGCGAGGAGTTCCGCTGGAGTGCCGACGCACAGTACAACGACGTGGAAGGAGCCATGAAAGGCTCTCACCGCCGCACCTTCAACGGAGCCATCACCCTTATGTATATCTACAAGAACCTGACGTTCCGCAACTACACCTCGGTGGGCATCAACGCCAGTCAGGAGAGTCCCTATGGTTCGTTCAGCACCTACGTTGACCAGCAGCCTTATAACGACCCATACGACTCGGACGGCAATCTGCGCAAGTTTTTCGATCCGTTCTACAAGAATATGGCAAAGCCTGAGAATCCGCTCTACAACGCCTCTCTCGGCTCGTTCGACAAGAGCAGCTACCAAGAACTGACCAACAACTTCGCCATCGACTGGCGAATACTGCCCGAACTGACAATGCGCGGACAGTTTGGCATATCGAAGACCGACAGCGAGACCAACCGCTTCCTCTCTCCTGAAGACACTTACTTTTCCAATTCTTCCACAGGTTCGGAGTATGAGACAGGCTCGGGCTTCCTTCGCCGCGGACTCTATCGCTACGGCAACGGCAAGAACCTCAATCTGAGTGCCGACTTCACATTATCCTACAACAAGCTCTTTGCCGACGTCCATTCTCTCTATGCCGGTCTTAACTGGAGCATGCGCACGCAGAATTACGACCTGTTCAACATCGCCCTTGAAGGCTTCTCCAACGAATCGATGAACAACATTGCCGACGCACGACAGTATGCGCAAAACGAGATGCCGAGCGGATACAACTCAAAGACCCGTCAGTTTGGTGTGACGGGCAACGTAAACTACACTTACAACAGCCTCTACTACGTAGATTTCTCCTACCGCGTTGACGGCAACTCGTCGTACGGTAGCGACAAGAAGTATGCTCCATTCTGGAGTGCCGGTATCGGTTGGAACATGCACAACGAGAAGTTCCTGAAGGACAACGGCATAGTTAACATGCTGCGCCTGAAAGCCTCTTACGGCGAAACTGGTGCAGCATCGGGAGCACAGGAAACCGATGCATACACTTATTATAAATACATCAACGACAACCGCTATATGAGCTGGAACGGTGCTGCACTTGGTGGCTATGGCAACCCCGACCTCTCGTGGCAGACCACGAAGGAGATGAACATCGGCACCGAGTTCGGACTTATAGACAGCCGCATAAAGGGTTCGTTTGAGTTCTATACGAAGAAGACCAACAACCTGCTCTCGTCGATGGACCTGCCGCTCTCTATGGGTTTCTCGTCTTACCGCGCCAACATTGGCGAGGTGGAGAACAAAGGTTGGGAGGCATCACTGCAAGGCTTCATCATACGCGACAAAAAGCGCAAGCTGAACTGGATGATAGGCGCACAGCTCGTGTATAACAAAAATGAGATTACCAAGTTGTCACAGGCCATCAAAGACCAGACAGAGGCCTACATGTCGAGCGACGCTACCGACGAGGACGCATCGGGCATTCAGAACCTCTTCTATGAAGGTCGCCCGCAGAACGCCATCTACGCCGTACAGTCGCTCGGCATCGACCCAAGTACGGGAAAGGAAATATTCCTCGACAAGAACGGTAACATCACCGACACGTGGAAGGCCACCGATAAAGTGTTCTGCGGCAGCGCCGACCCGAAATATCGTGGCAACATGAACACGATGCTGCAGTGGGGCGACTTCACGCTCTCAGCCTCCTTCGGCTACTACTGGGGCGGAAAGGTGTATAACTCGACTCTGCGCGACCGCGTGGAGGTCAGCATCTACGACATACAAAACAAGAACGTCGATGAGCGCGTGCTCAGCAGCCGTTGGTATGAGGCAGGCGATGTGGTGTTCTTCAAGAAGCTGTCAAACTCTACCTCCAAAGCCACATCGCGCTACGTGATGGACAACAACGTGCTGGAGTTGCAGAGCGTCAGCCTTCAGTATAAGCTCAAACATCCGTGGCTCCTCAACACATTCCACCTGAACAGTGCCATCTTTGCCATCAACATGAACGACCTCGTACACTGGGGAACGGTGAAGATGGAGCGAGGCACAAGCTATCCCTACGCCCGCAACATTCAGGCAAGCGTGAAACTGCTGTTTTAGAAGAGTGTAGCTAAAGAATCAACAAAGAATATAAATTGATAATTTTATGAAGACAACGAAATATATAATAATGATGTTCGTCATTGCATTGCTCGCCACGTCGTGCGACGACTGGCTCGACGTGCGTGGCGAGAACATCTCGAAAGAGAACGACCAGTTTGAGAACTACAAGGGCTTCCGTGACGCCCTGACTGGCTGTTACATGGCAATGGGCGACGCTGACGCCTACGGTCAAAGCCTGACCATGACCGACATTGAGAATATGGCAAACCTTTGGTATATTGAGGACAGCTACAAGACAGGAAGACCAGTGAAATACTATCTCAGCCACCACGACTATTCTGACGACAACGTGCGTCCTGTGGTGAAGGCCATCTACGCCAAGCTCTTCAACATAGTGGCATCTGCAAATGTGCTGCTGAAGAACATCGACGAGAAGGGCGGCGCAGTGGATGAAAAGACTGCCATGAAGGTGATAGAGGGCGAGGCTTACGCCATTCGCGCCTTCTGCCAGTTCGACGTGCTGCGCCTGTTTGGCCAGCTTCCCAAAGGCGGCGTGGAGCAAGTGTCACTGCCATATTCCTACACCACTGGCATCAACGAGCGTCCTTCATACTATGGTTACAGCGAATATGTGTCGCTGCTGAAGAAGGACATCGAAAAGGCAGAGTCGTTGCTGAAGGACAGCGACCCTATTTTCCAACAGACGTTTACACAGCTGAACAACCCCGCCAACGCTGATGATGATTTTATGTGCTACCGTCAGTCGCGACTCAACTATTGGGCTGTACGCGCACTTCATGCACGCATGGCTCTGTATATTGGCGAGACCTCAGAGGCGAACGCCATAGCACGCGAGATTATTTCGGCCAAAGGTGCCGACGGCAACAACGTGATAAGTCTTAGCGCTACGTCAGACCTGAATAATGGCTACAACGCATTGCCTTCTGAATGTCTGTTCTATCTGAGCAAATACGATGTCAACACCTATGCCAACAATCTTCTAATAGGCGGACTGACAGCTCAGGTACGCGACGACAACTATTTCCTTTCCTCCGACATGCTGACCCAGCTCTTCGCCTCCTTGCCTGGCAGCACAGCTTCGCACAACCACTACCTCTATCTCTGGAACCGCTCGGTAAAGAATCCTTCCGGCGTCGTTCGCCCTGCAATAAAGAAATACTGGTACGACGAACTGTCGGCAGACTCCTACACCCTGACTACCAAGCGTCAGATAATCCCCATGCTGCGACTCTCCGAGATCTATCTCATTGCCATTGAGACGGCTGGCAATCTGAGCGAGGCTCAAGACCTCTACGACGCTTACATGCGCGACCGCCAGTTTACAATCTACGAGCCTTTCGCCACCCTCGATGCCGTCAAGGCAGAAATGACCGAAGAGTATCGACGTGAGTTCTTCGCCGAGGGACAGATGTTCTTCTGCTACAAGCGCAATGCGGCAAAGAGCATGATGTGGTGCGACGATGAGATTAAGGAGGAAGACTATATCCTCCCATTGCCTTCAACAGAAATACAATAGACATAGACAAATTGAAATATGAAGAAACATATAATTTTATCATTGGTCGTAGCGGCAGGACTATCGTCATGCGAGAAAGACCTTGAGTTGTATAGCGACCCTACTTGTCGCCTCAACTTTTACTACGGCATCGATGCCGTCAGCGACTTCAAGCCTGAGCTGGCGCGTTCTACCTACTCCTTCGTCTATGGCGACCCTAACTTGATGCAAGACACCGTTTGGGTTGAGGTCGAGTCGATGGGATTTGTTGCCGACACCGACAGGGCAATAACCATCGAGCAGGTTGACTCTGCTGGCGTAGAAAACGCCGTAGCGGGCAAGCACTATATAGCCTTCAACGACCCGCAACTTGCCTCACGCTACGTCATGCCGGCAGGAAAGGCACGCACTCGTCTGCCCATCGTCATGCTACGCGACGCAAGCCTGAAGGACATGACGGTGGTGCTGAAATATCGCATTAAGCCAAACGAGAACTTCGTCAATGGCTATGATGCCTATACCGAGCGTGTACTCGAATTTACCGATCAACTGTCTGAACCGTCAAAGTGGACCTACTCTTATCCGTACTTTGTATATTATACGATAACGTTTGCCGACTACTTTGGCGACTACGGCTTAGTGAAGCACCAGTTCCTCATAAGCGAGACAGGCGAGAAATGGGACGACGAATACATTGATAAACTCATGACAGGCGACGCCAACTACTTGGACTATATTTGCCGCAAAATGGCAAGACGACTTCGTGAGGTCAATGCCGAACGTCAGGCACAAGGACTTGACGTGCTGAGAGAAGCCGACGGCACTCCTGTTGACATTTATGATCCATACGCTTGAAAAATGAAGAATGAAGAGTGAAAAATGAAAAATGGAAGAATTATGAAAAAGATAATATTAAACATTACTGCAATGGCGTTGACTCTGACGCTGACGAGCTGTTTCGACGACGACAGCACAAGCGATTCGGGAGCCATCAGCAAGACCGTTATAACGGGCATTGACAACTCTTACGTCAAGACGGCCTACATTGGCGAGCGTCTTGTTATCAATCCTGTCGTGGAGTCGTCGTTCAGCGACGACAAGATGGAATATTCCTGGCTGCTGCTCGACGACAAGACTGGACAGACAGGTAAGGACGGCAAGGTTACAGAACCTACGGTGATAGGCAACGAGAAGAATCTTGACTACGAGGTGAAACTTTCACCAGGTCTATATCAGCTGAGGCTTGCAGCAACCTCCAAGGACAATGGATATACCGTTTATGCCACCACTGAGCTGACCGTGCGCACGCTCTTCTCACAGGGTTTCTACATTCTTAAGGAGACAGCCGACGGCAAGACGGAAGTCGATTTGCTCACCCTCGATGGTCAGAAAGGCGAGAACCTCGTCACACAAACCACTGGCAATCCATTGGCAGGACGTCCTGTTGCCCTCTATCCCAACTACGGCAAGTACTACATCAACACCGACAACGACGAGATAGAGAGTTCCAACGCCATCACCGTGACCACCGACAACCGTAGTATCAGCATATTCCGCACGTCGGACTTCAAGACCATTTTTGACAACGACAACATCTTCTTCGACAAAATGGATGCCAACGAACAGCCTTACGGCACGTTCCTCGTAGGCTTTGGCAACACCATTCTGGTAACTTCCACTGGATTCTACTCTACACCAGCCTTGGAAGGATATTCGGGAGAATCGAGCGGACAGTACGGTCTGCCAGTCAGCGAGTATGGTGGCAGTAGCTATTTCTTTACCGATGGCACACAGTATGGCTCCGGTGCCATGTGGGACGAAAAGTCACACAGCCTCTATGCCTTCGATTACAATCAGATGGCATCGCCACTGCTGTTTGACGACTTTACCGGTGCTGACAAGACACAGAACATGACCAACCTTGAATGTCTGCACTGCGGTATGGGCAACATTGCGGGCAACGTAACTGGTACATTCGTGATGGAAGACAAGGCGAAAGGCGAGCGTTGGCTCTATCTCGTAGGTGTTTCGTTCTTCGGTACTTCGCTGAATAGCTGTCTTCTGCTTCCCGCCGACAGCCACATGGCAAAGGCCGTGGCTTACAGCACCAACGGCGCAAGCGCATCGTTCATCTACTGTGTTGACGGCAACAAGATTTATGCTTACATCTACAACGGCGATGACTTCAGCGAAGTGGAACTGAAACCCGAAGGCATTCCTTCCGACGAGACCATCACCTACATAGCAAACCAGTATTGGCAGGGTGGCTCAAGTTCAAAACAGAATTTCGATTACTTCATCGTGGCTACTCAAAAAGGAAGCGGCTACAAGCTCTATTTCTACGAGACCAATGGAGGCGCGCCAGTGGGTAATCCCGTGCTAACCACCGAAGGCAGTGGCAGTGTCAAGAGCGTCCGTTTCCAGAACGACACCTTCTCAACAATCAACTGGATGTTTGGAAGACAGACATTTAGCATAAATGATTAACTCAACTTTCGGAAGTTAATCATGTTTAGAAACGAGCGTTCAATGAGCGGGCTGAAAGCCCAACAGCCCATAGCCCAGGGCAACGCCCTGGGTAGGGAGCCCACCGCAAGTGCGCCCTGTAAGGGCAAAAGCATAACTCAACTTTCGGAAGTAGGGGAAGTTAAAGAAGAAAACATATACGAAATTTAAACGAATAATACAAAATATGAAAAAAACGATTCTCTCTCTCTTTGCTCTGTGCCTCTGCCTCGTTGTGGAGGCACAGACAAACTTCCGCCACGTCACTTTCAACGAGGCGAAGGCAGCCGCAAAGGCTGAACAAAAACTCCTGTTCATGGATTTCTATACCGACTGGTGTGGACCCTGCAAGATGATGGCAAACACCATCTTCCCGCAAAAGGAAGTGGGCGACTATCTAAACCCACGACTCGTCTGCATTAAAGTCGATGCAGAGAAAGGCGAAGGCGTGGAACTGGCAAAGCAGTTCAAAATCAAAGCCTACCCGACGTTCATCATCACCGATGCCGAGGGCGTTGAGAAGGGACGCTTCGTGGGGGGACGCGACATCGACGGACTGCGTTCGGAGATAGAGCGCATCACGGTGCCGGGCAACTCTCCCGAGCAACTCAAAGCACGCTACAACAGTGGCGAACGCACTCCCGAATTGATAGCCAACTATACGGCTCTCATCATCGACGAAGGCCGCAACTCGCGTAAGAAAGAGGCATATATGAAAGCCAACGAGGAAGCCAACCGCATAGCACAGGACTATTTCGCCGGTCTCTCCGAAGCCGACCGTTTCAAGGCCGAAAACATTTTCGTCTATCGGAAGTTCTCAGAAACTCCTGAAGAGCCTTCTGCAAAGTTCATGATAGAAAACATCGACCGATTCCCTGCCGACATGAAGGCAGACATCGACACGATAGTCAAGAAACTCTATTTCAACACCATCGCCTCCTACATTGGCGGTCGTTTGCCATTCAACGCCGACAACTACAAAGCTGCCAAGCAGAACATCAAGCGTCTTGGTCTCAACGCCGACAAGTCATACGACGAGCCTTTCCGCTTCCTCGATGAACTTCAGAAAGGGGACCTCAGCCGTTTCATCGACTTCTGCTCTTCAAACATCGGCAAGCTCGACTCTCGTATGCGGACGACACTGATGTTCGGCATGGATAAACTCATTCCTTCCGACCAGCCCGACCTTCGCAAGAAGGCCTCACGCTTCCTCCGCAGCCAGCTTGCCGACATGGATGCCGGCGACATAATGTTTGTTGCCTACACCATACGAGATCTTGAAGGCGGTGGCAAACACTAACAACAGCAAGAACGCCAAAATGGCATAAAATTAGGATAGTTAAGAGGCTCCTTCGTGGGCCTCTTTTTTTATTACTCAATACATTATTTCAATTAATTCAACGTGAGTTCGATGAAATATAACTCGTTAAAAATTTGGTAATTAACGTGAGTTCGATGAAATATAACTCGTTGAAAATTTGGTAATTAGCGAAATTTTTAGTAACTTTGTAATTGCTAAGAACAATGAAACTAAAGAATTTCGCTATGATTACCGAGGACAAAGTTACTGAAATTTTTTGTATTGCCGATGATTTTTGCAAAGTTTTTGATGCGCAGATGGCAAAATATACGTTTAAGGCAGAAGGAAAGCGCAAATACCACCGTGACAGCCGTATGTCAAAGGCAGAAATCATGGTGATAATGATTCTCTTTCATTCATCAGGGTATCGCTGCCTCAAACATTTCTATCTCGAAAAGGTATGCAGGCACATGCGCCATCTGTTTCCCAATGTAGTGTCATACAACCGTTTTTGAAGAACATCGCCCAGATCGAGCATTCAAGACACAGATGTTTCGATAATTTCGTTGTCAACCTTTTGGGAGCTATTGCCGCATACTGCTACTTCCCAAAGAAACCAACCATAAGGGTACAGACCGTGGATATTTCAAATGACAGGCAGCTTACTTTATTCTAAAGAATATTCGTCGAACTCACGTTAAAAATTAAAAGTGGAGGCCCCCTCCACTGGGAGTGTGGGCGTCCCGCCCGCACCTTGACGTATAAGTAGTTGGTC
>JBJEKR010000015.1:0-5561 GCA_051878735.1 Prevotella sp. | reverse complement strand
TGTGGGAGAGTAGGAGGCCGCCTTCTTTTTGAGTATAATCCCCGAGGATAACGTTATCCTTGGGGATTTGTCGTTTTCATGTGCCGTTATGATTTTATTGTTTCGTATTTGATGAAAGTACTGAAGAGATAAGTCCTGAGGACACCGATGTTCTCAGGACTTATCTCTTTGTCATAAAGAAATTATTTCTTCTTTAATGTTATTTCAGATGGCAATTTTTGCCATTTCCCCTTGTTTGGCACTTTCAGGTCGCTGCCATTCTGGTGTTTTAATACGAAGATTGAGTCGTTTTTCATTGTAAGGGAAACTGTAAGGTCTTCACTGCCGTAATCGTTTATCATTTCCATGTTTGCAGTCTTCTTTGACTTTATCTTACTTGACGTGACAATCCAGTAGAAATTGTTGTTCTTTTTCCCTAAGTAGCCAGGCAAAAGTCCGAACATTTCATGCTCTGGAATTTCGATGCCCTCGCCGTGGAGGTCAATTTTCAGATATATGTTGTATTCGTCGTTGAAGAAATATCCGACGAAAGGCTTTTGCTCGTTTTGTGCTGCAATATGCGTGCTGGAGAAACATAGCAACAAGAGTGATAAAAAATGTCTTTTCATGCCAATTCTATTGTTTTTGGGGCAAAGATACTAAATATAGGTCATAAAAATGGCACTTTTTTAAATTTTATAAGCAATTTTATTGGAAATATTCTTTTTTTTGCCTACCTTTGTGCCATTAAGGACATAGTGTATATGAAAAAAGATATAATAATGCCCGACTATATATTTGAATCGAGTTGGGAGGTATGTAATAAGGTGGGAGGTATCTACACCGTACTATCAACAAGAGCCAACACTCTTCAGACCGAGTTGAAAGACAGGATTATATTCATTGGTCCTGACGTTTGGCGCGAGAACAAGTCGCCATATTTCATTGAGGACAAGACGTTGTTGAGTGATTGGACAAAACAAACTGCTAAAGAAGGATTGAAAATAAAGGTTGGAAGATGGGATATTCCTGGTGCTCCAATAGCTATATTGGTTGATTTCCTTCCTTATTTTGAAAGGAAAAATGAGATTTATGGTTGGTTGTGGGAACAGTATCAAGTAGATAGTCTTCATGCTTATGGAGACTATGACGAAGCCTCTATGTTTTCATACGCTGCGGGTTTGGTTGTGGAAAGTTACTACAATTTTTATTTAAGCGACAAAGATAATGTCATTTACCACGGCAACGAGTGGATGACGGGCTTGGGTCTGCTCTATATCAACAACCGCCTTCCACAGATAGCTACCATTTTTACTACCCATGCTACCAGCATAGGCAGAAGCATTGCAGGAAACATGAAGCCGCTTTATGACTATCTGTTTGCCTACAATGGCGACCAGATGGCTATGGAACTGAATATGCAGAGCAAGCACTCAATAGAGAAGCAGACCGCCTTGAATGTGGACTGTTTCACAACCGTGAGCGACATCACAGCCAATGAATGTCGCGAGCTGATAGACAAGCCTGTTGATTGCGTATTGCCCAATGGTTTCGAGGATGGCTTCGTTCCGAGTTCTGCTACAACATTTTCACGCAAACGCAAGTTGGCACGCAAGAAGTTGCTTGAGGTTGCCAATGCACTGCTTGGCGAGGACTTGGGCGACGACACGCTCATCGTGTCAACCAGTGGACGCTATGAGTTCCGCAACAAGGGTGTCGATGTCTATATAGAATCGATGAACCGTTTGTTGCGCGACAAGGATCTGAAGAAGAAGGTAGTCGCCTTCATTGAAGTCCCAGGTTGGGTAGGGGAGCCTCGTGCCGACCTGAAGGAACGTCTTGCGAGTGGCAAGAAATACGACACACCGCTTGAGGTGCCTCAGATTACACACTGGCTTCACGAGATGAGCCACGACAACGTGCTTGGCATGATGAAATATTACGATATGCACAACCGTAAGGACGAGATGGTGAAGGTGATTTTCCTTCCTTGCTACCTTGACGGTAACGATGGCATATTGAATATGACATATTATGATATTGTATTAGGTAACGACCTTTGCATCTATCCTTCTTATTATGAGCCTTGGGGCTACACTCCGTTGGAGGCAGTTGCATTTAAAGTGCCTTGCATCACCACCGATTTGGCAGGTTTTGGCCAATGGGTGAACAGCGAATTGGGACACTATGGTGAGATTTCTGAGGGTGTTAAGGTCATTCACCGCACAGACTACAACTATTCTGAGGTGGCAGATGTCATAAAAGACACTGTTGCACTCTTCTCCAACTTTACTAAGAAACAGATTGACGAAGCACGCCGCAACGCCGGTGCAATGGCAAAGAAGGCATTGTGGAGTGAGTTCATCAAATACTATTATGTTGCCTATGACAAGGCACTTGCCAAGGCAACAGAGAGAAAGAAACAACTTAAGTTAAAATAATTTTTTTGAGAGATTATGAAAATTAAAGCAGATTACGTTAATGAAACACAATGGAGAGAACTCGTTGTCAAGTCAAGCCTTCCTGAAGAGCTGAAGTGCTTGGACGAGCTTGCTCACAACTTGTGGTGGGTTTGGAATTTCGAAGCAAGAGACTTGTTCAGGGATTTGGACTCAAAACTGTATTCAGAGGTAAAGCACAATCCTGTATTGCTTCTTGAGCGTCTCAGCTATGAGCGCAAGGAAGAGATTGTGAAGGACAAGGCGCTTATGAAGCGCATCAAGGCAGTCTATAAGATGTTCCGTGACTACATGGACGTTAAGCCAGACACAAGTCGTCCTTCTGTTGCTTATTTCTGTATGGAATATGGTATTCACTCGGCATTGAAGATTTATTCAGGTGGTCTTGGTATGCTTGCCGGCGACTACGTTAAGGAGGCTTCTGACAGCAATGTTGACATGTGCGCTGTAGGTTTCCTCTACCGCTTCGGCTATTTCACTCAGACTCTGAGCATGGACGGTCAGCAGATTGCAAAGTATGAGGCACAGAACTTCAATCAGGTTCCCGTTGAGCGTGTATATGACGAGAACGGTAACCCTATCGTTGTTGACGTACCTTATACAAACTATATGGTTCACGCCTCGGTATGGGTAGCTAATGTTGGTCGTGTGAAGCTCTATCTGCTCGACACCGACAACGATATGAACTCAGAGTTCGACAAGCCAATCACCCACTCTCTCTATGGTGGTGACTGGGAGAACCGCCTGAAGCAGGAGATTCTGCTTGGTATCGGTGGTATGTTGCTGCTGAAGAAGCTCGGCATCAAGAAGGACATCTATCACTGCAACGAGGGTCATGCAGCACTCTGCAACCTGCAGCGTCTGTGCGACTACATCGAGAGCGGTCTTTCCTTCAATCAGGCAATGGAGCTTGTACGCGCTTCTTCGCTCTATACCGTCCACACTCCAGTACCAGCTGGTCACGACTACTTCGACGAGGGTCTGTTCGGCAAGTACATGGGCGGCTATCCAGCAAAGCTTGGCATCTCTTGGGACGAGTTCATCGGCATGGGTCGTACCAATCCTAACGACCACTCAGAGAAGTTCTGCATGTCAACTTTCGCTTGCAACACTTGTCAGGAGGTCAACGGTGTAAGTAAGCTTCACGGTTGGGTTAGCCAGAAGATGTTCTCTACAATCTGGAAGGGTTACTATCCAGAGGAGAATCACGTTGGTTACGTTACTAACGGTGTTCACTTCCCAACATGGGCAGCTACCGAGTGGAAGAACGTATATGGCAAGCACTTCGACGCCAACTTCATGGCAGACCAGAGCAACCAGAAGATTTGGGAGGCTATCTACAATGTTGACGACAATGAAATCTGGGAGACCCGCATGACTCTGAAGAAGAAGCTCGTTGACTATATCCGCGAACAGTTCCGTGAGACATGGCTGAAGAACCAGGGTGATCCTTCGCGTGTGGTTTCTCTGCTTGAGAGCATCACTCCAAACGCTCTGTTCATCGGTTTCTGCCGTCGTTTCGCTACTTACAAGCGTGCTCACCTTCTCTTCACCGACCTTGAGCGTCTGTCGAAGATCGTGAACAATCCAGAGCGTCCAGTGAAGTTCCTCTTCGCAGGTAAGGCTCACCCAGCAGATGGCGCAGGTCAGGGCTTGATAAAGAAGATTTACGAGATAAGCCAGCGTCCAGAGTTCCTTGGCAAGATCATCTTCCTTGAGGACTACGACTTCATGCTTGCCCGTCGTCTTGTTTCGGGTGTTGACATCTGGATGAACACTCCAACTCGTCCACTCGAGGCTTCGGGTACGTCAGGCGAGAAGGCAGAGATGAACGGTGTTGTAAACCTCTCTGTGCTTGACGGTTGGTGGCTTGAGGGTTATCGCGAGGGTGCTGGTTGGGCTCTCACCGAGAAGCGTACATACCAGAACCAGGGCTATCAGGATCAGCTCGACGCAGCTACAATTTACAGTTTGCTTGAGAACGAGATTGTACCTCTCTACTACAACAAGAACAAGAAGGGCTATAGCGAGGGTTGGATAAAGGTTATCAAGAACTCTATCGCACAGATTGCTCCTCACTATACGATGAAGCGTCAGCTTGACGACTACTACGACAAGTTCTACTGCAAGGAGGCAAAGCGTTTCGAGAAGCTCGCTGCCGACAACAACAAGCTGGCAAAGGACATTGCACAGTGGAAGGAAGCCGTTGCTGAGCGTTGGGATGCCATCAACGTGGTTTCTTCAAGCTGGGACGTTCCCGCTGCGGGCGCACAGACAGGTGAGACCTATACAATCCGCTACGTTGTCAACGAGCAGGGACTCTCTGATGCCGTTGGCCTTGAGCTTGTTTGTGTCAAGACCGACAAGAACGGCGAGGAGCGTATTTTCAGCATCCGTCCTCTTGAGGTGGTAGGTCAGGAAGGCAACAACTACATCTTCGAGGGTAAGGTAATGCCAGACGTTGCCGGCTATTTGAAGAGTGCTGTCCGCATGTATCCAAAGAACAGCAACCTGCCTCACCGTCAGGACTTCTGCTACGTTAAGTGGTTCGCACTTCCAAATGCATAATCTCTTAATTAAAGCATTATAAAGCGAAAGGCTCGACACCATTCAAACTGCGGTGTCGAGCCTTTCTTCTATAGGTTATTCCTCTTTTTTACTTAGTAAACTTTATCCAGTCAATGTCGAGGAATGCTGCGTCGTTGCTCACTGATGAGCGACAGTTGAAGTAGCCCACCTTCGCACCAATCCATTTGCCTTCCTTTACAGTGAACGGAGAACCGAGCTTCTCAAACTTCTTGCCGTCAAGACTGTAGTAGAACTGTGCCGATGAGGTGATGCCATTGCCGATGCCGGCACTCTTCACCACGGCACGCACGTAGATGTCCTGAGTGGCATGACGTGGTTGTGGAATGTCGTCCACGGCATAGCGTTGGGTGTAAGGCTTCTCCTGCTCTATTAGCGTCATAGGAACTTCTGTTTCTGTCACTTCCTTGCCTCCCTTCATGGCATTCTGACATTTTACGAAGCGCATGAAGCAACCTTCCTTTGTGGTAATGAATTTGATGGCGGCATAGTCGAGTCCCTTGATTATGAATCCAGCCTCTTCGCCCTTGTTCTTGT
>JBJEKR010000014.1:0-5724 GCA_051878735.1 Prevotella sp. | reverse complement strand
GCAAAGGTAAACAATTAATTTGGACAGTACAATACGTCTTCGTGGAGACGCTTACTTCCTCGGCTTCCTTAGTGCCCATCCTTCTTCGCTGAAATCTGGCTCGTCGCCCTTGAACTTCACGTTATTGCCCTTGAAGAACTGTCGCCAATCGCCATTGTTGTCATCCTCGAAAGTGTTTTTCACATTCTCGCGACGCTTCTTCGGCTTCTCGGCTGATTTCTTAGACTCGTTTTTGCGGCTGTTGGCTTTTCTGTCGTCATGGCTTTTACCATCCGACTTGCGACCGTGCCCCTTATCGTCAGCATCGTTGCATCTTACTTCACGTCCTTTGTAGAACGTACCGTCAAGAGCTTTCATGACTTTCGCCGCATCCCTTTCCGGTACTTCGATGTAGGAAAACTTGCTCAGTAGATCGATGTGTCCCACTTCTTGGCGACCCTCTACATGTTTGTTTATGTATTGCATAACCTCACCAGGATAGAAGCCATCGGCTTTTCCAAGGTTGATGAAAAGTCGGCGGTAGCCACTTTCGGCTTTTCTTGATCCACGCTTCCGTTCTCCTCGCTCACCACGTTGACCCTTGCGGTCTCCTTTCTCGTTGCGATCTGAGCGTGAGGATTTTGTGGTTGGCTTCTCTATTTCTGGGGCATCAGCATAATAGGCAAGGAACTTGCCAAACTCCATGCTGACAATCTTCTTTATGAGGTCCTCTTTATCCATGAACTCGAAGTAGCGTTTGATGTCTTTCATGAAAGGATCAATCTCCTCGTCGTTCACATCAGTCTTTACTATCTGGTCCATCACTTTGTAGAGTTGCTTTTTGCATATCTCCTTAGGCGAAGGAATCTCGCCCTCTACAAAGGACTTGCCTATCTCCTTTTCTATAGCACGCATTTTATGCTTTTCGCGAGTATGGAGAATGGAAATGGATGTGCCTTTCTTGCCAGCGCGTCCAGTACGTCCGCTACGGTGGGTGTAGCTCTCAATGTCATCTGGAAGACCGAAGTTAATTACGTGGGTCAGGTCATCGACGTCCAGTCCGCGGGCAGCAACATCCGTTGCCACAAGCAGCTGAGTCAAGTGCTGGCGGAATTTCTGCATCGTAAGGTCACGCTGTTGCTGACTGAGGTCACCATGAAGGCTTTCTGCATTGTAGCCGTCATGAATAAGCTTGTCGGCAATCTCCTGTGTATCGCGTTTTGTACGGCAGAAGATTATTCCGAAAATCTTGGGGTTAAAATCTACTATTCGCTTTAGTGCCAGATACTTGTCTTTGGCATTTACGAGATAGTAGATGTGGTTTACATTCTCAGCTCCCTCATTGCGACTTCCCACAACAATCTCCTTATACTCACGCAGATAATTCTTGGCAATCTTCTCTATCTCCTTGCTCATGGTTGCCGAGAAAAGTAGGGTGTTGCGGTCTTCGGGTACACCTTCGAATATCTCGTTTATGCTATCGGAGAATCCCATGTTGAGCATTTCGTCGGCCTCGTCAAGCACAACGTTATTGACGTTCTCCAGCTTTGCCTTCCCTCTGTTCATGAGATCAATGAGTCTGCCAGGTGTGGCAACGATTATCTGTGCCCCATGACGCAAGGCGTGTATTTGGTTCTCTATGGAGGTCCCTCCGTACACCGGAACTATGTTAATTCCCTTCATGTATTTCGAGAAATCCTTAAGGTCGTCGGCAATCTGAAGGCATAGCTCGCGTGTGGGACTCAGTACAAGAGCCTGCGTCTCGCGGCTCTTGGCATCGATTCTCTGCAGTATGGGAATACCAAACGCAGCAGTCTTGCCCGTACCGGTTTGTGCCAGTGCGATTACATCGTTTCTGTTGCCAAGCAAATAAGGGATGACTTCCTCCTGTACGGGCATTGGGTTCTCGAATCCCAATTCCTCAATGGCGCGACGAATCTCTTCGCTGACGCCTAATTCTTCAAATGTCTTCAAACTAAAATATTAAAAATTACGTAATTCGGGTGCAAAGGTAAAAAAAAAAATCGAATTGACCAAATATGATTATCGTAAAGAATGAAAAACTACCTCCATAATGGATTCTACCTTTCATTTTATGAACATAAAATTGCATATTTGTGACTTGTTTATGGAAAAATACAAAAAAAATGGATTTTTTCTTGGAGCTAATTAGTTTTTTTTATATATTTGCATCAATATTATTGATTTTTAATTTAAAACTATATAATTATGGGAAAGAGATTTTTTTTAGTTTGCCTTATCGTAATGGGATGCATTGGAGTCAAGGCACAGCAAGACACAGAGTATGGTATTGCCAATAGACTTGGCTTGGGCGTTTCTGCAAGTACAGAAGGTATCGGTTTCGATGTATCTACTTGTTTAACTCAGTATCTGTCTGTAAGGGCAGGCGTTGACTTTATGCCAGGGTTCAACATTAATACCGATGCGGATGTAAGTGGCACTACCAACGGTCAATCTTATTCCGGTTCTTTGGCAATTAAAGGCTCTCTTAGTCGTACAACGGCCAGCTTTAAACTCGATTGCTATCCTTTTGGCAATTCAAGTTCTTTCTTTGTAACGGCAGGTGCTTCGTTCGCGGGAGACAAGGTGATTAAGATTACTGGTCATAGCGAAGAGTTAAAGCAATTGGTCAACGAAGGCAATCAGCTGGGCATTGACATCGGTGAATATCAGATTCCTGTTGACAAAAATGGTGATGTCGCCGGTGGTGTAAAGGTGAGCGGTTTCCGTCCTTATTTTGGATTAGGCTTTGGTCGTTTGATTCCAAAGAATCGTGTCGGCTTCCGTTTTGAACTCGGTGCACAGATACATGGAACTCCTAAAGCATATGCTGACGGCGTTGGCGATCTTCAGAAGGTACTTGACGACGCTGCCGATGATGATATCTCCGACTTGATGGATAAACTGACGGTTTACCCCGTAATCAAGTTCTCGTTGAGAGGAAGAATATTCTAATTATATCCACATAACAAAAAACTCCTGCAACATCTCGTATGTAAATGAAATGTTGCAGGAGTATTTTTATCTTGCATTATTACAGAAGGTTCATCGTGTCTGTTGCAATCATCAGCTCCTCGTCGGTTGGAATGACGCAAACAGTTACCTTTGAGTCGGCAGTGGAAATTACCTTCTCAACACCACGCAAGCCATTGTTCACTTCCTCGTCAATCTTCACGCCGATGAATTCAAGTCCTTCACATGCCTCTTGACGAGTGGTCCACTGGTTCTCACCTACACCAGCAGTGAAGACGATGATGTCAACACCGCCCATAGCGGCAGCGTATGCACCAATGTATTTCTTGATGCGGTAGTTATACATCTTCATTGAAAGTATAGCCTTTTCATCACCTTTCTCGCAAGCAGCATCTACTTCGCGCATGTCTGACGACAACTCTGTGATGCCAAGCACACCACTCTTCTTGTTCAGCAGGTCGGAAATGCCGTCAGCGTCGAGGTTGAGCTTCTTCTGGAGGAATGCCACTGCACCACCATCGATATCGCCCGAACGAGTACCCATCATAACGCCTTCGAGTGGAGTAAGACCCATTGACGTGTCAACACACTTGCCACAGTCAACGGCAGCTATCGAAGCACCATTGCCGATGTGACAGGTAATGATCTTCTTCTCGGCGGGGTTGACACCAAGGAAGTCACACACGCGCTGAGCCACATAGCGGTGACTTGTGCCGTGGAATCCATAGCGGCGAATGCCATATTTCTTATACAGTTCGTAAGGAACGGCATACATATAAGCGTAGTCGGGCATTGTCTGGTGGAAAGCGGTATCAAACACGCCAACCTGTGGCAGACCTGGCATCAGCTCAGAAACGGCATTTACTCCCTTAAGGTTTGCGGGGTTGTGCAGAGGAGCGAGGTCAATGCACTCCTCGAACACCTTGAGAACCTCGTCGTTGAGCAATACGCTCTTATTGAATTTCTCGCCGCCATGCACCATGCGATGGCCTACCGCATCAATCTCCTTTAGGTCTTTGATAACGCCGATTTCCGGGTCGGTAAGCAGTGAGAAGATGAACTTCACTCCCTCTGTATGTTCGGGAATGTCGTGCATAATCTGCTTCTTCTCGCCGTTAGCCAGTTTCACTTTGACGAAAGCTCCGTCCAATCCAACTCTCTCAGCACCACCAGAAGTCATCACTTCCTTGGTGTCCATGTTGTAAAGCGCATACTTTATAGATGAGCTTCCACAGTTGAGAACTAAAATTTTCATACTTAATTAAATGAAGAATGAAGAATGAAGAATGAAGAATGACAAGCCATCCTTATTCTTCAATCCACATCCATTTGTAATTTACTGTTAGTATTCTTTTTCTTCTTTATTGTTTTGATCGAGGAGACTAACAAGGCAATTATTTCGCTACAATCTTTAGCCATGCTGTCAAATTGTGTTTCTGACAAACATTCAGTATCTTTCAGGAGATTAAGCCAATTGATTGTCTCATTTGCCTCTTTTAAAGCGATAGATAATTTTGAAGCAAAATCTGAAGAACTTTGAGCGAATTCTGATTCATGAACGTTAGCTGAAATAGATGTTCCAGAACGCAATACTTGCTTATATATTGAGGCAAGTCTCCAATCAGCATCAGACAAATGCAAGTACATCTTTACTATTCGTACTGCAAATGCATAACTCTTAATATGGAGAGGAGAACCTTCTCTTTTGTAGTTATAATGTCGTTCTTTCATCTACAGAGCATTCTTCACTCTTCATTCTTCACTCTTCATTTCCTATTTCTTCGCATCCATTGCCTGACAAGCGGTGATGGCTACCATCTTGTAGATGTCATCTACAGAACAGCCGCGAGACAGGTCGTTTACTGGGCGTGCAATACCTTGGAGTATTGGGCCGAGAGCGGTGGCACCACCAAGACGCTCGACGAGCTTGTAGGCAATGTTGCCCACCTCAAGGCAAGGAACGACGAGGACATTGGCGTGACCGGCAATCTTGCTGCCCGGAGCCTTCTTCTCGCCAACAGAAGGAACGAGAGAGGCATCTGCCTGAAGTTCACCATCTACCTGAAGTGCAGGGTCGAGTTCTTTGGCAAGACGAGTGGCCTCAACAACCTTGTCAACAACCTCGTGGCTTGCGCTACCCTTCGTTGAGAAGCTAAGCATTGCCACGCGTGGCTCCTCAAAACCTGCAACGCTCTTGGCTGTCTGAGCTGTGCAGACGGCAATCTGAGCAAGCTGGCTTGCGTCTGGCATAGGAGTGACGGCAACGTCTCCAATGACGATGACACCATTCTCGCCATACTGAGGCTTGTCGGTGATGAGAAGCATAGCTCCGCTGACACAGCTGATGCCAGGGGCACATTTGATGATTTGCAAGGCTGGACGCAAGGTGTCGCCAGTAGTGCTCAACGCACCGCTGATTTGTCCGTCAGCACCTTCTGTCTTGATGATCATACAGCCAAGGTAGAGTGGATTCTTCACCAGTTCACGAGCCTGCTCTATTGTCATTCCCTTCTTCTTGCGGAGTTCAGCCAGCAAGGCTGCATATTCCTCAGACTTCGGGTTGTTCTCTGGGTCGATGAGTGTGGCCTTGTCAATGTTTGTCAAGCCCCACTGCTTTGCCAGAGAGTGAACCTCGTCGGGATTGCCAATGAGTATAAGGTCAGCCACACCATCAGCCAGCACACGGTCGGCTGCCCTTAAAGTGCGCTCCTCGGTGGCTTCGGGGAGTACAATGCGCTGCTTGTTGCTTTT
>JBJEKR010000013.1:17230-24289 GCA_051878735.1 Prevotella sp. | reverse complement strand
ATGATTAATATTGTTTCCATTACGATGTTTTTGTTTAGATGTTATAACTCATATCCAATACCTTTGGATTTCCAGTCCAAACATTCATCCACATCCTTGCCCGTGAGATGACGGCTAATTAGCGAGGCAATCTCTTTGGCAATGGCAATGCGACGGTCGTCCCATACCGTAACCTCAAAAGCTATACGGAGCGTGAAGGCGTTCACCTCGCCCCTTCCGCCGTCAACATGGCGTCCGATGTACATCTTGCTTGCGCCTGTATGGTATTCCTGACGGTCGCTCTTGTAGCCGAACTTCTCGTATGCCATTGTTTCGCACGCCTTGTACAGGCTGTCGTAAGCAGCAGTGTCTCTTACGGTGATGTTCGGGTCGCCATAACCGCTGTCGCCACGTTTTGCTCCATGAATCCAATGTATCTGTGAAGGATAGGTAGGCTCCTCAGCTCCACTGGCTGAGAGCAGCATCACCACCCAGTTCTTCTCGCTCCTTTCCATAGCCTTTATATCGCTGAGGAATGTTTCGATGTTCGGGTCACCGTCCTCATTTGCAATGTTGTAGTAGCTGAAAGGTTCGTCGGGATCGCATTCCACCTCTTTGCTCACATAGTTGAAGCCGCCGTATAAGGCGAGATACCAGGCGAAATTGCCTATACTGGCTTCGCTTACGCTTGATGTAGAGACAATGGTCACGTTGGAGTTACGGTCTATCTTGCAGCCGTAAGGAGTGTTGACTGGAAATTGTTCTACCACCAGTCGGTCGTTAATCTTTTCGCCCAATGGCTGTGTGGTGGCGAGGTTGCGTAGGCGAAACTCGCCAGAGACGTTCACCGCATCGAGTATGTCCTTCGTGTCGATGCCCTGCTTGGCCTGAATGTCCACCACAGAGACGTAATGAGGTACAGTGCGGTATTTTGTATGTCGGCACTGCTTGCGCCTGAACGACTTCTTGAGTCGCAGTTTGAATCCCTCAATCTCCTTCTTCCTTTTATCCTCTGCAATGGCATCCATGAATCCTGACCCTATCAAGCCTGCGGGTATTGCCACAATGGCTATAGCTACAATGCCCAGCATTATGGCTATCATTTTTCCCTCAATGGTTATAGGTGTAATCGTTACAATGCCGTCAATATTGTCGAGATACCTTGTAACAGTCCATGCCAATGACTGCCAAAAATGGGCGAAGACCTCTGGTTGTGCCTGATGTTCGAAGTAGAACAATATCAACGCCAGTATGGCGGTAATGCAAAACAGCAGCTGCAACGACAGCCACATCTCTCTCTTTGTGGCATTAAATGCCCTTATCACCAATGTAAAAGGATTGTCTGTCTTTATCTTTTTCACCGTGTTTCTTTCGGTTTGTTGTCGTCTATAGCCCTCATTTGGCAATGTTTTAGCATATCAAGTTTTATATTCTCCTCACTGCAAAAAATATCGCTTATGTTCTGTTCGTCAGAAACCAAACCACCTTTGTTCCATCTTCTTCATGAAATCCTCGGTGATGGGGAATCCCGTATATTCGCCTATCACACTGTCAGTGCCGCAATAAGGGCAGATGGCAGTGCGCTTGCCGTCGCATTCCTTTGTTGAGTGTTCCAGTTCAGAAGTGTTGAACACCTTACAGCAGCTGAAACATCCGCACTTCTGTTCTTTTGCCTTCAGCTCATCCCAGTTCCTTATACTTGACTTATGTGCCTTTTCCAATATTCTGTTTTCCATATATTATCTGTTTTTATTGGCAAAGATAGTAATCTACATCTTTCTGACTATCCAGTAATCCACATGAGCTGCCTCGCGTGCCCACTTGCCCAGTTGTGCCTCCAGTCCGTCGGCGATGGCAGCCGAACAGATATTCTCATAGTTGGTTACAATCTGGAATGTCTGACCCTTCTTGATTTTGCGTCCACAGCGGTCTGACTTTGCTGTAATGATAAATGCCGGCATAATTCATTTCGTTTTTTAAAGTTAATGCCTACGTCCTTTAAAGCGATTCGGCTGTTTCTTGTCTTTCTGCTATTTCCACTGCCTCAGAGAGGAATCCGCTAACCAGTGGATAGGCATTTGCCTTATTTATTTGGTCGCCAAATTGCAGAGCCAGATTGTTGCAGTATAGATGCATAGTCTCGTAGTATTCCTCGTTGTCGCCCTCGCTGCTGAATATTCCCCATGTGTTTGCAGAGTCAAATGATGTAGCAGAACGCATCACTCTTTTCCTTTCCTCCTCGTCGCTGAAAGCCAACACTGGGTTTATCAGCATCTTTGGCACGTCATGTATCTGCAACGCTGCCTTTCCCGCGTTGTCCATGGCAACTATTCCAATCATGTCCTTATCAGCAGCCTCCTTGCGTAGCACCTCTACAAGGTCGCCACGGTCGCACACCACCTCCTTCACGTCTATCAGCTGTCCTTTAGCCGTTTCATGTATCCATTGCAACAGTTTCTTTTCGGTAGCATCTGAATGACATATTAGGATATACATAATAGTTTCGTTATTTAAGATAAGAATCTCCCTAAAATAATGTGCATTGTCTATCCCTGTTACCTTCATCGTCGATAAGGTTAATAATCTTACTACCGTGATGTTATTAATCTTATGGTTGTAAGGTTATTAACCTTGTCGGCGATATGGTAGAATGCACCCCACCTCGTATTCCTTGCGGAGCGAGGCGCGCAGAGTATCGTCTGTTTTGCGGTCATGGCGAACAGACTTTTTCATTATTGCCTTTTCGCCTTCAGACATGCGTGTAAGTCGGAAATTGATTGTTTCGATGACAATGGTTCCTCTTGTGTCGTCACATGGCAAAAATATGGAAGAGTCGTTAGACATAATATCTGTAGTTTGCATTTTTTGTAAAAAACTGCGCACAAAGGTACTAAAAGGAAGTGACATGGCAAAATAATAATATCAATACTTTAAAAAGGAAGGGTTAAAATATGTTTATTATTGTACGTTTCGATTTTTTTTCTGTAATTTTGCCTAAAGAAACGACTATCACTGTATTGCTATAATGAGAAAGACGATTGTTGTATTACTAACTCTATTTGCATGTGTGTTGCCAGTTGATGCTCAAACGGGGCGACTGTTCAATACTGACAACATGTTGTCAAGCAGTTTCGTTGGGCATGTCTATCAAGACAACGATGGATTTATATGGGTATCAACGCGTAACGGCCTGAACCGCTACGATGGATATAATTTCAAGGTATACAAAAAAGGTATGCCAGGTAGCGATGGCATGTCGTCGAATTACATCAATACTGTTATTCAAGGCAAGGACAAGGTGCTGTTTGTAGGCAATCAGCGCGGTGTCCAGACCTACTATGACGATCGTTTCCACAATGTTACCCTTTATGGGTCGCAGGGCGAGAAGACTATCTCCTTTGTCAGCAGTTTCGTCAACCTGAGCGACGGCTCGATACTCGTTGGTACGTCGGGTAATGGCGTGTTCAAGATGGAAGGCTTGGACAAGGCTTGCCGCTATGAGCCGCTGAAGGAAATTGTCGGTGTGAAGAAATTGTTTGAGGACTCGCGCAAGGTACTGTGGGTGCTAACGGAACGCAACGGCGTGCTGTCGATTTTCAAAGGCAAGAAACGCTATTGGATGATGGATAAAAAAGTGAGGTCCATCCTTACCGACATCTGCGAAGACCAGGAGGGACGTGTCTATTTGGCTACTTACGATCAGGGAGTGTGGATTAAAAGTTCGCATAAAAGCGATTTCGTTCCAGTGGAGACCACGGTGGGGATGCACGTCTCGGCACTCTACACATGTAGCAACGGCAACATTCTGCTCGGATTGGATGGCTATGGAGTTGCTATCATGGACCCTAAGACCCATCAGCTTGCCGTGAATCCTTTCTATAGCCATGAGGTTGACCTCCGCCATGCCAAAGTGAACTCCTTTGTTGAGGACAAGGCGGGCAACATCTGGATGGGAATGTTGCAAAAGGGAGTGTACATGCAGCCAGAAAAGCCAGTCGGTTTTGGGTATATGGGATATAGGCTGGGCAACAGAAACGAGATAGGCGACTGTTGTGTTACGAGTACCATGATAGACTCGCGCGGATTCACATGGGTAGGAACGGATAATGACGGCGTCTTCGTTCTTGACGGCAACCATCATTTGATTAAGCATCTCAATGAGCCTTCTACCGTACTCAGTATGGCAGAGGATGCCGAGGGCGGCATTTGGCTTGGCTCTTACCATCGTGGAGTGGGCTATGTCAATGTTGCAAATTACAGTTATAGTGACGTGAAGATTGGCAACCTTGAGCGCCTTCACGTCTTTGGAATCGAGATTGACAAGAGTGGCGATTTTTGGATAGCCACAATGGGTAACGGCTTGATACGCTACAATCCGAAAACCAATGCTACGACATATTACAAGGCAGATCCAGAGGCGACAGGCGACAGACAGAAGAATGCCCTGGTCAACGACTACATAAACCAGATAGACCTGTCTGCTGACCAAAGCCGACTATACGTGGCATCTACAATGGGTCTGTGCTGTCTTGACATCGACAAGAATTCGTGGACCAGTACCTTTGGTGAGAATGTGTTGTACCATAATGTAAGCATACGTTCGGTGGCAGAGACCGATGGGAATATCCTGTGGTATGGAACAGACGATGGTCTCTATCGTAGGAACATGACCACAGGCAACACGTTGCAAATAGGCATGGCAGAGGGACTTCCGGACAATGGCATAGCCTCCATTCTGAGAGACAAGGGGAAGGGACTTTGGGTTGGTACGGATCATGGGCTATGTCAGATTGATGCTGCTTCAGGAGAAGTGATATGTTGCTATTTCATCGACGATGGACTGCAGGGGTATGAGTTCAGCGACCGTGCTTCCTGTATTGGCAGTGATGGATGCTTGCTTTTTGGCGGTGTCGGTGGCATTACATGGTTTAATGTCAACGACATAAGGATGCAGAAATGGAATGCGCAGACACACATTACAAACATAACGGTTGACGGACGGGATATTGCAGCAGGGGATGAGTCTGGTTTTTACACCATCTGTAGGAAGCCTGTAATGCACAGTGAAGATTTTGAGTTTGCCTATAACGACAATTCCTTCTCCATTCAGCTCTCAACACTTACATACGACGCTCCCGAACACATCTCGTACGCCTACAGTATCAACAACGAACCGTGGACGATATTGCAACCAGGGCAGAACGAGATAAACTTTAGTCACATTCCACCAGGTACATACAAGTTCAAGGTGAAGGCTATAAAAAATAATCAGGAGTCGGAGATAAGGAACTTCACCATCTTAGTACATTCGCCTTGGTATCGTTCAACGTTCGCCTACCTGTTTTACATTGCCATTGTGTTCATTATTGTGCGCATCTATTTCCAACAGCGCAAACGCAAGGAACAGGACCGCATGAGAATGCAGGAACACAAGCACATGGAGGAACTCAACGAGGCGAAGATAAAGTTCTTCATGAACATAAGTCACGAGATACGCACTCCTATGACGCTCATCGTCTCGCCGCTGATGACCTTGCTGAAAGAAGACCACGACCCACAGCGTGTCGGGGTCTATACGACTATAAAGCGCAATGCCGAGCGTATTCTTCACCTTATCAATCAAATGATGGACTTGAGGAAGATTGAGAAGGGCATGATGAAGATGTGTATGCGTGAGACCGATGTCGTCGGGTTCGTGGCTGACATCTGCAACATGTTTGAGTATCAGGCGAAGGCAAAGTCGATAACCTTCGAGTTCGTACATGAAGACGAGAAGTTGCCGTTGTGGATAGACCTCTCCAATTTCGACAAGGTAGTGGTGAACCTATTGTCAAACGCCTTTAAATACACACCGACGGGTGGAAGGATTGTCGTAACGGTTAGCCACGACGAGAAGAACATGATACTCGAGGTTTGCGATAATGGCGAGGGCATACCTAAGGACAAGGTGGATAAGATTTTCGAGCGATTCTACCAGAGCAATACGAGGACAAACGACCGTCATCTTGGTACGGGCATAGGTCTCGACCTCACCAACTCGCTCGTACTGCTGCACCACGGAAACATATCGGCAAAGAACAACGAGAAGGGTGGAGGCTCGACATTTACCGTGACCATACCGCTTGGCAACGCACACCTGCGCGAGGACGAGATGATGACGGAGGCGGATATTGCAGACAACGGCAACAACATTGTAGATCTGCTTGAGGAGACATACGATGTACAGGCAGACATTGAGGAAACTCCAGAGCATGCTGTTCAGCAACGTGGTAAACGTCCATGGGTAGTAGTCGTGGAGGACGACATTGAGATTCAGAAATATCTCGAAAAGGAACTCTCGTCCAGTTTCAAGGTTACGACTTTTGGCAACGGACAGGACGCGCTCGTAGCAATATTAAAGGATGTCCCAGACATAGTGGTGAGCGACGTGATGATGCCTGTGATGGATGGCAACACGCTGTGTGCCAAACTGAAGGGCAACATCAAAACCAATACCTTGCCTGTAATTCTGCTTACCGCCAAATCGCGCGACGAGGACAAACTCGAAGGTCTTGAGACTGGAGCTGATGCGTATATCGTAAAGCCATTCAACCTCGACATCCTCAAACGTACCATGATCAACCTGATAGCTCTTCGCAACACCATGCGCAACAAGATGTCTGGCAATGAGAGTCAGGATGATAAGGTTGACAATCTTGAACTTCAGACAGCCGATGACAAGCTTATGGAGAGGGTGATGAAGGTTGTCAACAACAATATGGGCAATCCAGAGCTTAATGTCGATTTCATTGCACGTGAGGTGGGACTTAGTCGTGTACATTTCTACAGGAAGATGAAGATGTTGACCAATCAGTCGCCACACAATTTCATACGCAACATCCGTATGAAGCAGGCAGCTCGACTCTTCGACGCAGGGCATCAGAACATCAACGACGTGATGTATGCTGTGGGCTTTAGCAACACCAGTACATTCTCCACGGCTTTCAAGGCCGTTTATGGCGTCTCGCCAAGAGATTACATAAAGGAGGCGGAAGCTAAGAGTTAAGAATTAAAGCCCCCTCCAGCTCCCCCAAGGGGGAG
>JBJEKR010000013.1:0-17130 GCA_051878735.1 Prevotella sp. | reverse complement strand
TTAAGAATTAAAGCCCCCTCCAGCTCCCCCAAGGGGGAGAGTAAAAGGGTTAAGAATTAAGGGTTAAGAATTAAGAATTAAAAATTAAGAGTTAAGAAATACATCTTTAATTATAACTCAATAAAGAATAAAAAAGGCATGAAAAAGTTTTTAATTATTCTGATATTGGTATTCTCCGCCGTAACGGTTTCAGCACAGGGCGTTTATACCAAAAAGGTGGATAAGGCAACCTTAAAGGCTGCTGCAAAATGGGTTAAGAAAGGTTCATGGCGCAATGGATTTGTCGCCGCTGAACCGCATGAGTCTGTCAACGTGGCTGAATTTCAGAGCCAATATACGAAGAACAAGGCACAGTGGGACGCAATGTTCCAGTGGCTTGCAACTACAGACTTACTGACCATTTCCAAGGGTAAGCACCCCATTGAGGGTACAGGCTTGGTTGCAAGCGTTGAGGATAGCCGGAATCAAGAACTGGCGAAGCGACGCAGCGAAAGCCATTATAAGCACATCGATTTCCAGTATGTGGTGAAGGGAACGGAACGTTTCGGAATTATTGACCACAAAACAAGTAAGCCAAACTGCGAGTATAAGCCTGACGTGATGCACTATGACTACGACGAGTCGCTGACACGTTTCTACGACTCCACTCCATCGTCCTTCTTCCTCTTTTTCCCCGACGACTGGCATATAGCGAAGGTAAAGACTGACAAGGAAGACCAGACGATAAGGGTAATAGTCTTCAAGCTCGACTATGTGGAGTGATGAAGATGGGCAATATTTGTAGGCGTACAAAATAAATAAGACGAAAAGGGCGAGAATTGGAAAAAAATGTGTAACTTTGCCGCCCAAAAGAGAAACATTTAGAAAATAATATGAAAGAATTAGCATTGAAGTACGGATGCAATCCGAACCAGAAGCCTTCAAGGATTTACATGACCGAAGGCGAGTTGCCCATTGAGGTAATCAACGGTCGCCCAGGTTACATCAATTTCCTCGACGCCTTCAACAGTTGGCAACTTGTAAGGGAACTGAAAGCCGCTACCGGTCTGCCTTCGGCTGCATCGTTCAAGCATGTGTCGCCTGCAGGCGCTGCTGTTGGTCTGCCATTAAGCGACACTCTGAAGAAGATTTATTTTGTTGACGACCTTAAGGCAGAGCTTTCGCCCATAGCTTGTGCATACGCTCGTGCCCGCGGTGCCGATCGCATGAGTTCCTATGGCGATTTCGTCGCTCTGAGCGATACTTGCGACGAAGCAACAGCTCTGCTCATAAAGCGAGAGGTTAGCGACGGAGTCATTGCTCCCGACTATACTCCCGAGGCAATAGAGATACTAAAGGCAAAGCGCAAGGGCACTTACAACGTGATAAAGATAGACCCCAACTACATTCCGGAACCAGTGGAGCGCAAGCAAGTGTTTGGCATCACATTTGAACAGGGACGCAACGAGATTAAGCTCGACGACCCAGCTCTGTTCGAGAACATTCCTACGGCAAACAAGACCTTTACCGACGAGGCAAAGCGCGACCTCATCATTGCCCTCATCACTCTGAAATACACTCAGAGCAACTCTGTCTGCTACGTAAAGGACGGACAGGCGATAGGCATTGGCGCAGGTCAGCAGAGCCGAATACACTGTACACGCTTGGCAGGCAACAAAGCTGACATCTGGTGGTTGCGTCAGCACCCGAAGGTGATGAACTTGCCTTTCGTTGACAATATCCGTCGTGCCGACCGCGACAACACCATCGACGTGTATATCAGCGACGACTACGACGACGTGCTGCGTGAAGGCACATGGCAGATGTTCTTCAAGGAGAAGCCAGAGGTGCTGACACGCGAGGAGAAGAAAGAGTGGATTGCCAAGAACACTCGCGTGGCTCTCGGCAGCGATGCCTTCTTCCCCTTCGGCGACAACATCGAGCGTGCCCACAAGAGTGGAGTAGAGTATATCGCCCAAGCAGGCGGCTCAGTGCGTGACGACAACGTAATTGAGACCTGCGACAAGTATGGCATCGCCATGGCGTTCACGGGCGTGAGATTGTTTCATCATTAAATTTTAGAGGGGTGGGCCTCCCTCCACAATAAATATATAGTTATGAGTGACATTGATGATATAATTGCAGGTGGTGGCTTAGTGTTCAAGGGAACATCGAAGGGCGACGCTAATGCTGGCAAGGTGAAGACCAAGGCGAAGAAAAAGAAGTATATCACCGGTGCCCACGGAAGCGGTTCTGCACGTCAGAAGGCGAAATATCGTGAACAACGTGCAAACCGACATAAATAATTTCGGGAATTCAGATGGCGGGACACAATATTTTGGGTCAATGGGGTGAAGAGACTGCTGCCGACTATCTCCGAATGAAAGGTTATACCATTCTTTACCAAGACTGGAAGATTGGTCATCGCGACATTGACATCATAGCCCAAAAGGGAAGCGACCTTGTTGTCATTGTTGAGGTTAAGACTCGAAGTAAGAAAGCTGTTGTTCCTGGGGAGTTGGCTGTTGACGACAAGAAAATCCATTCCTTAACTATTGCCGCCAATTGCTTCGTGAAGCGTTTTCGCATTAATTGCGAGCTTCGTTTTGACATAATTGCAGTAAGTGGTGAACCTGGTGATTATGAGATAAATCATATAGAGAACGCTTTCTATCCAAGACTTTACTATGACAGACCATATAAAGCTTATAGAAAATGACGAGGTTGACTCAACCAACAACTTCCTGCGAAACTATAAAGGTGAAGTAGGGGAGAGAATGACCGTTGCTTTAGCAAACTTTCAGACAGCAGGCAGAGGTCAGGGTGTTAATGTATGGGAGAGTGAACGTGGCAAGAATCTCACTTTTAGCATAAAGTGTAGCCCCAAGAGTCTTCCCGTAGCTCGCCAGTTCGTAATGCTTGAAGCTGGTGCCCTCGCCATTCGTGATGCGCTGAAAGAATATGTTGATGACATAACAATAAAATGGCCCAACGACGTTTATTATCGTGACTACAAGATAAGCGGAACCTTGTCGGAATGTTCTGTGACAAGCGTTGGCGTTCGCGACTGTATTCTTGGTATGGGCATAAATATCAACCAAAGCAACTTCGTTGGCGATGCTCCCAATCCAATATCCCTTTTATTGGCATTAGGGCACGAGACAGATAGGATGAAAGTATTGCGAAACGTCATAGAACGCTTTGACTTCTATTTGAAGATGGTTGACGAGGGACATTATGATGAAATAGATTCGCTTTACAAGTCGGCTCTCTACCGTAGGATAGGCTTCTTTACATTTGAGGATGATGGAGGATTGTTTGAGGCAGAGGTACACGATGTGCTGAGAAATGGTCATCTTGTCCTACGACGGCGTGATGGACTCTTGAGTGAATATGCATTTAAAGAAGTAAGGTATTTATTAAATTGAATATGGCAAAGTACAAAAGAATCCTTTTGAAGCTCAGCGGCGAGAGCCTTATGGGCAAGCAGAATTTCGGCATCGACCCCGAGCGTCTTGCCGACTATGCACGACAGATTAAAGAAGTGAGCGAGATGGGTGTTCAGATTGGTATCGTCATCGGTGGAGGTAATATCTTCCGTGGACTCAGTGGTTCGCAGAAGGGCTTTGACCGTGTAAAGGGCGACCAGATGGGAATGTGCGCCACGGTAATCAACTCTTTGGCTCTCAGCTCGGCATTGGGTGCCATTGGCGTAAAGACCAAGGTGCTTACGGCAATCCGCATGGAGCCTATCGGTGAGTTCTACACCAAGTGGAAGGCAATAGAGGCAATGGAAGCAGGATATGTCTGCATCTTCTCGGCAGGAACGGGCAGCCCTTACTTCACTACCGATACAGGTTCGTCGCTCCGTGGCATTGAGATTGAGGCTGACGTGATGCTGAAAGGAACTCGCGTTGACGGCATCTATACCGCCGACCCTGAGAAAGATCCTACGGCGACGAAGTTCAGCGATATCACCTACGATGAAATCTACACTCGCGGACTTAAGGTGATGGACCTTACTGCTACTACAATGTGTAAGGAAAACAATCTGCCTATCTATGTGTTCAACATGGACGTTGTAGGAAACCTGAAGAAAGTGATGGACGGAGAGCCAATAGGCACATTGGTGCATAACGGCTGAAATGTCTTCTTTGGCTTTCGTGAAAATATAGCAGGGGTAAATTCATGGAATTTTGCCCCTGCTTGTTGTTTCTTGGATTCAAGTGTTTTTCCAATGTCGTTCTACTCTTCCGTAAACTCAACGTATTCGCCTTCGTCGGCATCGATGATTTTTCGCTTGCGCTCTTCGGGTTGGCGATTGTCGATTATCACCTTTCCGTCATGCGTCGTAGCCTGCTGAAAGCCTTGCTGCTTACGGTTAGGCTTTGCGCGTTTTGTGTTACCGGCACGGAACGTGTATTGGTGCTGGCGACGCGAAGTTGACAGTCGTTCGTATTCCTCGTCCTCGTCAAGTTCGCCAGCTGCCATTTTCCTCATTCTTTTGAGGAATCTCAAGACAATGTTTATCGCTAAAAGCACAATTACACTTACGACAACGAGTATGGCTATGAGAAGAATAAAAAGTCCTTTTAACATCTTCTATAACAATTTGTATTGATTGGATATTACAGCGAGTATAACATACCACCCAATGACCACAGCAATGCCCGCAACATCAAAAATGGCAAGTAAAAGCAAGGATGAAACGATGAAAACATATTTCACCTCGTTGCCTTTCCACCCCCAATGCTTGAATTTTAGAGCAAACAAGGGAATCTCAGCTATAAGAAGATAACTGCAGACGAAAATCATGGCTATGATGAGAAGTGTCATGTAGGGCGTTGATGAGAGAACATCCTCGAAACCTACAATCAGAGAACCCCAGAACAGGGCATTCGCAGGCGTAGGAACGCCGATGAACGACGTTGCCTGACGCTCGTCAAGGTTGAACTTGGCCAGACGAATGGCTGAAAAGGCAGCCATGATGAAAGCCAAATATGGCAACAGCGAACTGATTCCCTGTAGCCAAATGGGATAGTCGTTGGTGGAAAGGATTCCGAATGTCATGGCAGAGGGAGCTACACCGAACGTGACGTCATCGGCGAGTGAGTCAAGTTCTTTGCCAATGGGCGAAGAGACATTGAGTAGTCGGGCACTCATACCATCGAAGAAATCAAACACGGCACCCAGAATGATGAACAGCAAAGCCTTCTCATAGCAGCCTCCAAAAGCGAAGGCTGTCGCTATGCAGCCGCAAATGAGATTGCTTGATGTCAAGGCATTGGGGATATGTTTGGTGATGCTGTTTGCCATATATACCTTATTATATTAACTTGGGGTGAGTAGAGGTGGGAGAATCTCTTTAAGGCAGCTTGGCGATGACTGTAAGGTCGCCGGTGGTTGCCTGTCCCATCTTAACGCAAACTTCTGAGCCAATAGGTAGGAACACGTCAACTCGTGAGCCAAGTTTGATGAATCCCATGTGCTCGTCGATGTAGCACTCTTCGCCTTCCTTGGCGTAGGTCACAATGCGCCGTGCCATTGCTCCAGCAATCTGGCGGCACAGAATGTCTTCACCCTCTGGTGTAGTGATCATCACGTCGGCATGTTCGTTTTCCTCGCTTGCTTTCGGCAGCCATGCCTTATGGTAATTGCCGTCACGATGCTTTACGAACTTCACTTTCCCGTCAACAGGAAACCAATTTGCATGAACGTTGAATAGGCTCATGAAAATGGAAATCATCAGTCGGCGTTCATGGAAATATCTATTTTCCTCCACTTCCTCAATAACCACAATCCTACCGTCGGCAGGTGCTACGACAACTCGTTCGGTGTCGTCCTTGAATTCGCGTATGGGGCAGCGGTAGAAATTCAGAACTATTGCCCAGATAGTACCGAAGACTACGACAAAGGCCCAAAAGATGATAGGTGAAACCTTTAACCAATGAAGTAGGGCAGCAACCAACAGGATGCCGACAATACTATATATAAGTGTTCCAGTTCCTTCTCTGTGGATTCTGATTTTCTTAAGTTTTCTTATTCTTCTTCCCATTGGGTAATGCATTGATTGATTTTTGCTCTGCAAAGATACATCTTTTTTGATTATTAAGCAAACTTTTTGTGATTTCTTTTGGTTATTTCATAGAATAAGCGTAATTTTACACCTCGAAAACAACAAAAGACACATAAAATGCAAGATTTTATACATCTTCATGTCCACACATACTACTCGATTCTTGACGGACAGTCGAGTATCTCAAAGCTCGTTGACAAGGCCATTGGCAACGGTATGAAGGGTATGGCAGTGACCGACCATGGCGACATGTTCGGCATTAAAGAATTCTTCGACTATTGCAACAAGGTCAACGGCGGCAGAAAGAAGGAGGGATTGGAGCCTTTCAAGCCCATTCTTGGCTGTGAGATGTATGTGGCACGCCATCGCAAGGAGGACAAGAACAAGGACAACGGCGACCTAAGCGGCTATCACCTCATCGTTTTGGCAAAGAACTATCGAGGCTACAAGAACCTCATTAAGCTCGTTTCCAACGCATGGGTGGATGGCTTCTATGGACGTCCGCGTACCGATCGTGCCGACTTGGAGAGGTATCATGAAGACCTCATTGTCTGCTCCGCGTGCATCGCCGGAGAAGTGCCGAGGAAAATCTTGGAAGGCGACATCGAGGGGGCGCGAGAGTCTATAGAGTGGCATAAGCGTGTGTTTGGCGACGATTACTATTTGGAGCTGCAGCGGCATGAAGTCAAGGACCCTTCAATCAGGGCAAACCGCGAGACTTTCCCCTTGCAGCAGAAGGCAAACAATGTGCTAATAGAGTTGGCGAAGGAATACGGCATAAAGCTCGTGTGCACCAACGATGCGCACTTCGTCGATCAGGAGAATGCCGAGGCTCACGACCACCTGCTCTGCCTCTCCACGGGCAAGGACCTCGACGACCCTACGCGTATGCTCTACTCAAAGCAGGAGTGGTTCAAGACGCGTGAGGAGATGAACGACATTTTCGCCGACGTTCCCGAAGCATTGGCGAATACGCTTGAGATATTGGACAAGGTGGAGTTCTACGACATTGAGAACGCCCCCATCATGCCCTTCTTCCCCATTCCTGAAGACTTCGGCACCGAAGAGCAGTGGCACGATAGGTTTACCAAAGAAGACCTCTTCAAGGAGTTCACTTCCGATGAGAACGGCAAGAATCAGCTGCCACGCGAAGAAGGCGAGAAGAAGATTGCAAAACTCGGCGGCTACGACAAGTTATATCGTATAAAGTTCGAGGCTGACTATCTTGCAAAACTCGCTTACGAGGGAGCTGCAAAGCTCTACCCAATGCCGCTGACACCGGAGGTTGACGACCGCATACGCTTCGAGCTTCACATCATGAAGACCATGGGCTTCCCAGGCTACTTCCTCATCGTGCAGGACTTCATCAACTCCGCTCGCGACGAGCTTGGCGTTATGGTGGGTCCTGGACGTGGTTCTGCAGCAGGCTCCGTGGTCGCCTACTGTCTTGGCATCACGAAGATTGACCCTATAAAATACGACCTGCTGTTTGAGCGTTTCCTTAATCCCGACCGCATTTCGTTGCCCGATATTGATACCGACTTCGACGACGACGGACGCGGGCGAGTGCTTGAGTGGGTGGAGGACAAATACGGACACGAGAACTGCGCCCACATCATAACCTACGCCACCATGGCGACGAAGAACTCCATCAAGGACGTTGCGCGTGTCGAGAAGCTGCCTCTTGAAAAGGCAAACTGGCTCTGTAAGCTCATTCCCGACAAACTTCCCGACGGACTGAAGATGAACCTCGGCAACGCCATAAGGTGCATACCGGAACTGCGTGACGCTGAGGCAAGTCCCGACCCGAAGCTCCACAACACTATGGAGTATGCGAAGATGCTCGAAGGCACCGTGAGAGGCACGGGAATACATGCCTGCGGCTTCATCATCTGCCGTGACAAAATCAGCGACTGGGTGCCTGTGTCGGTGGCTGAGGACAAGAGCGACCCTGGCCACAAACTGCGCTGTACGCAGTACGACGGTCACGTCATCGAATCGACGGGACTCATAAAGATGGACTTCCTCGGACTGAAGACCCTCTCGATAATGAAGGAGGCGGTGGAGAATATCCGTCTTACTACGGGGGAGACAATCGACCTCGACAACATTCCCATCGACGACGAGCTGACCTACAAGCTCTATTGCGACGGACGCACCATCGGAACGTTCCAGTTCGAGTCGCCAGGAATGCAGAAATACCTTCGTGAACTCCATCCCACGGTGTTCGAGGACCTCATTGCCATGAACGCCCTCTATCGTCCAGGACCAATGGACTACATTCCCTCGTTCATCGCTCGAAAGAACGGACGCGAGGAGATAAAGTACGACATTCCCTGCATGGAGAAATACTTGAAGGACACCTACGGCATCACCGTCTATCAGGAGCAGGTGATGTTGCTGTCGCGACAGCTTGCCGACTTCACCCGTGGCGAGAGCGATGCCTTGCGTAAGGCGATGGGTAAGAAGAAGAAAGCCATCGTCGATGCCATGAAGCCAAAGTTCATCGAGGGCGGACAGAAGAACGGTCACGACCCGAAGGTGCTTGAGAAGATTTGGGGCGACTGGGAGAAGTTCGCTTCCTACGCCTTCAACAAGAGTCATGCCACCTGCTATTCGTGGGTGTCGTACCAGACGGCTTACCTCAAGGCGCACTATCCAGCCGAATACATGGCTGCCGTGATGAGTCGAAACCTCGACAACATAACGGAAATCACCAAGCTAATGGACGAGTGTCGCGCCATGGGCATTCCGACGTTGGGTCCCGACGTGAACGAGAGTCGCGAGAAGTTCAGCGCCAACAAGAAGGGCGAGATACGTTTCGGCATCAGTGCCATAAAAGGCGTTGGCGGAGCGGCGGCAGAAGCCATAATAAAGGAGCGCGAGAAGAACGGTCCCTACAAGGACATATTTGACTTCATCCAACGTGTCAATTTGTCCAATTGCAACCGAAAGTGTATCGAGTCGCTCGTCCTTAGTGGAGGCTTCGATGGCTTTGGAACGATAAAACGCGAAGACTACTTTGCAAAGAACTCCAAGGGCGACACGTTCTTAGATACCCTGATGCGCTATGGGCAGCTTTATCAGGTTGAGATGTCGCAGATGCGCAATTCGCTCTTTGGAGACGAGAATGCGGTTGAAATTTCAACTCCGCAAATTCTCAAGGGCGAGTCGTGGAGCGACATTGAGCGGCTTAATAAGGAACGTGAGCTGGTCGGGATATACCTCTCTGCCCATCCCTTGGACGAATATAAAGTCATTCTCGACAATCTCTGCAATACTCCATGTCAGGAGATAGAGGACGTCCAGAAACTGATTGGTCGCGAGGATGTCGTCATTGGCGGCATCGTTACCGGCGTTCGTCAGAAATATACCAAGAGTGGCAAGCCATGCGGCTTTGTAACCATCGAGGACTTTGAAGGCAGCGGCGTCCTTGCTCTTTTCGGTGAGGATTGGGGACGTTTTGCCGGAATGTTCCAAGAGGGTTCGTCGGTCTATATCGTGGCGAAGCTGCAACAGCGATTCCGCGACAGCAACCTTTACGACCTCAAGGTTCAGGATGTGAAATATATGCAGACCATAAAGGACGAGACGTTGCAGAAACTGACTATCTCGATAGACACTGACAAGCTTGACGACCAGATTGTGCAGGAACTGAACGAGTTGATTGAAGAGACTCCTGGAAAGACCCAACTCTTCTTCCAGTTGCGCGACTCGCAAGGCAAGAAGCACGTGCTGCTTAAGAGCAAGTCGAGGATGGTCGATGTCAGAAGCCGCCTGATAAACTATATCGAGCAGAATGACGCTTTGGAATACAAAATCAATTAACAACATAATCAATTAAATCATTAAGAAATGGAAACAAAGATTACGACAAGCAACTTTGAGACTTTGAAGAATGGCGAGCTGCCATTGGTTGTTGACTTTTGGGCTACTTGGTGCGGTCCATGCCGCATGATTGCCCCAATCATCGAGGAACTCGCCAATGAATACGACGGCAAGATCAACGTAGGCAAGTGCGACGTTGAGGAGTGCGACGACATCGCTGCCGAGTTCGGAATCCGCAACATCCCGACAATCCTCTTCTTCAAGGGGGGTGAGATTGTTGACAAGATGGTAGGTGCAGCATCGAAGTCAAAGATTGAGGAAAAGTTCAAGGCTTTGCTCTAATGAGGAAACTAATGCTTATTGCCGCCGCAGCCCTTTGTACGCAGGGGCTGCGTGCCGGCGACATTCCCGTGAAGTCGTTCCGCTATTCTGGGCCCTTCGTCGTTAAGGCTCCACTGATGGTTGACAGCGTGGATGTTCACAAAAAGGCATTTTCCGCAGAATCACTGCTCGACACTCCCGTCAGTCTTCTCAAGGCTGGCGGGGGCAGTGTTTATAGCGGTGCCTTAGCCCCTGTCTCCGATGCCGACAATGCCCTTCATCTGCTGCAGTTCCAACTGACCAACAGCGGCTATGTAAAGGCTGCTGTCAAGGTGGGAAAGATGAAGAACTACCAGCTCTTTGTCGATGGAAAGAAGAGCGACGGCAACCTCACGCTGCTGCCTGCTACCCACGACATTGTAATAAAATATCTCTCGCACAAGGGCGACAACGATTCGTTGCAGGTCGTGGTCTCTGCCGACAACGAAAGGCTATTGCAGCTTTCTGCCGGCACCAAGCGACAATACACTCTTGCCGATGTGCTCAACGGCAAGCACTTTAGCGGTACAAGTCTCTCTGCCGATGGTCGCTATCTCATTACGAGCTACTATGACGTGATTGACGCCTCGACTACGGTACGTCGCTGGCAAGTATCCGACTTGAAGACTGGAAACGTGGTGATTGACACTAATCAGACGCTCAATTGGGTGCCTGGTACAAGCAGCTATTATTTTGTTCGTACCGCTTCCGATGGTCGCCAGCTTGTCGCCACTGATGCTGCAACGGGAAAGGAGCGCATCGTTGCCAACGGACTGCCCGATGGACACTTCGAGTTCTCGCCCACCGCCGACTTCCTCATCGTTTCGCGTGAGGTGGAAGGTCCGAAGGACGATGCCGACGTTCATCAGTTCGTCAGTCCCGACGACCGAATTCCTGGATGGCGCAAACGTACGGTGCTCGAAAAGTACGACCTTGCCACAGGACTTGTGCAGCCTCTCACTTTCGGCTATAAGAACGTCTCTCTGCTCGACATTTCGCGCGACGGACGTTACATTCTCTACATGATAAGCCGCCAACGTCTTGAGAGGCGACCTACAACTCTCAGCTCCATCCATAGTCTCGACCTCGAGACCATGACCGACGAGACCCTCGTTGCCGACGATGGCTTCATTGGCAGAGCCAAGTTCTCGCCCGATGGCAAGAGCATTGCCGTGGTTGGCTCCCCTGAAGCGTTTGACGGCATCGGCATGAACTTGCCGTCAGACCGCACCCCGAGCATGATTGACAATCAGATTTTCATCGTCGATGTAGCCTCGCACCGCGTGGTGCCGCTGACGCGCGACTTCAATCCGAGCGTCGAGCAGCTGCAGTGGAATGTATTCGACGGAAAAATCTATTTCACAGCCCTCGACCGCGACTGCAAGCATCTCTATCGAGCCGATGCCAAGTCGGGGAGGATTGAACCGATGGCAGTGCCTGAGGAATACACGAAGCATTTCTCGCTTGCCGACAAGGCTCCTGTCATGGCTTTCAGCGGACAAGGTGCGTCAAACACCGACCGCCTCTATCGCATGGACTTGAAGAGCCTCAAGGTCTCGCTTTTGGAAGACTTGCACGCAAGCAGATTCGGCGATGTCGAGTTTGGTACGTGTGAGGCATGGGACTTCGTCAATTCCCGTGGCGACACCATCTGTGGACGTTTCTATCTGCCGCCCCATTTCGACCCTTCGAAGAAATATCCGCTCATCGTCAACTACTATGGCGGCTGCTCGCCTACGAGCCGTTATTTCGAGAGCCGTTATCCGCACAATCTTTATGCCGCCATGGGCTATGTTGTCTATGTTGTACAGCCAAGTGGCGCTACCGGCTTCGGACAGGAGTTCTCTTCGCGTCACGTCAATACGGCTGGCGAAGGTCCTGCACAGGACATCATCGAGGGCACCAAGCAGTTCTGTCGCGACCACTCTTTCGTCGATGCGAAGAAGATAGGCTGCATCGGAGCTTCCTACGGTGGCTTCATGACGCAGTACTTGCAGACCAAGACCGACATCTTTGCCGCTGCCGTCTCACATGCAGGCATCAGCGACCACACCAGCTATTGGGGTGAGGGCTATTGGGGCTATTCCTACAGCGAGGTGTCTATGGCAAACAGCTATCCGTGGACCGACCGCGAGCTTTATGTCAACCGCAGTCCGCTGTTCCTTGCCGACAAGATTCACACTCCGTTGCTGTTCGTTCACGGCATGGCTGACAGCAATGTTCCAGTGGGCGAGAGCATTCAGATGTATAACGCCCTCCGTCTGCTCAACCGTCCCACGGCTTTCGTCGTTGTTGAAGGCGAGGACCACCACATCCTCACCTACGACAAGCGCATCAAATGGCAGAACACCATTTTCGCATGGTTTGCCAAGTGGCTTCAGGACGATTCGTCATGGTGGGATTCCATGTACGACAATATGCCGGAGTAAGTCTTTTGGGAATTAAGAATTAAAAGCCCCCCTCCACTGGGAGTGTGGGCGTCCCGCCCGCACCCAGCGCACTACCCAGCGCAAATCAGCGGCAATGTAATATTACCTCGTTGGCGAGGTGCGGGCGGGACGCCCACACTCCCAGTGGAGGGGGCTTCCTCTTATCTAATTATCGCCGCCCAACCGCCGCCTGAGGCGAGTCGAAGGGTCAGCTTGTCGCCTTTCCTTACCTTTTGAGTCGTTTTCCTGTAGTCTGTCGCTTCCTTCTCGGCGTTCGTTCCGTCGGCAAAGATTATTGCCTCGTGAGTGCCTTCGGCGAGGAATGACAGGTCGAGGGTCAAGGTGCGTGGAGTCCAGTCGGTCAGTGCCGCTACGTACCATGTGTCGCCATTGCGACGTGCCAGCAAGGAGTATTCGCCGAGTTTGCCGTCGAGTGCTATCGTCTCGTCATATACCGTTGGTATCAGGGCGATGAAGTCGGTACACTCCTGTTCGCGCTCGTATTTCGTAGGACTGTCGGCAAGCATCTGCAATGGAGCCTCGAAGGTGGCGTACATTGCCATTTGGTGAACGCGCGTGCCTTGGCTCATCGGGTGGTCGTTGTTGCCGAAGAAGTTGTCGCGGTGGGCGTTTGTCATGGCTCCTGGAGTGTAGTCCATCGGACCTGTCAACATTCTGAGGTAGGGAATGGAAACGTCGTAGCGTGGCTGGTTGTGCAGTGGTCCGTCGCCGACGCGCGGCTCCCACTTAGAGTTCTCAAGTCCCTTCACGCCCTCGAAGTTGAGAATGTTTGGATAGGCGCGATTGATGCCCGCTGGCTTCAGACCGTGATAGTCGAGCAGAAGGTGATGGCGAGCCGCACTCTCGGCAATCTTGTAAGCCGAGGCGATTACCTGTTGGTCGTCGCGGTCGAAGAAGTCAACCTTGAATCCCTTTATTCCCATCTCGGCGTATTGCTTCATTATGGCATCGGTCTGTGCGATGTCGCCCTCGGGATTGCTGCCGATGAGGTTGCGCCAGCTCGACCAGAGAATGATGCCCACGTTGCGCTCCTTTCCGTAGCTGATCAGTGCGGGAATGTCTATTTCGGGATTCAGTTCCTCTGTCAGCGATTCAGGGCTGCTCCATCCTTCGTCGATGATGATGTATTCGAGGTTGTTTCTCGATGCGAAGTCGATGTAGTACTTGTATGTCGGGGTGTTCATTCCCGACTTGAAGTCAACGCCGGTGATGTTTGTGTTGTTCCACCAGTCCCATGCCACTTTCCCAGGCTTTATCCACGAGGTGTCGCCGATGCGGCATTGCGGTGCGAGAAGTTGTGCTACGTCACAGTTCATGATGTCTCTGTCGTTGCGGCTCACCACCACGGCACGCCACGGCAGCGACTGGTTGCCCGTGATGCGTGCTATGTAGTCGGCACGCTTGGTGGGCACAAGGTTCAGACGCGCGTAGCCTCCAATCTGCTGCTCCATGGGGTAGGGAGCAAACTCAGCCCTCAGCGAGTTTCCTTCGCCCTTGACGAGCATCATTCCAGGGTAGTTCTCCACGCCGGCGTCGAGCACCACAGCCTTCTTGCCCTGTGGCAGACAGAGGGCGAGTGGAGTGATGGCAAGCGAGTCGGCAAACATCCTTGACAGTGGCTGCTCGTCGTAGTAAGACTCGAAGGAGTAGCACCAGCGTTCGCCTCCGCGGTTGTCGTTGACGTATGGCACAAAAGCCTTGTAGTCGCCGGCGAAGCGGAATTCGGCTGTCTCGCTGTTCACCAGTCGCTGGCGTTTGCCGCTGGCGGTCAGTATGCGGTAGGCGGCGAAGTCGTTGTAGGCTCTCAGCTCAACACCTATGCCGTTAGGGAATTTCAGTGTCAGGGTGTTGTAGTTGTCGCGAATGGCGGCTTTCTTGACGTAGAACTCTGCCAAGGTCTGGTCAACGGTCTTTCTCGCCGTTTCATTGCCTAAGGAGTTCATCGAGCGTTTGCCGTCGATGGTAATGTCGATGGCAGAAGGCAGCAGAACGCTCTCGCCGTCTTGTTCCACAGCCCACGTCATTCCGTTGCCGCTGGTTGTGGCAGTCACTTTCAGCGTTCCGTCGGGTGACGTCACCACGCTTGTCTTTTCTTTTGCAGCCCATGATGTCACAGTGGCAAACATCATCGCCAATAATGTAAATGTCGTTTTCATCATAAATGTTGTTTTTGATTTGGTCGTTATTCTTTATGTTGCAGCTCCTGCCAGTCAAGTCCGTCCTCCGTTATCTTCACGTTCTTCACCACGGTGTTCTCTATCAGTTTCGGGTCGAAGGCCAGCTTCTTGTCGCTGACCGTGATGTTCTCGAAGGTGAAGTCCCTTAGGCGGTATTTCTCGCTTGTGCCGACGTCGAAGAAGTTGTTGCAGTCCATCTTTATGTTGCGCATCACGATGTTGTTGCACTGGCTCAGCGGCATGTCGTCGCGCTTCTCAGGCTTGAAGAACTGTGTCCATGGGCGCACTACGAGGAAGCTGCCCGTTGTTCCCCTGATGTTCTCCACGGTTACGTATTCGTAGTGTTGCGGCGTGTCGGGGCGCATCTTTAGCCACAGCACGCGGTTAGCCTTGTCCACCTCGATGTTGCTCAGCACAATGTTCTTGTCATAGACGCTCTCGCTGCCGAGAGTGAGGCAGCCGTGCACCACGCCGTAGCGGCAGTTGTCGATGAGAATGTTGTAGTTCGGACCGTTCTCCGGTGCCTTGTCGGCCCATGTCCCCTTGCCGCCCTTTATTGCTATTGCATCGTCGTTCACCGACATGTAGCAGCCGCTGACGAGAATGTCGTGACAAACGTCGATGTCGATGGCATCGCTGCTTGGAGCCTTTACGCCTGTGGTAGGAGCGTAGATGTGGCAGTCGAGGAAGCGTACATGGTCACAGCGGTAGAGATGGTTTGTCCAGAAGGGGCTGTTCTGCAGATGCACGTCCTGCACGGTGACGTTGCGACAGTTGGAGATATATACCAGTCGTGGGCGTTGTTCGTCCTTGTTCGTACACTGCGGGTTCCACTTGCGGCGAATCCAGAACTCTTCCCAGTAGTGGTAGCCGTTGCCGTCGATTGTTCCCTTGCCAGCAATGGTAAATCCGTCGAGGTTGTCGGCGTTGACGAGAGCTGCAAAATATTTGCAGGTCTGTCCCTCTATGCGTGTCTCAAGAATGGGGAAGTCGGCAATGTATTCGCTTCCCTTCAGCTTTCCACCCTCTTCTACCAAGAGGTGAGTTCCTTGGCGGAAGAATACGGCACCGCTGAGGAACGTGCCTTGTGGCACCACCACCACGCCGCCTCCGTCAGCAGCTGCCTTGTCGATGACGGCTTGTATGGCAGCTGTCTGAATCAGCGTGCTGTCGCTTTTCACGCCGTGTTCTGTCAGCACATATCGTTTGCCCAATGTGCCGATGTCAACTTTCTCGCGGTTGTCGAACCACGCGTCCATCTTTGTCCCGTCTGGCCACACACCTTTCTTTGCCGCGGCACTGATGCCGACGAGGAGCATAAGTAATGTTATAATTGTTTTCATAGGGATTTTTTGAGTCTCTAATGTGTTTGAGGAGTTTAATTTTTAATTCTTAATTTAAGTTTCGCAAGTAACAAGACCGCCGTCTGTAGGGGCAGACCGATGTGTCTGCCCGACGCCGCAAGGCGTACCACGGATGGCTAAATCGGTGGATGTATGTCGTTCCGACATCGGGCAGACACATCGGTCTGCCCCTACAATCGGGAGATTACGAATACCTGCGAAACTTCAGTTCTTAATTCTTAATTCTTAATTTTCTCTCCCCCTTGGGGGAGCCGGAGGGGGCTTTTAATTCTTAATTCTTAATTCTTAATTCTTAATTTTCTCTCCCCCTTGGGGGAGCTGGAGGGGGCTTTTAATTCTTAATTCTTAATTCTTAATTCTTAATTTTTTTAAGTATTCCACCGCTCCGAGCATGAAGCATCCTGTTCCGTAGTCCTCGAAGTCAGGCATAGAAGTGAACGTCACGGGCTGACCTGCCGATGGGTCCTTGCCTGTACCTTGATTGTAACCGATGAAGCCGTTGTCGTGGACGCACGATGCCAAAGCCTTCCATGCCTTTTCCATCGGCTCGTCGTAAGTCTTGGCAGGGAGAATACCGTTGTTCACTCCCCATGCCATGCCATAGAGGAACAGAGCGGTGCCTGTCATTTCGGGGCCACCGTAGGTCACTGGCGACACGAGGCTGACGTTCCAGAATCCGTCCTCGCGCTGGCACTTTACGAGAGCCTTGCTCATCAGCACGAAGTCTTTCTTCAGTTCCTTATACACCTTGTCGTTTGAGGGCAGAGTCTGCATCACCCTTACCAGTGCGGCATAAACCCAGCCGTTGCCACGGCTCCAGTAGCAGTTCTGTCCGTCGCTCTCCTTGTATGGCGGAACATAGTCCTTGTCGCGCCACCACAGACCTTCCTTCTTGT
>JBJEKR010000012.1:0-5761 GCA_051878735.1 Prevotella sp. | reverse complement strand
TGGTGAAATTACTCTTTATCTTTGAATCTTTCTTAAAAGCCATATTTACTTCTTTATATATTATTGTGTAAAGAGTTTACTGTTATTAGTCGAGGGTGACGCTCAGTCCGAGACCCTTCAGCTCGTGCAGAAGCACATTGAGTGACTCTGGAATTCCTGGCGTTGGCATTGGATCACCTTTGACGATTGCCTCGTATGCCTTGCTTCTTCCTACGACATCGTCAGACTTGATGGTGAGAATCTCCTGAAGGACATGACTTGCGCCGAATGCCTCAAGAGCCCAAACCTCCATCTCTCCGAAACGCTGTCCTCCAAACTGTGCCTTACCACCAAGAGGCTGCTGGGTGATGAGTGAGTACGGACCGATAGAACGGGCGTGCATCTTGTCTTCAACCATGTGGCCGAGCTTTAGGAAGTATGTTATACCCACTGTTGCTGGCTGGTCGAAACGCTCGCCTGTCTCACCATCGTAAAGGTAGGTGGAGCAGAGGTGTGGCAGACCTGCCTTGTCAGTCCACTCGGCAAGGTCGTCAAGCTTGGCACCGTCAAAGATAGGCGTAGCGAATTTCACTCCGAGCTTTCTACCTGCTGCACCGAGGATGGCCTCGAAAATCTGTCCGAGGTTCATACGCGAAGGCACGCCAAGCGGGTTGAGCACGAGGTCAACAGGACGACCGTCCTCAAGGAACGGCATGTCTTCCTGACGAACCACCTTCGACACGATACCCTTGTTACCGTGACGACCGGCGAGCTTGTCGCCCACGCCAATCTTACGCTTCTTGGCAACATAGACCTTAGCCATCTGAAGGATGCCCGATGGCAGCTCGTCGCCAATGGTGATGGCAAACTTCTTGCGCTTCATCTCTGCATCAAGCAACTTGTATTTCTTCATGTAGTTGATGATGAGCTGAGCGATAAGCTTGTTCTTATGTTCGTCGGATGTCCAGCTGCTAATCTGAATGTCGCCATATTCAAGGTTACGCAAGTTGGTCTGCGTAAACTTCGAACCCTTGGTGATAATCTCAGCGCCAGTATAGTCCTTCACGCCCTTGGAAATCTCATTCTCGGTCAGTTCAAGGAGCTTGTCGATGAGAATGTCCTTCAAGTCCTCGTTCTTTGCCTCATACTCCTCGTCGATCTTTGCGAGCAGTATCTTGTCCTGCTGCTTGGTCTGACGAGTCTTGATGGCACGTGCAAAGAGCTTCTTGTCGATGATGACACCAGTAAGAGAAGGATTGGCCTTCAGTGAAGAGTCCTTAACGTCACCAGCCTTGTCGCCAAAGATGGCACGCAACAGCTTTTCCTCTGGAGAAGGATCGCTCTCTCCCTTTGGCGAGATCTTGCCAATGAGGATGTCGCCTGGCTCGACACGGGCGCCGACACGAATGATACCATTCTCGTCGAGGTCCTTCGTAGCTTCCTCACTGACGTTTGGAATGTCGGCGGTAAACTCCTCTACGCCACGCTTTGTCTCGCGCACGTCGAGTGAATATTCGTCAACATGAACGGAAGTGAGCACGTCGTCGCGAACAATGCGCTCGTTGAGCACGATGGCATCCTCGTAGTTGTAACCCTTCCAAGGCATGTATGCAACAAGGAGGTTGCGGCCAAGAGCCAACTCGCCATTCTCCGTAGCATATCCCTCGGTAAGTATGTCACCAGCCTTCACGCGCTGTCCCTTGTTGCAGATAGGGCGAAGGTCGATGGTCATGTTCTGGTTCGTGCGGCGGAACTTAGGAATACGGTATTCCTTCAAGGCCGGCTCGAAGCTTACGAATTCCTCGTCTTCCGTACGATCATACAATATGCGGATTGTGGTGGCGTCAACATACTCGATAACACCATCTCCCTCGGCAGTGATCATTGTACGAGAATCCTCGCACACCTGCTTTTCAATGCCGGTACCTACTATTGGAGCCTCGTTATGAAGCAATGGCACGGCCTGGCGCATCATGTTTGATCCCATGAGCGCACGGTGGGCATCGTCATGCTCCAGGAAAGGAATGAGAGAAGCGGCAATGGACGCAATCTGCTGTGGAGAAACGTCCATAAGGTCAACCTCCGTTGGAGGAACAACGGGGAAGTCGGCATCCTGACGGCACTTCACGACGCTGCGGATAAACGTACCGTCATCGTTCAGAGGTGCGTTACCCTGTCCGATAACGTGGTCTTCCTCTTCCTCGGCAGTCAGATAAACGACCTCGTCGTTGTTGAGGTTAGCTATTCCCTTCTCAACCTTTCTATATGGTGTCTGGATAAATCCAAGTTCATTGATCTTGGCATATACGCAGAGAGACGAGATAAGTCCGATGTTTGGACCTTCAGGACTCTCGATAGGACACAGACGACCATAGTGTGTATAGTGTACGTCACGCACCTCGAAACCTGCACGCTCGCGCGAGAGACCGCCAGGACCAAGGGCCGAAAGACGACGCTTGTGAGTCACCTCGGCAAGCGGGTTGGTCTGATCCATGAACTGCGACAGAGGGTTGGTTCCGAAGAAGGAGTTGATGACGCTCGAAATCGTCTTTGCGTTAATCAGGTCAGTAGGAGTGAACACCTCGTTGTCACGAACATTCATACGCTCGCGGATGGTGCGGCTCATTCTTGCAAGACCTATTGAGAACTGATTGCTCAACTGCTCACCGACGGTACGAACGCGACGGTTTGACAAGTGGTCGATATCGTCAACAGTGGCCTTTGAATTAATGAGCTGAATGAGGTACTTGATAATTTCAATGATATCCTCCTTGGTGAGGACACGCACCTCCATGTCAGTGTCAAGACCCAGCTTCCTATTAATGCGGTAGCGACCTACATCGCCAAGGTCATAACGCTTGTCAGAGAAGAAAAGATTCTGTATGACTTCCCTTGCACTGGCATCATCGGCAGGATCGGCATTACGCAGCTGACGATAGATATACAGCACGGCCTCCTTCTCGGAGTTTGACGGGTCTTTCTGGAGTGTGTTGAAGATGATGGAGTAGTCCTGTGCCGTCATCTCGTCCTTGTGAACAAGAATTGTGGTGGCATTACTCTCCAGTATATCCATCATGTTTTCCTCGGTGATTTCCGTCTCGCGTTCCATGATGACCTCATTACGCTCGATGGAAACAACCTCGCCGGTGTCCTCATCAACAAAGTCCTCATTCCAACTCTTTAGCACACGAGCGGCAAGGCGCTTGCCAAGAACCTTCTTCAAATTGGTCTTGTTCACCTTCACCTCCTCTGCAAGGTCGAAAATCTGCAGAATGTCCTTGTCGGCCTCGAAGCCTATTGCTCTCAAAAGTGTTGTAACAGGCAACTTCTTCTTACGGTCGATGTAGGCATACATCACATTGTTGATGTCGGTGGCAAACTCTATCCATGAACCCTTGAAAGGAATGATGCGGGCAGAATAGAGCAATGTTCCATTGGCATGGACGCTCTGTCCGAAGAATACGCCAGGTGAGCGATGAAGCTGGGAAACAACAACTCGCTCGGCACCGTTGATGACAAATGTGCCATTGGCCGTCATGTAGGGAATAGGACCAAGGAAAACATCCTGAATGACTGTTCCAAAATCCTCGTGGTCTGGGTCTGTACAATAAAGTTTCAACTTTGCCTTCAAGGGTACACTATATGTAAGACCTCTCTCCAGACACTCGTCGATACTGTAGCGTGGAGGGTCGATATAGTAATCCAAGAACTCAAGAACGAAATTATTTCTCGTGTCGGTGATAGGGAAGTTTTCTGCAAACACCTTATACAAACCGTCATTCTTGCGTTCCTCAGGGGGTGTGTCCAACTGCAGGAAGTCCTTGAAAGACTTTAATTGCACATCGAGGAAATCCGGAAACGGCATGGGATTCTTGATGCTGCCAAAATTTACTCTGTTGTCTATTACTTTTGAAGCCATAAAAAATGATATGTCTTGTGTGGACTTGAAGTCCGGTAAATGGTATAGAAGGACCAATGGTCCAAAAATAGAGTTTTGTGTCCGTCAAAGACACAAAAAGGTTAAGAATCTTCTACTTAAAGATTCTTAACCAATGTTTATAGATAAGTGCTAAATTACTTCAGCTCTACAACAGCACCAGCTGCCTCGATGGTCTTCTTGAGGTTCTCAGCCTCGTCCTTAGAAAGACCTTCCTTCAGTGTAGAAGGAGCACCGTCAACCATGTCCTTAGCTTCCTTCAGACCAAGGCCACAAGCTTCCTTAACGGCCTTTACAACCTGCAACTTAGCTGAACCAACCTCCTTAAGAACAACGTCGAAAGAGGTCTTCTCCTCAACAGCCTCAGCAGCGCCAGCTGCAGGACCAGCAGCTACAGCAACAGCTGCAGCGGCGGGCTCAATTCCATACTCGTCCTTCAGGACTGTTGCCAACTCGTTTACTTCTTTTACTGTAAGATTTACCAATTCTTCAGCAATAGCTTTGATATCTGCCATTTTATTCTAATTTTTTATTGTTTTTAATTCAAAAATACGTTGTGACTTTTAAGATTACTCAGGACGCTCGCCTAAAGTCTTCAGCACACCATGAATGGTGTTTGCACCTGATTGTAGAGCTGAAACGACGTTCTTTGCAGGAGATTGCAGCAAAGCGACAACATCTGCAATAAGTTCGTTCTTGCTCTTGAGAGAAGCCAACTCCTCAAGACGTTCTGCACCTACGAAGAAGCTCTCCTCAGCGTATGCTGCCTTCAGAGCAGGAATGCCTTCCTTGGTGTATTCCTTAAGAAGTTTAGCCGGGACATTTGCCGTATTGGTGAACATTACAGCAGTGCTGCCCTTCAATGTGTCATAAAGAGGTGAGTAGTCAACCTCAGCAGCCTCGAAGGCCTTGTGAAGAAGAGTGTTCTTCACAACAATCATCTTTATCTCGCTCTTAAAGCACTTGCGACGCAGATCGCATGTCTTCTCCGCATTAAGACCTGTCAAGTCAACAAGGTAGAAATGTGGATATTCCTTCAGCTTCTGGCCGAGTTCTACGATAATAGTATCTTTTACTTCCTTTTTCATTTTACTAAACTTTTAACGAGTTATTCAACTGATTTAGGATCTACCTTGATACCCTTACTCATAGTGCTTGAAATAAAGATACTCTTCAGATAAGTACCTTTAGCGGCAGCAGGCTTCAGCTTGATGATGGTCTGGATGAACTCCTTGGCGTTCTCGTAGATCTTCTCAGCAGGGAATGATACCTTACCGATAGAAGCGTGAACGATACCGGCCTTGTCAACCTTGAAGTCGATCTTACCTTGCTTAACCTCCTTGACGGCCTTGGCAACATCCATTGTCACAGTACCGCTCTTTGGGTTTGGCATAAGGCCACGAGGACCCAGAATGCGACCAAGAGCACCTATCTTACCCATGCAAGAAGGCATTGTAATGATAACGTCAACGTCAGTCCAACCGCCCTTAATCTTCTCAACGTATTCGTCGAGACCAACGTAGTCAGCACCAGCTTCCTTAGCGGCAGCTTCTGCATCAGGTGTACAGAGGCAGAGCACACGTGTGACCTTACCAGTTCCGTTTGGCAGTGAAACGACACCGCGAACCATCTGGTTTGCCTTACGTGGGTCAACGCCCAGGCGTACATCAATATCCAAGGATGCGTCGAACTTGGTTGTTGTTATCTCCTTAACCAGTTCTGTAGCTTCCCTTAGAGAGTATGCTTTCCCTGCTTCAACCTTGTCAGCCACCAACTTTTGATTTCTTGTCAGTTTACTCATTTTTAAATTGAAGTTTTAAATTATTTACCAGGGAACTCCCCTTG
>JBJEKR010000011.1:0-24360 GCA_051878735.1 Prevotella sp. | reverse complement strand
TGAAGAGTGAAGAATGAAGAGTGAAGAATGGGCTGCGCATAATCTGCGTTTATATTATTCTTCACTCTTCATTCTTCATTTAAAGGGTAGCCTTGAAGTTTTCCAAGTCCTCTGCCTTGAAGGCTTTGATGTAGGCATGATGTGCCGTACACTCGGCCTCTGCGTGGCGAACGAAGACGTTGATGCTCTTCTTGAACAATTCTGGTGCACGAGTAGCGTCTTCGAGAAGCAGGATTGACATGATTATGTCGGCTGTCATCTCGTAGAGACGGCGTGCGAGGAAGTCTTGAAGAGCCTGGTTGTTCTGCTCCTTGACGTAGTTGACTGCGTCCTCATACTGCTCTATGAGCTTGGCAATGCGCTCGCGCATAGGCTGTGCGCATTCGCATATTGGACGCTCCATCATTTCCTTCATTATCGAGAGGTAGGTGCCGTTGGTGATGTAGCGTATTGCGGCAACAACCTGCAACTGTGTCGTACCCTCATAGATTGAGAAAATGCGTGCATCGCGATACAGGCGCTGGCTCTTGTATTCCATGATGAAGCCCGAACCGCCGTGGATCTGTATTGCGTCGTAGGCGTTCTGGTTGGCATACTCTGAGTTCATACCCTTTGCCAGTGGAGTGAAGGCATCAGCCAGACGGCTGTATTTCTTCTGCTCCTGACGCTCCTCTGGAGTGAGCTTGCGCTCGCGTGCAATGTCGTCGAGAGCCTTGTAGATGTCAACGTAACGTGCTGTTTGATAGAGTATGGAACGGCCGGCATCGAGCTTCGCCTTCATGCGTGAGAGCATGTCATAAACGGCAGGGAAGTCGATGATGGCTGTGTCGAACTGCTTGCGCTCCTTGGCGTATGCAAGACCTTCATTATAAGCTGCCTGGCTTACACCCACCGACTGTGCGGCGATGCCGAGGCGTGCGCCGTTCATCAGTGCCATAACATACTTGATGAGACCCATGCGGGTGCTTCCGCAGAGTTCGCACTTAGCGTTCTTATATACAAGCTCGCAAGTAGGCGAACCGTGGATACCAAGTTTGTGCTCGATGTGGCGAACGGTAACACCGCCGTCGCGCTTGTCGTAGATGAACATCGAGAGTCCTCGACCGTCGTGTGTTCCTTCCTCAGAACGTGCAAGTACGAGGTGGATGTCTGAGTCACCATTAGTGATGAAACGCTTTACGCCGTTCAGACGCCAGCACTTGTTCTCCTCGTCGTAGCTTGCCTTGAGCATTACGCGCTGCAGGTCTGAACCTGCATCAGGCTCTGTGAGGTCCATCGACATTGTTTCGCCAGCACAAACGCGTGGAATGTACTTCTTACGCTGTTCCTCGTCGCCAAACTCGTAGAGAGTCTCAATGCAGTCCTGCAGCGACCAGATGTTCTGGAATCCTGCGTCAGCAGCGGCAACAATCTCCGAAGCCATTGAGTATGGAGTGATAGGCATGTTGAGGCCACCGTAACGACGTGGCATTGACACGCCCCAAAGTCCAGCCTTGCGTGTAGCGTCGAGGTTGTCGAAAGTCTTTGAAGCATAAATCATGCGTCCGTTCTCAAGGTGTGGTCCTTCGAGATCCACGTCCTCAGCGTTAGGCTCGATGATGTTAGCGGCGATGTCGCCGGTAATCTCCAACATCTGCTTGTAGTTCTCTATTGCATCGTCGAAATCTACAGGAGCGTCAGCGTATGTGTCTTTGTCCTCAAATCCACGTTCCTTCAATTCTACTATGCGTTTCATCTCAGGATGATTCAAGTAGAACTCAAACTCAGGATGGTCACTATAATAGTTTGCCATTTTCTTCTATTTTACTTGTTATTTGCCTTGTAATACTTGATTAATTTTGGAACGACTTCCTCTACTGTACCTACTATCACATAGTCGGCAATCTTGTTGATTGGAGCCTCGGGGTCGTTGTTCACTGAGATGATGATGCCAGAATCTTGCATACCGGCGATGTGCTGAATCTGACCGCTGATGCCACAGGCGATATACACCTTTGGGTGAACGGTGACACCAGTCTGTCCAATCTGGCGGTCGTGGTCAATCCAACCGGCATCTACAGCGGCACGTGAGCCACCTACCTCGCCGTGGAGTACCTTAGCCAACTGGAACAGCTGATCGAAGCCTTCCTTCGAGCCTACGCCATAACCTCCAGCAACAACTATTGGCGAACCCTTCAGATTGTGCTTGGCAGCCTCAACATGGTGGTCGAGCACCTTAACCACGTAAGCCTCTGCCGAAACATACTTCGATACTTCCGGATAGACTACCTCACCCTTTGCCTGTCCCTCATATATGGCCTTCTGCATAACGCCTGAGCGAACGGTGGCCATCTGTGGACGGTGGTCGGGGTTGACGATGGTTGCCACGATGTTGCCACCGAAGGCAGGACGAATCTGATAGAGCAGGTTCTCATACACCTTGTTGTTCTTCTTGTCCTCATACGGACCAATCTCCAATTCGGTGCAGTCAGCTGTCAGACCGCTGGTGAGCGACGACGACACGCGTGGGCCGAGGTCACGACCAATGACAGTAGCACCCATAAGGCAAATCTGTGGTTGCTCTTCTTTGAAGAGATTGACGAGAATGTCAGTGTGTGGAGCTGATGTGTATGGGAAGAGGCCTTCGCCATCGAAGACGAAGAGCTTATCGACGCCATAAGGCAAAATCTGATCTTCCACCTGCCCCTTGATGCCTGTACCGGCAACAATGGCGTGAAGCTCAACGCCCAGTTCGTTGGCCAACTTGCGGCCCTTTGTCAAAAGTTCCTGGGAAACCTCCTGCACCTTGGTGCCTTCGATTTCGCAATATACAAATACGTTGTTCATATTTCCTTAGCCAATAATCTTCTCGTTCAACAGTTCCTTTATCAGTCCTTCTACGTCAGCATCGCTGCCTGTCAGGGTCTTGCTCTCCTTTGCCTGGAACACGATGTTCTTCACGGCCTTAACCTTTGTTGGCGAGCCGCTGAGACCACACTGCTGTGGGTCGCCATCTACGTCAGCCACCGACCACTGGTTCAGTGTCAGGTAAGGACGCTCGTCGTACAGTTCCTTGTATGGCATGTCCTCAGTGCGCTCCATAGGAGCAGTGGCACGCTTGTATTTCATCACAAGCTTCACATTGCAAGGACGGCATGGAGCAGCACTTCCGTTGACTGTAACCACTACGGGCAGTGGAGCCTCGACAGTCTCTGCACCGCCATCGATCAATCGGCGTATGGTCAACTTGCCATCTTCGCATTTCTCGATGTTCTCGGCGTATGTCACCTGATTGAGTCCCAGTTTCTGAGCCACCTGAGGACCCACCTGGGCTGTGTCGCCGTCGATTGCCTGACGTCCACCTATCACGATGTCAACATCACCTATCTTCTTGATTGCAGTAGCGAGTGCATACGAAGTGGCGAGCGTGTCGGCACCAGCGAAGAGACGGTCGGTAAGGAGCCAACCTGTGTCGGCACCACGATAGAGGCCCTGGCGGATAATCTCTGCCGCACGGGGAGGACCCATCGTCAGTATGCCGACGGTGGAACCTGGGTTCTGCTCTTTTAGGCGCAATGCCTGCTCAAGAGCGTTCAAGTCTTCTGGATTGAAGATGGCGGGCAAGGCGGCACGATTGACTGTACCTTCGGCAGTCATGGCATCTTTGCCCACGTTTCTTGTGTCTGGTACTTGCTTGGCAAGTACAACGATTTTCAAACTCATTGTTTTTTTATTGATTGTTATTTGTTATTCGCTTTTTCCACAAATTGGTTGCAAAAGTAACCATTTTTTTTCATTTAACAAAGAAAAACGACGTTTTTATGCACAAATGAACTTTTGTTGTGCACAAAATCACTGATTTGTGCAATAAAACGACATGGGCAACAGAAGTTTTTACTCCTGTGTGCCCTTGCCATTGTGTGTGATAATCTCGTGCTTCTTGAAGTCGTAAAGTGTCAGACAACGAAGCTTGTAGTATGAAACCCAGTAGTTTTGTAGGCTTTGCGTATAGTTTTGTCTTGCTGTCTGCCAATAGTCCTGTGCCAGCGAGAGGTCGTTGACGGTAGCCTGCCCCTTGATGAATCGGGCAAGCATGGCATCGTAAGCCTCCTGCGCTATGTTCAGTGCCTTGCGGGAGTTGTTGGCAATCTCATTGCGGTTGTTGAAGTCTTCAACAGTTACCAGAACGTCCAGTTCCGTGTCACGTGCAGTTTCCGTCTGTGCCTTCTCCATATTCTCCAGTCTGCTCTTGGCAGCGCGATAGGCATTCTTGCGCAGTCCCCAGTCCTTCAGTGGAACTGAAAGGGATATTACCGCTGCATCTTGTATCAAGGGCTTGCGATAGGCATCCCAGAAGTTGTCTGCCACCTGGTTGATGCCAACGCTTGCGTCTATGTCTATGCTCAGTCGCCGTTCAACCTTTGCCTTGTCCAGCTGTTTTTGAGCCTCAGCTACTGCTTGTTGCGTCTCAACGTACGTAGGATTGTTTTCACGTGCATACCTTATTGCATCAGCGGCGTCAACCACCATTGATGTTGGCATCGTAGGTATAATGAGCTCAATGTTCGTGTCACGATCCATGCCGAGGTAAACCGCCAATTTCCTTTCTGCCTCCTTGCGTGATATGGTGGCATTGGCAAGTGTGTTTACGGCATTGGTGCGCTGCAGGTCAAGGATGCTCAGTTCCGCTTTCGATATGCTCGCAATCTTGAAGCGCCGGCGACCAATGGCATAGATGGTGTCACAGGTTTGCAGGTAATCCTGCGCCATTTGCTGTAAGTCCTGCGCAAGGGCAAGGTCGAAAAAGAGGCTTACGGCAGTCTGTGCCGTCGTTTCAACATTGTAGGCGTATGTCTTTTCAGCCAGTTTCAGTTTCATTGGCTCAATCAGCCTGTTCCACTTCAGTTCATTGAATCCAAGCAAGCTCTGCTTGTAGCCTACCTTTATAGGCACGGTGGAGAATTGGCTGTATTTCTCGCCATTGCCAAAGGTGTGTAGGAACCCTAATCCAGTGTTGGCGTAGAAGGTGCCTCCAAGTGGCTCTATCTGTTGTGTCAGTCCTATATTGGCCTCGGAGTAGAGCATCTGTTGCTCGCGATAGGTGTCGCGGTCTTCTTCGCTGATGTATCGCTGCACCATATATTGCTCATATTGCAGAGGTGTCGATGATAGTGTCAGTTGCGGTTTCAGGCTTGCCTGCCATGACAGATGCTCAAAACGGCTTATGTCGAGAACACTGCGATATTTGTCTGCCGACAATGAACTGTCTGTAGCCAAAGCTACGGTACGCTCAAGGTCGAGCCTTACTGTGCGTTGGGCTTCAACTACCAGTGTCGTGGCAAGTAGAGTTATTATTGTTGCAATACGTCTCATGACTATTCCTTTACGGCAATTTGTTCTCCTTCGGTAAGAGTCTCGTTACCCTCTATAATGAGCTTACAGTCCTGCGGCATTTCCTCTTCGGTCTCTATCACGCATTGTCCCTTGGCTTCCTGTCTGGGCGATACCCTAAATTGTCGTGCTATGCCTTTGTCGGCGACAAATACCACTTGGTGTCCGTTCCTTATCACGATGGCTCTCTTTGGCACTATGGTTACGCCTTCAATATGTCGTTCGAAGCCTACTTCCACGTTCATGCCGTCGAACAGGTCTTTGTCGCCCTTGAGCATAGCTCTTATGCTGACAGTTCCGTTTTCATCCACCAAGGGGTTGATGTCCATAACTCTGGCATCGTATGTCTTCGAACGTGTGGCTATGGGGGTAACGCCAACGATGGTGCCGACTTTTACCATGCCGAGGTCTGCCTCCATGACCTTGAACTCCACTTCCATCTTGTCTTGTGCGATTATGCGGCAGATAGGCACCCCTGCTTGTGCTATGGTATGTGGCTGTATGCTTAGTTGGGCAACCACTCCACTGAAAGGTGCAGTCACCACACATTGCGTCAGCTCATGCTCTGCCGCCTTTTGCTGATTGACGGCTATGCTGTAGCCGCTCTTCACCTCTGCCAGTCGTCTCACCTCGGCAGGAATGGACAGTGGCTTGTCGGGGTCGTAGCCCTGAGAGATTATTACGTCCTCCATGTTGAGCTTAGCCTGTTCCACGGTCTTTCTTGCCTGCTCAATCGTGTTCTGTTGCTTGAACATGTCAAGCTTTGCTATTGTCTGTCCTTTTGCCACTGCCTGTCCGTTGCGAACATAAACAGCCTCAATGGGCAGAGTCACGGTGAATGCCACGTCGGCATATTGACTTGCCTTAATCTTTCCTTGCACGATAAAAGGTTCATCGAAATTCCCTTTCCTCAAGGTTTCGACTTTCACAGTGTCCACAGAGTCCTTTTCGTTTCCGCTCCGTCCACCATTGCTGCAGCTTGCCATGACAGCCGTTATCGTTGCAATTAATAATAGTCTTCTATACATTATTATATATATTGAATTTCACTCTTAGCTTGACTCGGGGGATGTTAATGAAGCTGTCTCTTCTCGTTTTTACATTTGCCTTAGGCTCATTTCGTAGAACAGACCCTTCTTTGCCATCAGTTGATCGAAGTTGCCTTCCTCGGCAATATGTCCTTGGTCGAGCACAATTATTCGGTCGCAGTGACGAATTGTCGATAGACGGTGTGCTATTACCACTCTTGTGCAGTGTAGCGAGTCGAGGTTGTCGCTCACCTGCTTTTGCGAAATGTTGTCGAGAGCCGATGTCGCTTCGTCAAAGAATATTATCTGAGGATGCCCTATCAATGCACGTGCTATCAGCAGTCGTTGTTTTTGGCCACCGCTGAATCCGCCGCTGCCCTCCACGACTACGGTGTGCAGCCCCATTGGCATACGTTTCACGTCATTCTCCATGTCTGCCATACGCAGAGCCTCCCATGCGTCGTCATGCGTTGCCCAAGGTGCCGTAATGGTAATGTTGCGGAACAGGTCACCTGTGAAAAGGCTTCCGTTTTGCAGGCAGCAACCGATTTTCCGTCTCAGGCTGGGTTTGTCAACTTTTGCCAGGTCGTAGTTGTCGTAGAAAATCTCTCCCTTTAAAGGCTTTTCGAATCCGAGCAGAAGTCGCATCAATGTCGATTTACCGCAGCCCGACTTTCCAACAATGCCTACATACTCACCTGGAGCTATCGAGAGGCTTATGTTGTCTATCACGAGCGGAGTGTCATCGGAATATCTGAATGAGACGTCGTTCATCTCAATGCTTCCCATCAGCTCGTCAACCTGCGGCGCATTTTGTTCTATTTCGGGCGTTGCCTCCAACAGCGGCCTCAAATTGTCGAGCATTGGCTTCCCCTGCGCCATTTCAGGTATGGTTGCCACCAGCGTCGTAATGGCAGCGGCAATCATTCCGTATGCTGAAGTGAATGCGATGAAGTCGCTCATTGACACTTCACTGGAGAGAATGAAATAGTAGAGCAATGCTGTTCCGCCGATGTTGCACAACTGCAGCAGTGCTGGCAGAAAGCGGAGAGCGAGTGTGGGATTGTAGATGTATTGAGAGGCATCGGTGTATTTATCGAGCCAGAGAGTGAAAGCCCTGTTCTCGCTTCCTGTCAGTTTCAGTTTCTGTATTCCTGCAAACATGCCATATTCCATGCCAGAGAGCTTGTTTATCTTCTCGGTATATGATGTTCTGATCTTGACAATGCTTTTATAATAGAGTGACAGCGCAATGATCTCCACCGCAATGATACATAGTGAAGGTATAAGCAGCGATTGTGCATAAATGAACACCTGCACGAAATAGACCAATGAGAAGACGGTAGTGAGGAAGGCACCCACTATCGTGTCGTTAAACAGCCCACAGATCGCCGCTATGTTGTTGATGCGCATTGTCAATTCGCCGGACGAGTTCTTGGTGAAGAAGTCTGGGCTGAGGAAGAAAGTACGTGCCATAATGGCATTCTGCAGTTTCAGCTCTACAACTCTTCTTACACGCTCAGTGCAGAGGTTACGCGTCAGCGAGAACAGCATTGTTCCAACTCCGGCACCGACGAGCAGTCCTAATATGGGCAACAATTCTTGGGCGTCGCCTGTCGGTATCACCATGTCGAAAATCATCTTGTTTGCCATAGGAGTGAACATTCCGAACAGTGCCAATACGAGAGCTGCGCCCAACAGTAGTACGATGTTTGATGCCGAAATCGACTTTAGGGCAAATTTCAGCAGGTCTTTTGTCTTTAATTGCTTGTTGGGCAAAGGCGTGCAGAACGATATGGCATGGCGGCTCAAGTCGGTTTTCATGGCCTCCCTATTCACCTTGCGCTGCACACCGTCCTTGTCGGTATAGGTGTAGCCGAATCCCCATTTTGTGGGAATCAGTGGTGTTACGTTGCCTTTCTTGTCGTATCCCAACATCGGTCCTACGGTGTTTGTCCACCATTTGTCAGTGAGCACAACCTTACGCGTCATTATACCGTAAGGACGTAATATGGAAGTAAGCATTTCCTCTGGCGACGATACTCCGTTGTCGGAAAACTCATATCCAGTGACGCCCAGTGCGTCAAGCAACATCCGCAGTCGGCTGTGGTCCGTCTGCGGTATGCGTTGCTTAGTGCCTCCGCTGAATCCCATTCGTTTTCTTGCTCGTACGAATGTCTCCATCAGGGCGGCTTCCTCCAGCTTCCTCCGTTTTTCTATTTGGTCTAAGAATATCGACATATATTAAATGCTCTTCATCAACTCCTTGTACATTCCTTCTTGTGCTATCAGCTCGTCGTGGGTGCCGCGTTGCATTATCTTGCCTTGATCCATTACGATGATCTCGTCGCAGTCGCGTATGGTCGAAAGACGATGGGCAACAATCACTTGTGTCGCTCCCATTATCCTTATTGACTCCATTACATGCTCCTCGGTGGTAGGGTCGAGTGCGCTTGTCGCCTCGTCCATAATCAGTATGACTGGCTCTTTGGCAAGTGCCGTGGCTATCTCCATGCGTTGGCGTTGCCCACCGCTGAAATTCTGGCCTCCCTTTATCAGCCTTGTGGAGAATCCCTCCGGACGGTTGATGATGTCTTTCCTTATCTGTGCGTCGTTGCATGCCATCATCATGGTGAAGTCCTCAATCGACTGGTCCCACATCTTGATGTTTTGTGCAACGGTGTCGTCAAACAACACTACGTTTTGGTCCACCACTGCCACAGAGTTTGTCATCTCTTCCTGGCTGATTGTCTCTATTGGTCTTCCGTCAAACAGTATTTCTCCGCTCCAGGGTTTATATAATCCGGAGATCAGCTTTGCCAATGTCGATTTGCCGCATCCGCTCGACCCTACGAAAGCGACACTCTTTCCTGGCATAAGATGCAGGTTGAAGTCTTCAATGAGTGGCGGCATCAGGGGATTATATCCAAAGGTGACGTGACGAAGCTCCAACTCGCCTCCCAGCTTGCCTTCTGCCATCATGCCGTCGTCGCCTCTCTTGTCGGAAGGGCATTTCATCACGTCTTCCACACTTTCCATCTCCGACCTCATCTCTATGAGTTTCTGGCTTGCCGTCACCACTGCGTTTACTGGAGTCATGAACGATGCCATGAATCCTTGGAAGGCGAGCAGCATACCTATTGTCATCTCACCGCAAAGAATGTTGTAGGCACCTATTATGAGCACTGTGGAGTTGACCAGCGTTAGCACCAATGTAGGAAGTAGCCCCATCTTAAGGGTTTGTACCATGGCAGTACTCTCTATGTTGAACTTTTTGCTCCATAGGCCGCTCCAGTATTCGAAGAATCCCGCCTCGGCACCTGCTGCCTTGATGCTTTCCATGTTGTCGATGCACGAAACCGTAGCGTTGTAGTATTGCGCCATGCTGCGCTGTTGGCTTCTCACGAGGTTTACGCGCTTTTCTGCATAGTATTGCAGCGACAGAATGTTTACCACCACGGCTATTATTCCTATCAATGTCAGCGTAACGTTATACGACAACATCAATATAAGGTAGAGAATCAGCATTGCCACATTTATTACTTGTGGTGCCAGCACGGTCACTAACGAGTTCGTAATAGTCTCGTTAAGATTGCGGCGTTGTTGCAGGTCGCCCACATAGCGCATGGCGAAGAACGTCATAGGCAGAGAAAGCAGATGGCGCAGGAAACCTATGTTGCCTTTCATGGCAAGGATTCCGGCTATTCGCTTGCTGTAAAGCTCGTGGAGAATGACTACAAAGAAATTGAACACGGCCAAGACAGACATGGAAATGAGGAATATCGTCTGCCAGTCGCGGTTTCGTCCCGACAGTATCTCGTCGGCAAAGATTCGTGTAAACATAGGGACGGCAATGGATACGCATGCTGTCAGTAGGCCAAAGACCATTGTCAGCCAGAATGCCGACATGGCACCACGTAGGTGCATCTTCACATATTTGAAGATGCTTGTCCTGCTGCCTCCCTTTTGGAACTTCTCGGTTGGCGAGAACTCAAGGGCTATACCGGTGAACGACCGCTCAAACTCTTCCATCGGGATCTCCACAGGTCCTGTAGCAGGGTCGTTGAGGCACGCCTTGTTCTTCTTGAATCCTCGAAACACCACGAAATGCTCAAAGTTCCAGTGTATTATGCAAGGTTGCATGCCTTCCAGTGCCTCAGGCTCCACACGGTAGCCTGTCGCCTCCAAACCGTAGCCTCTTGCCGCCCGGAGTATGCTTTTGGCCGAACTGCCGTCGCGCGACACTCCGCAAGCTGTCCTCACCTCTTCCAAAGGCAACCATTTGCCGTGGTAGGCAAGTATCATGCAGAGCGATGCCGCTCCGCACTCCACCGACTCCATCTGTATGACTACCGGCACCTTCTTGACGTTGTTCCCTATCTTCATTGCCTTAGTCTCCAATCAAGTTGTTTACAGCGTCTTCAACATTTCCCATGAGAACCTCATACACTTTCTTGCGCGAGGTGATTACCTGTACGTTGCAGAACGTTCCGGTCGGTATTTCAATCTTTTCGGCTTTCTTACGACTCCATTTCAACCCGGAAGACGTGTTGGCGGCATCGAGCAAGACCTTCACTTCGTAGATGGCCTTGTCTGCGGGAAGGAAAGCTGCAAGGGCATCCATCTTCAACTTCTTTGCCACCTCGCCCCGCGTCGTGGGATATCTTTCTATACTCGTTATCTTGCCATAGACATATCCCCATTTTTCACGCTCCATATTGGCCGGGGTGACCTGTGCCTGCTGCCCTATCCTCAGCTTGCGCACGTCTTCAAACTGTGCATATACAAGCATCTCGCGATTCATCCTGTCACTCTGCTGTGGCATCATCCAAACGATGGCCTCCTGTGGCTTGAACTGCTCGCCTTCTTGCTTGTAGGTCAGCACTACGCCGTCGTTCAATGCCTTAACGTCTGTAGTGGCAAGATCGTTCCTCACTTCCATCAGCGTCTCGCCTGCCCTTGTCTGTCTGCCATGGGCTGTGACGATTCTTTCCACTGTCCCGCCGTATGGCAACGCCATTGGGGTAGGTTCGCCGTGTGGAAACAGCACACCCTGTGCCGTAACCTTGTAGTTCATCGTGCCGAAAATGCACCAGTAGCCAACCACTATACACATCGTTATCATTGCGCATAATACGATGAGGAGCGACGGGCGTGTGATTCTCGCCGATTCCAGTGTGTGGTCGTTGTTGTCGAGTGCCTCAAGCGAACGTTTGTTGAATATGCTGTTTCCTGTCATGGTTAATGCATTTATTGGGCAAAGTTAGTCATTTGTTATTAATTGACAAAGAAAAAAACAATAAATGTTATAAAAAACAATAAAAACAATTCCAATATGCCATTAATATAATTGTTTTTCTTATCTTTGGAGGCAAAAAGATTAGTTATGGATATAAACTCAAAATTCTTTCAGGCGGCTGTTATTGCCGCAAGTATAGCCTTTCTCGGCTTGTGCATCAATGACGGTATCGACGATTTCGTCAACAAGGACCGCAAGGTAACTGTCAAAGGACTATCGGAAAAGGAGGTGGAGGCCGACAAGGTGACGTGGCCAATCCCTACTAAGGAATTGGGAAACGACCTTCCAGAACTCTATCAGCGAATAAGCCAGACTACGCAGAAAGTTAAGACATTCCTCAAGCAGCATGGCGTGAAGGATAGTGAGATTAGCGTTAATGCACCCGTAGTCATCGACCTAAACGCTGACCAGTATAACAACAACATCCGCGCCTACCGATATAATATCACGTCAACCATTACCGTCACTTCATCTAACGTGAAACTCGTGCGCAGCATAATGGCGCGACAAGGCGAACTATTGAAGCAGGGCGTGGCTGTGGTTGACGGAGGATATGAAAACCGTACCATGTATGAGTATGTTTCTTTCCAGAAGATGAAACCGGAGATGATGCAGGAGGCTATACAGAATGCCGAAACTACGGCAAGGCAGTTTGCCGAGAACAGCAACAGTAAGCTCAACAAAATAGTTTCTGCCGATCAAGGACAGTTCTCCATCGACGACCGCGACTCGAACACACCATACATAAAAAAAGTGCGAGTGGTCACTACCGTAACCTACTCGCTTAAAGACTGATAGGCAGACTGCACTATTTGTTCTTCTCTATGAAGTCTAATACTATAGGCATCACTACATCGTCGTAGTTGGTGCTTCCACCCAGTATGCTACCGAAACTGCCAAGATTGGCTTCGTTGAAGCCATGATTGGCACCTTCTATCTTGTGAAGGACGGCATTGGCATACTGTTTCTCCGCCTTCTCTGAATATGAGATGTTGACGATAATGTCGTTCGTACCGTGAACAATGCAAACCGGCTTGTCGAACTTACCCACATGAGCCCATACGTCGTAGTCCTTGATACTATTGATGTATGCTTCGCTCATGGTCATCATACCGCCGAAACCACCCCAGCTGCCGCCAATTCCTCCCCAGTCTCCCAATGAGGAGAACATGCTTACCATCTCTGGAATGTTGAATGCAGGATAGAAGAGAATCATGCCTGCTACGTCGTTGGGTATCTCGTCGGCAAGCAAGGCGGAAACCAGTCCTCCTTGGCTGCTGCCAAGCAGAAAGACCTTGTCTGCATCGACATAACTCTCTGCTTTTATTGTTTTTACCACCGCCCTTAGGTCTTCAACTTCTGTAAATATTGTCATATCGTCGGTGGAGCCGTCGCTCTTGCTGGAGCTGCTGCCACCGCAGAAGTCAAAGCAGTAGGCTGCATATCCTTCAGAAGCTATGCTACGTGCATAGTCAAGCATTGCCTTGTGTGTCAAAGAACTGCTGTGTGACAGCACTACAGCAGGAACCTTTTCGGTAGAGTCGGATTTACGAAACATTATCCCAAAGATGCGTTTGCCATCACGCTCACTCCATAGTTCCACGCTGTCAACGCTTGCCACGTCATTGTCTTTATCATCAACGTTATCAGAGTTGCCGGTATCATCAGTATTGTCTGAACTGTCTGTGTCACCGTCAGTCTCAGTGGGAGGATTCACCAGTTCGTCATCTCCATCCGAAGAGCAGGCACTCGTACATACTGCCATGCCCAGTGTAAAGCCGATAAAAATAGTTCTCAGTGTTGTTTTCATAATCCTTTTATTTAAAGTTTTCTGCAAAAGAACAACAAAAAATCGAGAAAAAGGATAGATTGGCGATTTTTTTTTGGAAAAAGGCGGATTAATTGATTTAAACACCAACAGGGAGGACAAGCTCAGCGGTTTTGAGGGTGTCTGATTACTAATCCCATTCATTCCCGTTCAAAAATTGTTCAGAACAAGCGGAGCCCATGCACATTGACTATGACTGATTTTACTTCACTGATTAATTAACGCTATTATTGCTAAGAAAGAACCATGTTCAACATGGAATTCGTTCTCTTTCTCATTTTTTTCTTGAGTTTGTTTTGGTGGTTCGTATTTTATTCTTAATTTTGCGGCCAATATATTTAACAGATGGGAAAAAGAGAGTGCTTCAGTGCTTATTATAAAAGTAAGTATGCTCGATTCTTCAAGTTCGCCAATGGCTTTATTGACGACGTGGAAGTGTGCAAGGATATTGTGAACGATGTGTTCGAATATCTTTGGACGAACTATGATAGTATCAATCAAGAAACCGTAACTTCATATTTATATAAGATAATCAGGAACAAGTGTCTTGATCAGTTAAAGATGGATGGTGTCAAGGCTGAGTATATAAATTTTGTCCGTAGCATCTCAGAGAGCGTTGAGACTGAATTGTCGGTTGAAGACTATTATGACAAGCTCAATAAGGCTATGGAGAAGCTCACTCCTTATAATCGTCACATACTTGAAGAATGTTATCTAAAAAAGAAAAGATATAAAGAAGTGGCAGAGGAATTGAATGTCACGGTGGCGGCGATACATAAGAATATATCCAAGGCGTTAAGAATAATTAGGAAAGAGACGAGGTAACCGATTTCGTTTTTTTTTATAGTATATATATACAGAAATAAAAATATGAACATAGAGGATAGGGCAAAAATTCTTATGGAGGCATCAGCCAATGCTTCCAACGAAATGATAAGGGAGGCTATTGACAATGAGGACTGCATGGAAGAGTGTAGGTTAATCAACGATGTGAGGTTATCGATGCTCATGAATAGTCATGTTGACAAGGAAGCTGTGAATGTCGATAGCGAATTGGACATGTTCCTAAAGTCGCATCGACGTCGCCGTTGGCCGTTATATGCGGCATTGTCAGCAGCTGCAGCTGTCATTATAGCCGTGCTGGTTCTTTGGCCAGGGTCGTCAACAGATGACGACATGCTTGCCAGTGGTGGTGTCTATGTCATCAAAGCGTGCAAGAACGCAAAGGAGGTTATGATAACGGAAAGAAATGACAGTGTGATCGTTCTTGTGCCACGTGGCATGACTTACAAGACGACACTTCCCGACGGAACTCATGTCACGCTTAATTCAGACAGCAAGTTCAGATATCCAAAATCGTTTGAACATTCCATGAGAACCGCCTTTATCGAGGGAGAGGCATTCTTCGAGGTGAAGAAAGATGCCCACAATCCTTTTGTAGTGAGAAGCAAGAATGCGAGTGTGACCGTGCTTGGAACAAGATTCAATTTCAAGGACTATGCCATGGCGGCCGCAGAGGTCACACTCTATCAGGGAAAGGTTCACCTTGCAGATCCGGAAGGCAACATCTCTGCAAATATGAAGCCTGGTCAGCATGCAGAGATATCAAACACAGGCAAGCTCCTTGTGAATCCTGACAATGCAGGGAAACATTCCTCATGGAAAGATGGGTGCTTCTATTTCGATGAGTGTAGCTTGAAAGACATAATGATGGATATCGGAAGGTGGTATAATGTCAACGTGGAGTTCCGTGACACGCAATATCTTGACATGAAATGTCATTTTGTGGCTGACCGTAACAGTCCTATTGAGAAGATCATTACATTGCTCAACAGGATGGAGAAATGCCATGTTGCTATAATAAATGGGGAAATTGTTGTCAATTGACAGCAATTTTTATGTATGAATTAATATTTTGATTGTTTTGGGGTAACCATTCTTACTATTTGGGGTAATAAGTTATGAGAGAGAGCAGATTGAAATACATTTGCAATAAATTATTAACAAAAACAAATAGTAATTATGGAGAAAAAAACAAGATGGATCCATTTCCTCGTGGTGGTATTAATGTGTCTGTCAGCCTCCGCCGAGGTCTATGCACAGAAAAATGGCATCACGTTAGATTTCAAGAACGAGAATCTTGCGTCGCTCTTCCGTAGGATAGAGAACGCATCGGAGTACAAGATTCTCTTTAGTATTGATGATGTCAACAGATATGAAGCTACTGGCAGTCTTAAGAATGCGACTATTGAAAAGGCCATGCGCCTAATCATAGGGAACAAGCCGCTGAAATATTCTATTGATGGCACTTACGTGAATGTTACGCTAATAAATAACCGTAGGCCAATAGCCGGCATCGTTGTTGATGCAAATGGTGAACCTGTGATAGGAGCTACGGTAATGGTTGAGGGCACCTCGCAGGCTACTACGACAAATTTGGAAGGTAAGTTCCAATTTCAAGATGTACCGCAAAACTCGAAGCTGAAGTTTTCATATATCGGTATGGAGTCGCAGACTCATCTGGCGCAAAACGGGATGAAGGTCGTGCTGCAAAATTCCGACAATGCCTTGGGAGATGTAGTGGTAACGGGTTATTATTCGCAGAGAAAACAAAGCTTTACCGGTGCGGCAACGAGTTATAGCGGCAAGGAGTTGAGGGCCGTATCCAATAAAGATGTGCTCTCCACTATCTCAGCGTTGGACCCATCGTTCAAACTTGTTGACAATATCGCCATGGGGTCCGATCCAAACACAATGCCGGACGTTCAGGTGCGTGGTGTGAACTCTCTCCCAACAACCGATGTCACCAACCTGAATGCAGAATACAAAGGCAATTCCAATCTCCCGACATTCATACTCGACGGTTTCGAGGTAAGCGTGGAGAAAATCTATGACCTCGACCCAAATAGAGTGTCGAATATCTCTATTCTAAAGGATGCTTCTGCAACAGCCATCTATGGCTCACGTGCGTCAAATGGCGTGGTCATCATCGACACGAAAGCTCCTGAAAGTGGCCGCTTGCGCCTTAACTATACAGGAAGCATCGACTTTGAGGTTGCCGACTTGTCAAGCTACAGTCTTCTCAATGCCGAGGAAAAACTTGAATATGAGCGTCTTGCAGGACTCTATGGAGGATATAATGCGGTGTATGTTCAGGAAGACTATCTTGCGGACTACAATGAGCGTCTGAAGATGGTAAAGCAGGGAATCAATACCGATTGGCTTACCAAACCACTCAAGTCTGTTGGACTGACCAATAAGCACAGTGTGCTCATTGAGGGTGGTAGTGATAGCTTCAGATATGGGGTTGACCTCAATTACAGTGGCACTTCGGGTGTTATGAAAGGCTCTGGCCGTGACAAGATAGGGACTGGCATCAAATTCCAATACAATTACAAGAATTTGCGATTCAAGGACTATATCACTTATGATAAGGTAACGTCAAACAATTCGCCTTATGGTTCTTTCAGTACCTATGCCGCCCTCAATCCCTATTTCTCGCCTTATGACGAAACAGGCAGCATAAAGGAAATCCTTTACGTCAACAACAAGTCAACAGGCTCATCAACGGTGGTTAATCCATTGTACAATTCCACGTTGCAAACTTACGACAAGACTGTCTATGACGATTTCACAAACAACTTCAGCGTTGAGTGGGACATAACGGGAGGCGTGAAGTTGAAGGGAAACTTCTCCATTGAGCGCATCAACAAGTCTTCCGATATCTTCAAACCTGCTGACCACACCGACTTCATCGGTCTTACAGAAAATCGTGGCAGCTATATGAAGGGCTATACGTCGAGCAATTCCTATGACGGCAGTCTCGTCTTGAGCATCTTCAAGTCGTTTGATAAACATTCACTCAGTCTAAATGGCGGTTGGAACGTTCAGGAGACTTCCACCGACTATAGCGCATACACTACTTATGGTTTTCCCAACCAGTCGCTTGACCATCCTTCGCTCGGCGCCGGCTTCAAGGAGGGAAGCTATCCTGTAGGTTATGCCACAAAGACACGCCTCATGGGATTTCTTGCCAATGCCAACTATTGTTTTGACGACCGCTACTTTGTTGATGGCTCCATACGTGCCGATGGCTCATCGGTTTTCGGAAGCAATAATCGATGGGGTGTATTCTGGAGTACAGGTATTGGTTGGAATGTGCACAACGAAGCTTTCCTGAAAGACAGCAAAATAGTCAATCAGCTTCGTATAAGGGTCAGCACAGGTTATACGGGTAGCCAGAATTTCTATCCATACCAGTCCATGCTGATGTATAACTACCAGAGTGCCTTGGCCTATCAGGACTATATCGGTGCAGTTATCAAGGCCTATGGCAACGACGACCTGAAATGGCAGAAGACTCAGAAAACCAACATTGGCGTCGATTTCGAGTTCCTCAACCATCGCATAACAGGTTATTTCAACTATTTCATCGAGAATTCAAAAGACCTGCTGGTTGACGTGAACATGGCCAACTATCTCGGCTTTACGTCATATAAGGAGAATCTTGGTGAGACAGAGAACAAGGGATATGAGTTCAATGTCAAAGGCATCGTCTATAAGGATCGTGATTGGAATGTGAGTGCTTTCATCAATGGAATGCATTATGTCAACAAACTGAAGAAAATATCCTCCGGACTCACATCATATAACAAGATGGCAGATGCTGCAGGTTCTTCCAATCCATATGTGCGATATGAGGAAGGTGCGTCTATTAATGCCATCTGGGTGGTTCCCTCTGCGGGCATAGACCCAGCTACGGGCAATGAGGTGTTCATCAAGAAGGATGGCTCTTTTACCAATACTTGGAGCGAGGAGGATTATGTGGCCTATAAAACCACCGACCCCACACTTTCCGGCACATTCGGACTCAACGCCTACTACAAAGGTTGGGAGCTGAATGTCAACTTCTATTATCGCTTTGGAGGATATGCCTACAACCAGACTCTTGTTGACAAGATAGAAAATGTTGACCCATACGGCAACGTTGACAAGCGTGCCCTTTACGACCGTTGGTCCACGGCTGGCGAGTCGGCTCTCTACAAACGCATTGACGACTTGTCAAAAACACGTCCTACTTCACGCTTCGTCGAGAAGGACAACGTCTTGTCTGGCAACACGCTCAGTCTGGCTTACACCTTCAGGAACGACTGGATACGCAAGTTCGGAGCACAATATCTGAAGCTCACGGCTACTGCCAACGACTTCATGTATGAGTCAACCATACACCGCGAGATGGGTACTTCCTATCCATACGCACATCATTATACACTGCAAATGCAATTAACATTCTAAATAATTTGGACATGAGAAAAACAATAAATACCATAATATTCCTTCTCGCTGTCACCACGTTCGTTTCGTGCGAGGACTGGTTCGACATCTCAGCCAAATCAGAGCTGAAAGGCGACGACATGCTTTCCAACAAGGAGGGATACCGTGACGCGCTTGTCGGTTGTTATGCCACAATGGCGGAATATAGTCTATATGGTGGACAACTGACAATGACCTATCTCGACGTTCTGGCACAGTATTATTCAACCGCCAATACGGCAACCAACAACTTCTACTATGCTTATCAATACGACTACGAGAACTCTACCGAGGAAACACGTAAGGACAATATATGGAAGAATCTCTACAATGTGGTTGCCAACACGAATAATCTTCTCGACAATATCGACGAGTCGAAGGATGTATTTGCTGCGGGGGAATACAATCTGATAAAGGGGGAGGCTCTTGCTATAAGGGCTTTCATTCATCTCGACCTGTTGCGACTTTTCGCCCCGTCACCAGCGATGGGAGGAGGACAGGAAAAGGCTATCCCGTATGTCGATAAGTTCACCAACCAGCTCTTCGAACAACTGACGGTCGATGGCGTGCTGCAACGAATCATCGCCGACCTTGAACTCTCACGTAGTCTTTTGAAGGAGGTAGATCCTTATGGCCCCAACTCATCATCCTACGACCTCAACCTTCTCACTGGCGTTTGGAAGGGCAGGGAATATCGCTTCAACTATTATTCCGTGACTGCGCTCTTGGCTCGTGCGCATCTTTGGCGTGGACAGACCGACGATATGACAAAGGCTTATGCCTATGCCAAGGAGGTTATCGATAGCGACCTATTCCCACTCATTACGAGTGCCGACGTCACGAGCGTTGACGACAATGGCTTTGTACAGGAGAACATCACCGCCCTCGAGTGCAAGGAACTTAAGGATGACGTTGCCGACCAATACTTCTATGTCACCAACACCAACTATAATTTCCTGGCGGCGAACAGCACGACGCTAAAATATGTATTCCCGTCAACTCTCGACATGGACTATCGTCTTAAATGGTGGATAGAGACAACAGGCTCGTATAATATCCTGTCGAAATACAACTCTTCGAAGCGTCTCCCACTCGTCAAGGTTTCGGAAATGTATCTCATAGCGGCAGAAACGGCACCAGACATCAGCATTGCAACCAACTACTTCAACACCCTGCAGTTTCATCGTGGTCTGCCGGATGCTGAGGTTACGGCAGAGACATTGCCTACTCTCATCCTTCAGGAATATGCCAAGGAATTCATTGGTGAGGGGCAAACCTTCTATGCATACAAGCGTATGGCTTGCCAGATGACTCCTGTAAGGAACGTGGCAATAGCCGACCCTGCTTCGGTCTATGTGTTGCCATTGCCAAAAGAAAACAGTTATTTCAAATAAACGAAAATATTGCAGACATGAAAAAAATAATATTTCTTGCCTATGCTGCAGCTGTCATGGCAATGGCCGGCATGACTACTGCATGTACGGAAAACGACCATCCTTTATACGAGGAGAAGCCAAGAGCTTATTTCAGCTCACTGACCGATGCTGACAGCATCTCTTATTCTTTCGCCTCAGGAGCCAAGGAAGAGGATGTGGTGAACATACCTTTGAGGATTATTGGCGAAAGCACGGACACCGACAGGAAGGTGGCAATTGAGGTTTCTCCACTATCTACTGCCATCGAGGGCGTTCACTATTCCGACCTCACAAAAGAGGTGACCGTCAAGGCGGGAGACGTTACGGCTGATGTGACACTGAAGGTGTATGACAAGCAGCTTGAGGACGGAGACGTTACGTTGCTGCTCAACATCTTGTCGAACGATGACTTCGACAAGGGATATGGTGACAGGCTAACGGCAAAGCTGGTCATCACCAACCAGCTCGTGATGCCCTCATACTGGAAAATACCCCTTTCACTCTATTATGGCGCATACTCAAAGGCTAAACATCAGCTGTGCATACAGATTCAAGGATTTGACTTCCCTGCGACTCTCGACTACAACATGATTTCCGACTACATGTCGTATGGAAGAATGGTGTACAACTATCTGCTCAAGACTCCTATATGGGATGAGGATACGCAGACGTGGATAACGGCTGACTGGTCGCCACTTTAATCATTGGTAATAACATAACAACATTGAACGATATGAAAAAAAAGATATACAGCCTCTCGCTGCTCACCTTGCTTGTGGCAAGTTGCGTCAATGATGACTCGAACGAAGGTCTGTTGGCACTTAACGAGGCAAATATCAGCGGCATTGAGGACACATACGACAACGTCTATGTCGATGACAGGCTTGTGATAACCCCCAAGGTATCATCGGCATTGGGCGACGAGGCGGCATACAGCTATTTCTGGATAGCCTACGACAAGAACACATACTATGAGGCCGATACGCTCTCACACAGCAAGGACCTTGACATAGTGGTGAGTTTGACACCAGGCGAACACACCTTGAAGTTCAAGGTGGTTGACAACAAGACGGGAATTTTCTATGAGAAAGTGGCTACTGTCAACGTGATGAACGAGTTTACGAATGGGTTGCTCGTGCTTGCCGACAAAGGCGGAGAGGCCGTACTCGACTTCTGGAATCCGTCTAAAGACCGAGTGGTTGAGGATGTGTACGGAAAAATGAACGGTGGCGACAAGATCGGAGAGAATCCCGTAAGAGTGTACTTCAACAAGTACACAAATGACGAGGCGAGTGAGGTGCTCGTGTTCTGTCAGGACGGTAAGGGCGGAAAGATCATCAACAGTATAATGATGACACGGATGTACCAGTATGGCGACTTTTTCATGACCATGCCCGACGTGGTTGCACCGCAGGCTTATTTCCGTAGTTCCATGCGTGAGTATCTTGTCAACGACGGTCTTGTTTACGACCGCGCGACGAACAGTTACACCCCAAGCCAGATGGTGAAGCCAAACCTGTCGGTGCAGGGGAAGACTTACCGCATAGCTCCTAACGCTAATCTCAACGACGATGGCAGCTTTCCCTATCGAGCGGCACTCTACGACAACGAGAACGGCTGCTTCTACACGCTTTTCAACATCTCAACGGCTTTCCTGACAACCGCAAGGAAAACCAATAAAATGGAATGGGTTGACGGAGGATTCTTCGATCCCGATAACGTGGGTATGGAGTGCGTATATGCAAACGTCAACGCACGAAGCGTCACCGATGCACGTGAGTATCTCGGAGTCTTCAGAACACCGGAAGGAGAATGTCATCTGCTGACTTTTGGCATCGGCTTCTATACTGACGAGACTCCAGCCAACTATTTCAAGGATCTCGGCAACGATATCATCACCGATGAAACGTTCCGTAATGCCTCGTCGTATGCATGCTCTGCTTCGTTCTCCAGATATATGTTCTATGCTAAGGACAATGGACTGTATATATACAACGTCCTAAGCCAGACTTCAAAGAAGATTTACGAGTTCGCACCTTCAGTGTCGATAAACCATATTGAACTGGAGAACGTGGGCAACCAACTTTGGGTAGCATACCGAGATGATCAGCAGGCTGCATTAAAAGGAGGCTTTGCCGTATTCACAGTGGCTACTGACGGAGGTGTGAATGTCCAGCTGGTTACAAAGCATGACGCACTGGCTGACCGTATCGTGGATTTTGAGCAGAAATACTGACGTATGACAAATCTCTTTCTTAATCATGAAAAATATCAGTAAGATTGCCGTCATGGCATTTGTGCTGTTATTGTCTTTAGAGACTATGGCCCAGGGTGTCCTTTTTCAGGACATACCTTGGGCGGTAGCCTTGAAAAAGGCAAAGGCTGAGGGTAAGGGCGTATTCGTCGATGTATATACCAGTTGGTGTGGTCCGTGCAAGAAAATGTCGCGTGAGGTGTTTGTCAACGACACCGTTGCCAATTACATGAACACGCATTTCGTATGTCTGAAGGTTGATGCAGAGAAGCAGGCTGGGCATGAGGCAATGAGAGAAGCCCCACCATCTGCCTATCCATCATATTACTGGTACACTGCCGACGGAAAACTACTGTCTGTCAATACGGGCTATCATCCTGCCAAAGAGTTCCTTGAACTCAATGAAAGTGCCATGAAGGATGATATCAGCAAAGCTTTCAACGATGCAAGGCGGCAATGGGAAGAGGGCAATCGATCACCCCAATTCGTCAAGGACTATCTTTTCACCCATGTGGCGAGAATGAGACCAGACTCCTTGCGACCGTTGTTCAACGCTTACCTGTCGGAACTGAGCGACAGCGAACGGTCGAGCCGCGAAACAGGCGAGATGGCTGTCTGTTTCATGCGCTCCATACGTGACGACATGGCATGGCGTACCATTGTTGACAACGATACCATTTATCTACGCTATTTCGGTGAGGATTTCGGGCGCAATCTGTACATGAACCTCGTGCGCATACCTGGCATCGACAGGAAACGCTCACAACAACTCTACAACAACGACATGCGCTGTATCGAAGGACACGACTATCCGCTCAAGACGATGTTTGCCCGTCTTCGTTCCATGGAGTCTATGCTTTCGGAACACAACTATTCAGAGGCCATCGACTCTGCCTTGTCAATAGGCAGGGAACACGAGGCTGTATATCCCTATGTCTATACTAATGCTCTCTATTCGTTGGTAATAAACGAGTTTTTCGTAGATGAACGTACGCCCTCGCAAGCAGAATGTAGCAAGGCCCTCGAATTGGCGCTTGAGGCTTATAGGGTAACGCCATCTCAGTGTACGCTTATGTATCTGGCTGCTGCCTACGCCCGAGGGGGCGACTACAAGCAGGCATATAACACACTTGCCAGCCTTCCCTTTCACAAGTCTCCAGTCCTTACCAATGCGGTCTATTCGTTGTTGAACTTAAGAACTGTAACTCACGCTAGCACGTCAAAAGAAAAGACTCTTGTCCGATAGCATGGAATCTTTGTTTTAAAACCTGATAGGCTTATCAGCAAGTGCTGGTAGGCTTATCTGCAAGTGTAGATAGGCTTATCCGCAAATGTAGATAGGCTTATAAAAAAACGCCAAGTTGCGTTTCCTGATTAACAACGTTGCGTTGATTATGTCTTAACAATAACGTGAGGCACGATGACTTTACATATAGAATACAACCGCCTAATGTCTGAGGTCCAATGCTGTTTGAGGGGAGCAAACGATCGATTGGGCTACTGAAAACAATCATTTGAGCTACTGAAAACAATCGTTTGGGCAGCGAAAATGATTAGACGCTCCTGCGCACTATCAGCGAAAGAATCGGCGGCAGTTGGGTGTTAGTTATATTCTCCATGAAGACAATGGATGCTTACGGCTAAACGTAATACTAAACAATAAAGCGGTGTGATGCACTGTTGTAGTGCGCCACACCGCTTCGCGTTTTAGAGGATTATCTTTAGTGCGATTATTTTGCGACCTTCTTGCCGTTCACGATGTACAGTCCCTTCTTGTTCATTGAGTTTACAGGACGACCCATGAAATCGTAAATCTTGCCGTCTTCACTGCCGTCAACCTCAACGCCATCGAT
>JBJEKR010000010.1:0-24581 GCA_051878735.1 Prevotella sp. | reverse complement strand
CCGACAGCACTATGGCACTCGCCCTCTCCTCGTCCGACCAGTTGCCCAGCTGTACAATCACGTCCCCGGCACCCGGCACACCATACCTCTCAGCCAGTCCGGCCCCAGTCCCCCCGGAACTGCCGGAACCCCCGGCCTCCTCAGCACTCCCGTCATACTCCCCCTCAGCCTTGCTCAGGTCAATATAGTAGTACTTCCTCTCCTCGTCCCACGCATACTCCGTAGCCGCCCAAGACCCGCCGACAACCTTACGCCAGTAGTACTTGTTCGCCACGTCCTCATGCGTACCGCTGCCAACATTGAACGACTGGCATATCGCCAAGTCATCCACGGCCCACTCATTCGTCACACTCTTACCGTCATCCTCAGCAACGAAATAAACCCTGTAAAACCCATCATACTCCTCAACCTTCCTCAACTCGCAGCTCGCCAATGACAGCAGCACCCTGCCGCCCACGCTTCTCACCTTGTCAATCATCAGCTCGAAGAAATGCGCCGCACCCGTCACCTCGAGTCTTTCTATTATTGCGTTGTTGGCGGTAAGCGTGTCTGCATCAAGGTTATAAATCTTCGCTATGTCTGCAATTATGTTGCTCACCTCCAGTCTGTCCATTCTTGACGTGCCGATGGCAACCAAGCCTTTGAGGAACGTAATCACACCAGCTGCCGTGTCGTTCGATGTTTTAGAGAGCTTTGTGGTCAGCAGGTTGTATATTTCCGTGAGGTCGGTAGAAGAGCCTTGTTGGGTGTTGTCAATCTGGTTTTTGATATTTCCGAGCTGTTCGTTGACATTGCCCATTATAGAGTCCATCTGTTCCTTGGACTTGCTCTGCGCAATGGTCAGTTCTTCGGACAGCTCCACTGAAATCTCCTCAAGCACGTTACCGTCAGCCTTTTTTGTATATCCCGACACATAGAGCGGATAATCCTTTCCGTTGTATGCGACATGCAGTTTTGTGTTCTCGTTGATGAGTTTTTCTATTTCGGGATGTTCTTGCAAGTATATTCGCGAGAATTTGATGCTGAACGTGAATTTTTCATCGTTGTTCTCGCTCATATACTTGATAATGGCAGCCTCAAGACGCTTCTCTGCGGCAGAAATATAAGCCTGTGGCAAGAGGATATTCGTAATTACGAATTTGTCGCCAATTTTTGGCTTATAGTTATTTGTAGCGTTCGGCATGACCACGCCAAACGTGCTTTGGTCTTTCTTTAGGGCAATCCATACCTCATTTGTAGCTGTGTCTTGCTGACTTTCAATAGTATTACCTTCCTTAACCTTATCGTCATAATCACCTGCTACAATATTACCTAACTCGTCAACTTGAACGGGATTTTTGAACTCGTAATGGTTTCCCACCTGCATGGCCTTCGTCACCCCCACCTCGAAAGCGCATCCTGCGCATGAGCCTGTCGTGAAGTTTAGTGTCATAGCCCCCTTAGCCAGTCCCTGCTTGAACAAGTTGAAGCCGTGGTCTCCATCAAACTTATGTAGCTTAATGTAGAAATAGCTATGCACTAAGTTTGCAGAGTTGCTTTCATCATCTTTTATTGCAAGGTCATCGCTGTCTGTATCGTCGAAAGCTATGTCCGCCACCTCACCAAAGAGCTGACCTTGGGAGTTTGTCATGCCGTTTATAGTAGGCTTTATATCCTCGAAATCCTGCTTACCTTCAAGCGGTTCGTTTGGCAGATAGGGATTGTTGAACGAGTAAAAACTACCCTCTTCGTCCTTGTATTTTTCGTTAAGGGCATTATAGAACCTCTCTGCACCTTCTGTGTCACGATAGACAGAAGGCATGAGGTTGCTCATTACGGGTATTCGTGTGACGCTGTTGATAACGATAGTAGCAGGGTTGGCCGTAGTAGATGCGACAACCGTTTCGAGCGCATAAATGCCATCCTCGCCTTTAGAGAGCACGTTATCCGCAGAGTTGCATGGCTGTGTTGTGACATTAGGGATGAAAATGCCGCTATCGGAATACGGGATAACCTTATCCCCCACCGACAGCGAGAAGTCCTCCTTGTTATTATATACAATATCAAACGAGCCTTCCGTAGTTATATTGAGATAATCTGGTCCGTATTCCCATTCGTAGTATTTGTCACCCTGTCCCCCGTTATGTAATTTTTTCACGCTTGCAATTTTCCATGCCACCACCATCTGGAACTGCCAGTATCCTTCGCTATCAGTTTCCTTGTTAACAGGAATTTCGTCATAGGCGTATGTTTCTATTCCATCCTTTGATGCGTAGCGTGCGCATAGTTTTTTCACCTCACTGCTTGCGATGTTCGCCTTTGTGGTATCAGTTGATTTAACCACCGCATTCAGTGATGACACGTCAATGATAGTACCTTTCGGTAGATAGCATACAAACTCAATGATACAGTCAGACCAATAGATATTCTGGTTGCTCTGTATCTTATTATCAATACGTTTAGCTTCCATCACCCCTACAGAGAACTTCTTTGACGCAGGGTTTTTGGACAGTACAATCTCCTTCATCAGGTAGTCGCTCCCCACCACAGCCGTAAGCATAGATGTCTGTATTGTCACCAGCTCCGCATTGGTGATGTTGCTTGTAGAGAATTTCGCTATGCCGTTAGCGTCGAGGTTCGGGTAGAACAGCGGTATATTGTCTGCACTACCCATTCCCGTAATGCGGTTAATAAGTCTATATTCAGAGTTGTTCTTGCTTACCGAAAGCAAACCATTGTCCTTTCCGTATTCAAAAGGAGTAGAAATCTCGTTTTGTACATATCCAACGTGACAAATCTTTCCTACCCAATAATAAGGTATGCCGAAGACATTGTAAATCTCCTGCATGGCAGTGGCAAAGTAGGCATCAGAGATAGATACTTCTTTTGCCTCACCTATCTCAACATCATCATCAATAACAATACAGAAGCCGTTTACACCATTCTTATCGTATATATTGGAGTATGATAAGCTATCATTTAGTCTTTCCACCAACTCTTTCAAGTCGCCATAGAAAGAGAAATCGGTCGTATTGCTTCTTGGTTTGCCGCTTATCTGTGACGTGCTATCCTTTGTAACGCAATCGAAGAAGAATACGTATTCAAGAATATCACGCTCGCTGACAAACGTGATAGAGTGCTTATATCGTCCGTCCTCATTGTCCTTTGATGACGATGGTACCTGTTTGACGTAGAATTTCTCCCCTTCGATTTCGACAAACTCCTTCATAGTCCAGCAGTCGTCGAGACAAACGGGGTACATCAGTTCACAAGTGAATGTAGGTGCGCCTGCCATTCTCTCCTTAGATAGTGTACCAGAGACTTTGGCAGGTTGCATCCCTATCGGGAATGTGAGCTTTTCGCCTTTGTCGTTTAGGACGTATATGTGATAACTTTCACTGAGCATGAGTCTTATTTTTAGTGGGTTTTGTAGGTGGGTGTAGGTGGGTGTAGGGGTGTGTAGGTGGTGTAGGTGTTGTAGGGGTGGGGTGGCTTATGTTTTCTTTTTCTCTACGAGGTTATAGTATTTCATGCAGACTTCCTTGGATGGCATGTTGCTGCACTCCCTGTTGGTGTACTTGCATATAAAGAGATGCTTGGCCGGAACAACGATAATACGCTTTTCCTTGTCAGACTTTTCGAGTTCAAACTTGTCTTGGAGTCTGAAACGGATAGCGGAAATCTGTGCGGATTTATCTTTGAAGGTGATGTTGCCTTGGAGATAGGCATCCTCAATCTCCTCGATTTGTGCGAGAAGAGCGGCCTTGTTCTCTTCTTTGGTATAGGTGGGGTCTTCGTTGATGGTTGTGGGGGTTTTCTTTTTCATTTTTTGTAGGTGTTTGTAGGTGTTGTAGAGTATTGTAGGGGGTTGTAGTGGGTTGTAGGGGTGATGATTACCATAGTGTCTCGTCGTAGATGTTGACGGTCTGTGTGGCATACCTGTCATCACTTCTTTCTTTTTCGTATTCCGCCTCCTTAAAACCAGCGTCAAGCTCCTCACCATACGGAATATTCACGCAAGGCAACATTCGCATGGCGCACGGGTCGAGCAAGTCCATAGAGCGGTCTTTACCCAGACGGGCGTTCATCTCCTTTTTAGTGAGGAGCTTCTTTCCTCCGTTGGGCAGGTCTTTGAACCTTAGCACCGAAGTTTCTTCGAGGAACTCAACCTCGAAGGTCACGGCGTGCTTAATGTCCTGTCGTGAATAGAGTTGGTTCGCCAACTTTTCATCAAACGACATTCCGCCCGCATTTATGAGTTTTGTCAGTCTAAGGTAGCACATATCCTTTACCGTCGGTGCTTGGTTCTCGTACATGCCGAATGATTTTCTACTCGACAAGTAACATATCGCATCTGGTATGTAGTCATTGAAATATCTCGCACTCGTTCCGTCAAATATAATATGGCTCTCCGCCACTCCGTTTTCCTGAGCCATTATCCTCACCATTTCGGCATTTTGCCTCGGTGTGGATTTCATCAGGACAAGCGCGTTTATGACGTGGAAACCATTCCAAACGAGCGCAACCATGTTGTTCTTTCCGAAGTCGGCAAGGTCAACAGTTATCCATTTTTCGCCGTTCACTTTCGGGTCGTTGGTGAAAACCTGTCTTGCGACCTCACCCGATATTGGGATATTTTCCTCCTCGTCGGGGTCAACATTGAAATTCGCCTCCACCAACGCTTGCGCCATTTTACCTCCAGATGCAACGGCTGAGCCGATATAGTCAGCTTTCAGTGTTTCGTTTTCCGACATTCTGCCTTCATGGAAAACGAAACTCTTAATCATGTTTTCCCAACTAAAGCGACCGCCAACAGCTTTTAGCTTGCGGTCAATATCTACACGGCATTTTGTATATACTTCTTGTTTAGAGTCACCCCAAACAACATCTTTGACCGTAGAGCCATTGAGATAAAAGTATCTCACCCGACCAGCTCTCTCATGGTTTACAAATCCGTCGGGTCTTATATACCAATCAAGGAAAATCCTGCTCCAGTGTGAACGCTTTGGGTTGAGCGTGGCGAACATGTGTCCCGAAAAGGTCTTGGAGTTACCACGGTTACGAGTCATAAGATAACAGAAGCACTCAAAAGACATCTCTGTTATCTCGTCCACGGCTATCACGTCATACTCCCAACCCTTCGCACGCTCACGAAGTCGCACCATATCGCTATCGTCGATATATGTAAGGTCGCAGAAAGAGCCATTAGGAAAACTGATACGTGGATTATCGCTTTCCTTTACCGAGCAATACTCACCGAAAATCTGCTTGAATTTCTCAACGAAACCACCGCCAGCCTTCAAAGACTGGATAGCCCTACGTGAAATAAGCCCACGGAAATCTGCATCGAGCATAAGTGGTTCTGCCATGGCGAGTACAAGACCATACGATTTTCCACTACCAAGTTGCCCAACGCCCCAAACTATATCAGCTTGGGCGGTAGTGAAAGCCTCCTGAAACCCTTTCATCGGCTTTATAATCTTGCCTTCTATGTTCGATAAATCCACGTTCATACCGCAAAATTATTCATAAAACACTATTTATACAACGTAAAAATAGACTTTATTGGATACGTATCCAATAATCCCGATTTTTTAATTTCTATTTTTACATATTATAAATAATTTTGCGATGTAATTCATTAATTTAAAGCGCAAAACTATGAAATTTACAAAAGATGAATTTTCAGAAAAACTGAAAAGCAAGCTGACAAACAACGGCAAAAAGCCGATGCAGCAAAGTGAGAGAACTTTCAAGAAACTTGTTGAAAAAATCTACTCAAGACTTGAAAAGAGGGATGATGACGAACTGGAGCTTGACGATGCCGTTGAGGACTACTTGGAGGACTTTCAGGAGATTGAGGGAAATCTGAACAAGGACAAGGCGGATTTCATCAAGGACTGGAAGAAGAAGCATCCCGAAAAAGACCCTGATGACGATGATGACGATGATGACGACGGCAACGACGATGATGACGGCAAAGGCAAACAGAAGTCAAAGGGTAAGAAGAACCGCAATGACTCCAAACTCGACATGCTGCTCAAAAAAATTGAGGACTTGGAGAAGGCTCAGTCAGAACGAGTCAAGGAGGAGAAAGTCGCAAAGCTCCGCAAAGAACTAAAGGCGAGCCTCAAAAAGGAGGGAGTCGAAGATGCAGAATGGCTTGATGGCTATCTGAAAAAGCTCACGATTACGGAAGACACCGACATTGATGAGGAAAAGAAGGATGCCTTGAAGCTGTACAACAAAGTCAACTCGCAGACCACATCTTTCACTCCGAACAAATCTGGCGGCAAGAGTGGTGAGGTAGACCTCTCGTATCTAACCGACTAAATGCGGTGACGTATATTCAGGATAACATAATTTTAAACTTAATTCTTAAACGCAATGGCAAACATTATTCAAGAAGGCAGGCAGAGCCTCGGAACATTCGCAGGTTCTGTATTGGCACAGGCAAGTGCCGAGATTGGTGGTTGGAGACACGTTTTCTATTTGCCACAGGGTCCACGCCCTGCTCCTCAGTACCCGATGCACGGTGGCATCCTTGTCAATCCGTTCAAGGGTCACGGAAAGATTTTCGCAGGCGACCTTATCGAGCATACCCTTGACGGCAAGTGCAAGCTGCTCAAGACCTACGAGGTGGCAAAGCAGTCAACAGGTACGACCATCTACATTTCAAGCGGTGCAACAGAGAACGGACAGATTTTCCGTCATATCCCATTTGTAGGCGATATTCTCATGGTTGCTCCCGAAGCTATCGACGGAGAAGGTACTGGTGTCACCGTTACCGCAGTTGAAATCACCAAGGACGAAAAGGGCAAGCAGGACGGTTGGAAGATTACCGTGTCCGCTACTCTTGGCTCGCTCGAAGCAGGTGCGGTACTCGTAGAGGCCACAAAGGCAGGTGCCGATGCTACGGCAGTAGTGACTAACCCCAACTGCTATGCAGAGGTTGACTACGACTGCCCATTTATTCCTGCAACTGGCGATGCCGATTTTGACGGCGCACGCTACTTCCTCACTCCCACAATGATGCGTGGTGTAGAACTCGCATACATCGACCGTATGCAGCCCCTCCCTGCTTCCATCAAGAACATGGAGAAGTTCAAGAGCGGCTACAAGGAGTTGATGAGGCTCTAATGTTTAACCCAAAAAGATTGAGAAAGGATAACACACTATGGCAAAAGTTGATTTTAACGTATCTAATTACGCTAAGTTGTTCGGAGGCACGCAGTACGACCGCAAGGTTCTTGCTACCATCGTGAACAATGAGAAGCTGATGGGTATCAACGAGGCATGGTATCTTACCCAAGGTAGCATTGACCCGACATTTACCCCATCGGATGCTCATGGTATGGCTACATTTACCGTACAGGAAAGAGCATTGAACGCTACGCCGATGGCAAACCTCCGTGCGCCTTTGGCTGATACCAACACTCTTGATGCTGAGGGTATCGCAAGTTATTCTGCCACCATCCCCGACTTCTCTACACCTAAGATTGTCGAGAAGGCGATGGAGCGCAAGCAGAAGGAGGACTTGTTTGCCCAGATGGGCAGCGATGCCACCATTATCAAGGAGCAGTGGGTTCCAAAGGTTATCGGTCTGCGTCAGTCCATGAACTTCACTATGAACTGGATGACCGCCAAGCTGATGACCACTGGTAAGATTGTCTATGACAAGGGTCAGGGTATTTTCTCTCCCGTACACAAGGCACTCATTCCCGACGAGAACTTCACCCACGCTATCGGCACCGCATGGACTGACCCATCGGCTAAGATTATCACTCAGATGCAGACCATCGAGAGCGAGTTCCGCAGCAAGTGGGGCTATGATGGCGGTATGCAGTGGCAGATGACCAAGAACTTCTTCCTCAACACATTCATCAAGAATACTGAGGTATTGGAGAAAGTCAACGAGTTCCGTGCGTTGAACGACCTCATTGCCGTAACCTTCACCAACATCAATACCGATGTATTCAACAACGCATGGCAGAACGTCCGTACCGCTTACGGTCTTTCGCCCATCGTTCTCGTTGAAGAGAAGGAGTACGACAAGAACAAGGAAACAGGCGTAATGACCGCCATCAACGGATGGGAAGACAAGTATGTCGTTCTTCGTCCTACTGGCGATGCCGTCCGTTTCATGCGCAAGCAGATTTTGGACGAGACCTACGCTTCTTATCTGAACAACAACGTGCAGCGCAACTTCGCACCTATCGCCAATGGTTTGGGTACCATTATGAATACCACCGTTCCAAGCGGCATGTATAATGAGTGGCACACCCAAATCCTCTTCTCTTGTGTTCCGGCACTCGTTGAGTTCACCAAGCATGTGATTGTCGACATTTCGGCAACCGCTTAACACAAGTAGAATACTGCATGAATGAGAGTTTCGACATAATCGACTACCTATCCGGTTTGACGGGTTACACGTTTGACATTTCGGTGTTAAGGCGTGTAGCCCTCGACTGCGGAGTTATCGAGGTACAGGAATATTCCGAACTGACAGAGGAGCAGAAAGACCGCTGTAAGATGGGATTGCTCGAAACCTTGATTTTGTCTCCGCATCAATCCGCGAGCCAGACGGACAAGCACGGCGAATGGCAGACACAGACGGGCGCACAGACGCTTACCCCTGCCAACATAGAGCGTGCCAAGGAGGAACTGAAACGTCTGTACACGAAATACGGCGAGGAGGAAAAACTTGAAAGTCTTGAAGGCAGCGGAGCGAACCTTGAATGGTTGGAGTAAATAACTTGTTAAGGACAAAGGAAATGGCATACATAGACCGCAGACGCAACAAAAACGGATATCCCTTCCAAGGCACGTTCTACATCAAGGGCGAGCCTACGGTGGGCGATGGTGGCGATTTGTTTAGTGATGGAGCAGGTGAGGTAAAGGACACGATAGTCCTTGAAACCAAATGCGATGTCACCGAAACAAACGGTGTCTTTACGAGTGGAGCAATCGCTGCCTCGTATGATGTCTATTTCCCTTTGAAGAAAGGCGAGATTGTAATGGTTGAGCGTGGACAGATGTTCAAGTCTGACGTGAACGGCATAAACGTAATCGGAATGGTTGTCAGTGTCGGCTTGTCGCAGCTTGGCGGTGTTCATGCCTACATCAAGTCAACGGAGGTTTAGCCGATGGGAACAAGCGGTGTGATGATAACAAGACTTCTTGACTCGCTTGAAAAGGAGGGCAAGAGGATTTTGGCAGAGTGTGAAAGCGAACACGACTATGTCCATCGCAGCCATAATCTGTATGACAGTTACGGATATGGCGTGTACTACAAAGGCAAACTTGAAAGGAAAGGCTTCCTTACTCCTTCCCAAACAGCCACCGAGCCAAAAGAATGGTATGGTGTGGAGGTGAGCGGAAGGGACAGGATAGAAACATTCCTGAGAGAGGAATACGAGCCTTCAAGAGGTGTTGACCTGGTGATAGCCGCAGCAATGCCATACGCGTTTGTACTCGAAAATGCGTCAAGCGGTCAGCACAGGAAATACAGAGTCATTTCAATGTCCTATAACAAGCTGGTCGAGCTTCAAAAGCAAATGAAAGGTTCAGTAGTCAACATTATTTCATCAAGTTCATTAAAGACAAATGGCTGAGAATACGTTTTACGCAAGAGTGTCGAGGGTAGAGAACTTCTTTAATATGCTGCTTACGAAGTATGCGGTATCGAAGCAGATTTTCATATCCCAGCTGCCCGTGACAATAAAGCCCGAATGGAACGACATGGTGATGATAGACGTGGGCAACGGAAAGAACTATGACTCGCACAGGACTTTCTCCGTCAACATCTATCTCTATGGCAGACCAGTCGGCGACCTTCAAAAGAAGAACGTCAAGGTCATTGACAATATGGAGGAACTGCTTCTGAAAGCCGTTTCAGAATGTAGCGACGGACATTATCATCTGAGCGTAAACTGGAGTGATGCGGACTATGACTCGACACGAAATTTTCATTTCAATGTAGTGAATATAACGGTATTAGTGAATGATTAATAATTAATAAAAGAAAGGATAACACTATGGCAAAGACTGTAACAAAAACAGGTTCAACGGCAGTTTTGGTATCAAAGCCAAAGTATATCGTCGCCACCATCGGTGAGGGCGATAACGAGAAGAACTACATCTTCGAGCACGTCCTGAAGGACTCCACCAAGTTCTCACAGGACGACAATACCACAACGACCATCGACAATGAGGTTAGTGACACCCCAATCAAGACCAACGTCACCTTGGGTAGCTATCAGTTTGAGGCAACCATCGAGGACATTCAGGAGAATTTGCTCATTGATATGTGCGGATTCGCCAAGGCAGAGAACTCTGGAGTTGTCTACGCTCCAGCCTCCTATGTTGAGAAGAACGCCAAGATTGCGGTTGTTCTCGACAAGGGAACAGGCGACGGCAAGCTCGTTGCATACGTTGCTCCAAAGGTGCAGCTTAACTCTAAGCTCATCCTTGAGTCGCTTTCTTCGTCGATGGCAGGTTTCTCGCTTGCTGGTACTGCACAGACCGCTGCCGTAACAGTTGGTTCAGGAACTACCGACAACATCAGCACACCTCTGTACATCGACTACGATTACACTCTTCCGACAGCATAACGCAACTGCTATTCAGGATAACACGTCAGTCGGGGCGGACGGATATAATGCCGCCTGCTCCGACTTTTTTTTAAGATATAGGGCTGGGGTAGGTTGATGTAGGTGTTGTAGGTGGGTGTAGGTGGGTGTAGGTTTTGTAGTTTTTTTGTAGATAATTAAAAAAAACAGAATATGAAAACAGTAGAATATCTGCTAAACAATATTGACGAGCTGCTTCTTAAAAAGCCATTTTTGAGAGGAGGTGAGAATTGTAGCGTTGACTCCATGAACAACGGTCGTGATGTCTATGTGTGTGACAAGCTGAGAGCGGAACTGCCAAGACTGAGAAAGAATGTCGTGTCGCAGGACAAGTTCTTGAAGGAGTTAGACCCATTGCTACATGAGGTGATGTTTGACAAGAACATCCCCTCTATCTGCGTGAAGATAGACAACGGAAAATACACCGAGATAAAGTTCACTTGCCTTGGCATACCTTTTCAGATACGCATTTCGGAAAAGCAGACCCTTTGCCTGTGCGGCAATAAGACCATCTTTACCATGCGAGGCTCCAAGCCGTCGGAGAAGGACAAGGCGAACTTCGACATGATAAAGGAGTATTGGGAGGACAGGAATATGGACGGATGGCGCACGAAGTCCGTCTTTACCCAAAAAACCCAAGGCGATGTAGGACTGCTGTACTACCATAACAGAAAAGGCGAGATACGATGCCGCCTCTTGACATATTCAGACGGATATGTGATAATTTCCCACAATGACGACAACGGCGAAAGACTCCTTGAGGCGGTCTATTATCAGGACGAGGACGGGAAGGAGTGTATCGACTGCTATGACGATACCAACATCTATCAGCTGCGACAAGGCGAAAAAGGATGGGACAGGACTACCGTCAAGCACGGCTTTTCGGAGATTCCGCTTGTAACAAAGCGTGGCGATGTTGCCTGGAACAATGTCCAGTCGATGATTGAGGTGTTCGAGATAATCTACAACATCTTCATGGTCATTCAGAAACGTCACGGTTGGGGCATGCTGTATATCCGTGGCAAATTCAAGGAGCAGGCGCAGAAACTCGCTGGCTCCATCATTCTCAATGACACGAGCTATGACGGCAGCGGTGATGCCAAGTACCTGACTGCTCCAAATCCCGAAGGAATGCTCGACACCATGCAGTCGCTTATGGAGCAGATACAGATTGGTTCAAGCACGACATTCCTTTTGCCAAAGGACGTGAGGTCAAGCGGTGACATTTCCGCATTGGCAATAATGCTCACGCAGTCGCTTGACATTGAGGGGGCGGAGCAAGGAGTGATAGAGTGGCAGAACTTCATAAGCAAGATGCAGCGTTTGTTTGTGGAAGGATTAGCAAAGGAGCTTGTCAACAAGGGAATAAACGAGAATGCCGTTACGGAGTTCAGAAAGCTAAGGTTGAGTGCCAGAATGAAGGTATGGCGACCGTTCAACGAGACGGAGTACAACCAAATGCTCGCAACACTGAAAGGTGCAGGATTGCTTTCCGCAAAGACAGGCATTGAGAAGAATACCGTTTCCGCTCCCGACGAGCTTGCCCGTGTAGCCACCGAACTTGCCGAGGCACGCAAGCAGGAAGAGGACAAGCTGAAAATGGAATATGACTTGAAGAACAGGCAGAGCGCACAGGCTCAGCAGCAGCAAGAGGGAGGACAAGGCAATGGAAACGAATAATAAGAACAATAATAATTCGCCTAATACCCCCATTTCGGACGAGGCTATGGCAAGGCTCGCCAGGCTGATGAACGACAGTCCCTCCATAATCACGCTACACGGCACGGAATGGGCTATCAGGGGCTTGAAGATAGGCACTCAGTGGCTTATAGCGGAAGAGGCTTGTAAGGTCGTTCAGAACGAAAATATGTCGATGGGCGATGTTATAAAACAATTCGCCGTGAACATGCCTTCCGTGTGCCGTGTGCTTACCTTGGCATTGCTTAACGACAAGGAAAGGATATACGGCTCGGACTACCAGAGGGTCTATGACCTCCTGATGTGGGGAGAGTTCAACATCAAGGATTGGGCGACATTGCTCTCGGAGGTGTTAAGTCTGATAGACGTGGATTTTTTTTTCGCGAGTACCAATGTGGTAAAGACATTACGCCACCAGACCTTAGACCGAAAGACAACGACGGAGGAACGAAGCTGATTCCTGCGAGAACGGAATACGGTCGTATGGTGGATTTTCTAAGGGAAAACCCTTGGTGTTCGCCTGAGCAGTACAAATGGGGTTTCAGTATGGCGCAGATTCAGTTGATGTCTTATGATTTCACGCACATTGAATACCTCGACCGAGACAAGATAAAGGAGGACAGAAACACTATCAGGATAGACAGTGCGGACGACCTTCTGAATATGAATGATTTTGGATTACCGATAATAAAGAAAGGATAACGCATTATGGCAGTAGATAATACAACGATTGGTAGCGTGCTGACGATACCTGACGGACTCCTCAAAAACCTTGAAAAGGTAGATGAGAAATTAGAGAATATCCAGAAAAAAGCAAGAGAAACCGAGAAGGAATTTAACGCCTCTTTCCAAGGAATGAACACAGAATTAGCTGCTTTTCTGCCAAACTTGCAGAAAATAGTGACCGCATTGGGCGGTGCTGCTAAACATTCCAAAGCTATGGGTGAGAGCATAGGCAGCGCGGTCGATGGTGTCAATAAGCTTAACGGCTCAATTACTGCTGCCATTGAGGTTATAAACAAAATGCGTACTCTCGTTCAGACACCTACATCAGGCGGTAGCTTCATGTCTCATGTTTCAACTCTTGTCGATGCGATTAGCGTAAGAGTCAGTGGAATGGGCGTCAAGTTCAAGGACTTCAAAAGGCAACTCCTTGAACTTGATACTGCGGCCATGCAAAAGGCAATGAAGGCTCAGTCTGATGCAAAGATAAAGCTGATGAATGAACAGACTGCAACAACCTTGGCAAAAGTCAATCTTGAACAATCAAAGCAAAACAGATTGTATGCGCAAGCGGCAACCGAGGCAGCAAAACTCGCTCGTGCGCAAGCACAACTCGCACAAGCGCAAGCAATGGCGGCAACAGCACAGGAAAGGGCGACTGCTGCAAACGAGCGTGCCGCAAGACGTGCGACTATTCGCCAATATGGAGCTAATGCCACTTCCGCAATGTCTTATGTCAACGACCCCACAAATACAGGTACATTTAATCAGCGTGCAATAGCAATAAAGGTGCTTGAAGAGGCGATAAAGAACTTGAATAAGACTGACAAGGACTATCAAAAGAACTTGCAAGACTTATCAAATCGTTATCGTGAACTGAAAAGCGAGCAAGATAGAGTTGTTTCATCTTATCGCGAAATGCAGCAACATCATCGTAGCCTTATGGACACTACAGGACAGCTTCAAAGAGCTTTCGCTTTGATGTTTTCCGTTTCCCAAATCCGTGGCTACATCAATCAAATCGCACAAGTTAGAGGCGAGTTTGAGTTGCAGCAACGCTCGCTTGAAGCTATATTGCAGAATAAGACGGAGGCAGATGCTATTTTCAATAAGACGGTCGCATTGGCGGTTCAATCGCCATTTCAAATTAAGGACTTAATTTCATACACCAAACAGTTGGCGGCTTATCGTATCGAGTCTGACAAGCTATATGATACCACCAAACGACTTGCTGATGTATCGGCAGGTTTGGGTGTCGATATGCAGCGACTTATACTCGCATACGGACAGGTCAAGGCGGCGGCATATCTCCGTGGTACTGAGGTAAGGCAGTTCACTGAGGCAGGTATTAACTTGTATGGAGAGCTACAAGCATACTTTAAGGAAGTCAAGGGTGAGGCATATACCACGGCTCAAATCGTGGATATGATTAGTAAACGTATGGTTACGTTTGAGGACGTTGACGCCATATTCAAGCGCATAACAGACCAAGGCGGCATCTTCTACAATATGCAAGCAATCCAGGCCGAGACACTGCAAGGTAAGATAGCCAACCTTAAAGACTCCATTGATGTGATGCTTAATAGCATAGGATATGCCAACGAGGGAATGTACAAGTTTGCCATTGACGGAGCAAACGTTATGATTAGGAATTGGCAATTACTTGCTGATGTCGGATTGAGATTAGTAGAAGTTCTCGCACTTATTACGCTACACTCTGTTACGACTGGCAAGGCAATGGGTGCAACGTTCTTGGATATTGCAAAATTCCAAAAACTTGAAGGAATAAAAAATACTGTTGGCTTGCTTTCTGTATCGTTCAAAAACTTTGGTAGGGCATTGTATGCGGCAGGAGTAATGGCAAAGGCTGCAATGGCTCAATTCTTGCCATTGCTTTTGCTTATGGAGGTATGGCAAGTTATATCAAGGATAATTGATGTTAATACCGAGTATAACAAAACCATACGAGAATCAACACAAGCATACGCAGATGAAACTGCAAAAATAAACAAGGTAGTTAATTCTATAAAAGACCTGCAAAAGGCGAGAGAAGATGCGATTAAGTCAAAGGATAAGGACTTTGACTTTAAGCAGAATTGGGATATGCAGAAGAGCAATCTGCAAACCCTTTACGACAGGTTGAAGCAAGAAAAGCTCGAAGTACCTTTGGAAATAAGCAAGGTTACGCAAGAGAACATAGACTCCGTTATTGCTGATGCTCAACAAAAACTACAACTTGGGTATCAGATGATAGCCGACACCCAAAGAGAGTTGGCAAATAGCAATAGTAGCTTCTTCTTTGGAAACGGACAAGGGTTGCAGTCGTTCTTGCCTGACAACTTTGATACCGATATGAACGACCTTGAAAATGCTGCTGCTGATGTTAGGGCATACGCAACGCAAATACAAGCGTCTATTGCACTTGTTGGTGAGCAATATAAACACCTTGATGATGTATCGAAAAAGGCTTACGACAACATAAAGAATGGGGCAAGAAAAGGCGAGGTAGATGTCAATTATGTAATTCGTGCATACGATGAACTCGAAAGAATCCTGAATGGCTATGCCGCAAGTAATCCAATGCTCGAAGCATCGAGGCAGCAGTTTAACGACTATGCACATAGCATAATGGGGCTGAAAACCCAAATTGAAGGTATATGGCAGTTTAATAGCCAAAAGGAAACTGCTACGAAGCAACTACAAGACCTTTTCGATAGTCTTGATGGTATCTATGGAGCAAGGCTTGCCAAGATGAAGCCAGCCGAGGTCAAGGTAGAGTGGAATAAGGTCGCAACCGCAGCAAAACTCCAAGACCTTGAAAGATATATCCTCCTTACCATTGCAGCCAAGAAATATAAATTCAAGGTGGAAGGCGACGAGGAGGATTTGGCAAAGCAACTTAATTGGGTAGATGACTATATCCGCAAGTTCTTTGCAGGTCGCAAGTATTCTGCAACCGTATCATTGCAGACAAATACAGATGCAATGGAGGATTTCTTGAATAAAGGCGATGCAGAGGCTAAGACAGCGCAGATTGCTAAAAAGTTCGTTGATAGGTTTAGTAAATCAGTAAACAAAAATGCAAAGAAACTAAAAGTTGACGAAAAAATACGAAACCTATTCAGCGGAAGTAATGTGGAATATGTATTAGGCGATGAAATAGATGCTAAAACAGTACTCGCAAGAGCAAAAGAAATACTCGCAAAGGCAACCGATTTGGCAAAGAACGGCTATGGAGTTGACCCATTTGATAAAAACGGAAACAAGACAGCAAAGGCTCAGCGTGATATTCTATCTGAGCAGATAGACTTGATTGAGAAGATGGCGTCGAAGTACGAGGAGTTGAGGAAGTACAAGTCTGCGGCAGAGAGCGTTGACGCCCTAAAGCAATACTATGCTGAAAACATAAAATACTCCAAGTTGGATGCCGACATTATAGACCAGCTTCTCGGCATGGACGGCGGTATAGACATGGCGAAGGTATCGGCATGGATAAGGAAGCTGTCGCTGCAATTCAAGGAGCAGACAAAGAAGATGGGTGGACTTGCCAAAGCCGCAGACATTGACGCAAGGGTTGAGGTGAAGATAGACAGCGAGAGTCTCGATGCAGCCAAGAGGGAAGTGGATGATGCGTTCAGTGGGCTGAACGCATATACAGACCTGAAGAAGTTAGGGCTTAGCGACGAGGATATAAAGAAGATGTTCGGCAACCTGCCCAAGACGTATGAGGATGTACGGAAGCAGATAGACGAAACATTTGCCGGGAAAGAAGGTGAGAGCTGGACGAAGCAGCGAGAGGATGCCGAGAAGAAACTTCAAGAACAAGTGGTGAAGAACAACCTTAATACGTTCAAGGAGCTGACTAAGGCCTACAAGACACAGCTGTCAGACCAGTTGCAGCTGGATGCGTGGTATGCGGAAGAGCGCAGGAAGATAGAGGAAAGCGAGGAGCTGAAAAAAGACCCGAAGCTAAAAGCCGAGTTCATTCAAAACCTCAAAAAGAAATATGACAAGCAGACCGACCTGAACACATGGAACGCCTTCAAGGAGACGGAGGATTATATCAGGATATTCGAGAACCTCGACTACAGCTCTACGGAAGCCATCGGGCGTGTGCTTGACAATCTGGAGAACATGCGTGAGTCCCTGAAAGACCTTCCTCCCGAGCAGTTGAAGGTGATAGTGGAGCTGATAGAGAAGCTCAAGCGGGAGAAGCTGGAGCGCAACCCCATCAAGGGGATAGTGAACGCTCTGAAAGACCTGAAGGAAGCCGACCCCGAGGACAAGCAGCATGCCTTGGCTGACCTTGGTGCGGCAATAAGCTACCTTGGTGAGTGTGTAGGGGAGTTCAATTCCGCCTTCGGGGAGATGTCAACGATGCTGGCTTCGTTTGGCGTGGATGTTCCTGAAGAGATTTCTGGTGCCCTTGGCGGTCTGTCGCAAGCCTTTGAGGGAGCAGGCGAGTTTGCCACGGCCTACGCTACAAAAGACCCGATAGGTATGCTGACATCGGGCATGAAGACTCTGTCGGGCTTGGGTAATACGGTGGCAAATGTGTTTGGTTTCGGGAACAAGGACAAAAAGCTCCAGAAACAGATAGAGGAGCAGGAGAAAGCAGTGCAGAGGTTGCAGAGGGCATACGAGAAGCTAAAGCAGAGCATGGAGGATGCCTACGCGGCCACAGACTTGAACCAGAGTACGGGCGATGCGATAGCGAACCTTCGTCAGCAGAATGCCTCGTTAGAGAAGATGATTGCCACAGAGAACGATAAGAAAGACACTGACCCGGAGAAGATACAGCAATGGCTTGACCAAATAGAGGACAACAAGGATACGATAGAGGAACTTCTGAGACGGCAGACCGAGGAAATGGGCGGCTTTGGTAACAAGGCTAACTATAAGTCGGCAGCGCAAGAGTTTGCCGATGCTTGGGTGGACGCTTTTAACGAAGGTTCCGATACCCTGGAGGCACTTCAAGACAAGATGGACGATTACTTCGACAACTTGCTCAAAAAGCAGCTTATGCAAAGGGCAGCAGGAAAGTACTTCGAGGCAGTGTTCAAGGCATTTGACGATGCGGTTGCAGAGGGAAGTGCTGGTGGAGCAAACGGTCTTGAGGTGACAAAGGAAGAACTCGACAAGATAAAGGAGATTGCCGCCACGCAGTCAGGATTGTTTGACGAGTACGCAAAGGGGCTGATGGAGATACTTGGTGTAAGTCCCCAATCATCTACTACTCTGTCCCAACTCCAACAAGGCATACAGAGCTTATCGGAAAGCACTGGCCAGGCATTGGAAAGTCTGCTTAACTCAATACGTTTCTTTGTGGCTCAGCAAAGTACGGACGTAGCGGCGATAAGGCAACTACTTTCTGCTACGAGCAATATAGAGGTTAGCAATACCGATAATTCGCCTATGCTTAGGGAATTGCAGACACAGACCGCTTATCTGTCAAAGATGTATAGTCTTTGGAGTTCCGTAATCAAGAGCGGAGGACACCCAAAGAACGGAGCGGGAATAAAGGTGTTCCAAGACTGAAACATATTCGATTTAAAACAAAAAAAACGGGCGGTCACGTTGTCACAACGTAGCCGCCCTTTTCATAACTTAAAATTTATTTGATTATGTGTAATTAAACACTCAACTTTGCTATCTCCTTTTTCTTTCTGTCCTCAATAGCTTTCGCTATGATTTCAGCAGGATAGGTGTTTACTTTCCCGAAGCGGGGGTCTTTTATTGGCTCTACGGATATGTTCTGCCTTTTGCAAGCTCTTGAACATGCACCGCCAATCACAGAAGCCTCATTCAGTGTTACGTCTATGTCGTGTGCCTTGCAGTAGCCAATTACGGTGTATCTGTCCGTTTTGGTGTCGAAGCGTCCCTGCATAGATTCAATTTGCAGTTTCATTTCATACAGGAAGCCGAATATTTTATTTATTGCATCTTTCGTTACGTTCCTGTCGTGGTCAAGTGTTTGTAATAGTCTGTCGTGTGACGTGACTAATTGGAAGTACTGCACCAATGACTCGGCGGGCGATAGTTGCTTTGTCTGTTGGTTCTTCAGTTCTGCCTCCATTTTGTTGAAGGCTTCGATGTAGGCAATCTTGAACTCCAAAGCCTTTGCACCTGTGAAGCCCATAGCAAGGAGCGTGAAGCCATCACGGTTCATGATGTAATACTTTGCCTTCTTTGAGCCTCCGTTTGGTTGTGGCAAATACTCATAAAATGCTTGAATCATGTTCTGCATTTTTGCATTACATTGATTATCAACACTTTTCTCTAAAAGTTTGTCTGCTGCTCTAACCACATCTGAATGGAGCTTGCCAAACACTTCCGCAACTATGCGGCTACTTGTAATCACTTGGTCATTCTGACCTCTAAATACTAATTCGTTCATACCTTTACCAATTTTAATGAACGTTATGGCACAGGAAAGCGACTGCCGTATTGCGCTTGGTAAAGGTTTTGAAGATGCTATCGCAGCAACTTGTTAACTACGCAATGGCAGTCGCTTATATCGCAAACGTATGGACATAAAAAATGCCCATCGTAAATGAGCAGCGTACCCTGCTGCGATATTCCTCAAAATCTTTACCGCTGCAAAGGTACGCATTATTTCTCAATCCACCAAATTTTAGGTGAACATTTAACTCGATTTAATTGTCGTTGACGGCTCTTCCACGTAACATACAAAAAGCTAATGCCCTAATAAATATTATCTGCGATATAGCATCTGTTTCAGAAATGTTCAGTGTAGTTGAAAAGTGGGTTATTAACGCTTTATCCTCCTCGGAACAGTTGCCACTACTAAGCAAATTAAAATACTCCGTTACGCTATTTCCCCCTTCTATATCACCAATATTCTCGAAGTATTTGCATTCACCATTATCATTTTTAGGGTCTCTAACATATACATATTCCATCTTCTTGTTGATATGTCCACCAAAGCTATTCTCCCCAAGTCCATTAAACTCGATAATACACAAAGAATCGTTTGAAACAACTATCTTCTCGTTTCTTATTTTGAACGTATCAGGGTTTTTAGCTACATCTTGAATCATCATTTTAAGATGCTTTTTGGCGTCGTTCTCCAAATTACTACAAGAACTAATTACTGCCAACATGACAGCAAGTAGGATAAGAGATAAAACTTTCTTCATAGTTGTATTGTTTTATGTTCAACGTTGTGTCTTTGTTAACGCAACGTCACGTTTAATAAAATGCAACATTGCGATAAAATCACCTTGAAGTCTTGTCAGCAAAACATTCTTGGATAGCCATTCAGGACAATGGCATCGTGACCGCTGATTGTCACCCAATCGAATTGCTCTACCTCAGACAATTTTTCGGGTCTTGCGCCCTGCCAGTCTGAAAGCACGAACACCTCGCCGCTATTATAGGCAAAGACAGCAGACTTGATACCTTCTTTCTCACACTCGAAAAGATACAACGCAGCACCTTCCGACTCATCTTCAATCACCTCGGTAATGACGTAATCAACATCATTGCCGCTCATTTTTGCCTCGTATAGCTTTATGGCTTCTAAAACTTTTTCTTTCATACGCATTTATTTTATTGTTATGTATGTTTGTACTTATTTTATAATAAAACACAGCCACGGCGATTATATTGTGCCGTAGCCGCATTTTCTTTTCAGTTGCGCTCAAACTTTGCGCAAATCAATCCGCTTGAGATTCCCTTGTCGTCAATATCACAGATGTAGCAATGATAACCGCAGCACTTGCAATGCACGCAGTCAAAACAATCTTCAACATGCCTCATATCATTCAACCATATCAGAGTCACACACAATGGCATTGCCGACAATATACTGAGTAGTGGGGTGGTCTCTCCTGAGAATGTTCGTTGCCTCGATGTTAACGGGCAATCCTTGCAGCAATCCTTCCTCGTTGACAATCATCAGCCTGCCATCGTTGAGGTGTACAATCTCAATGTAGCCGCCGACAATATTCTGCATTTCCTCGAGTTCAAAAGTCGTGCCGTTCTTTGGTTCACAAAGCCATTTCCCGTTTTCAGGTGTATATACCGTGGGATAATGTTTTGGCTCTTTCACTTCTTGTTGAGACTCCTCAGTCTTGATTTCCTCGGCATCGGCATCCTCGACAATCGGAGCGGTCGTTTCATTACTGCCACGACGTTTCAGCATAACTGGCTCTGAAATATCATCGCAGATAGCAACCCTTACTCCTGCTCGTATCAGCTTTGGCAGATAGGTGTCAAGTGCATGATGTGGAAAGCCTGTAATATATAATCCGTCTTTACGCTTTGTCAACGTGACACCAAGCACCTCGGAAGCCTTCTGCGCATCTTCACAATATGACTCGTAAAAATCACCAACCCTAAAAAGGATTAAAGCATCTGAATGCTTATCCTTTAACATCTTAAATGTTTCAATCATTTTGCTCATAGTTGTATGTTTTAATTGTTTGTAATTTATCTCAATCTCCGTGCCCTGTTGCCTGTGCAAGCACCAACCCGAAAACCCAAATGATAATGCCAATCAGCATCATTTTTCACCTCCTTCCTCGTTTATATAATTGCCAATAACTCTTCCGAGGTCAATTCGCTATCCACTTTATCTCCGTCTGAGAGATGGATTCTTGTGTTTGCGAACGTTCCTTTACCGCTGATGTCTCTAATTTTAACGATGTAGGTAGGATTCACCCATGTCCATTTTGTTAATTTAATAAGTCTTGTTTTCATTTGAATATCCGTTTTAAATTATGAAATGTTGTTCGTACTCTTTCGGGGGTGAAGTCAAGTCCTGTTGATGTACTCACGCCCATTTGATTAAGCTGCAATGACATTCGCTGAACGTCCTCAGCCGTTGGGGTGCCACCTTGCCCGATAACTCCCCAAATGATTTTGTTGTTCTTGTTGTTGCGAGCCTTTTCGGTTCGTGCCTTTGCGCTTGCCTCGTTTGCCTTGCTCATGTCTACTCCTTTCTGGTTGCCGAGGTGTGTGACGGTTCTCCCTGATTTGCTCACGAAAGAGCCGTCTTGTTTTAGTTTCTGTTTTCGCACCTCGATGGCTGACCGGGTTCTGTCTTGTATGAGTTCCTTTTCGAGCTGTGCGGCAAAGGAGAAGGCGAAGAGCAGCATCTCGTCGAGTGCCTTGATGTTGGCGCAGTCGAGGTCGATGCCCATCTGTACCACCACAAGACGGATGCCACGAGGTTTCAGCTCGGCAGAAACAAGTTTGTTTATGTCGCTCATGGAGCGTCCGAGGCGGCTGATTTCTGACACTATCAGGGTATCACCACGCTTGAGCATCGGCAGTACCTTCTTGCCCAAATTCCTATCGGTGTATGAAACTCCTCCGCTCACGCCCTCGTCGGATATGGTGTGCGTGGCTGTCATGTTGTTGGCTTTCAGCCACTCGTAGACCGTGCGCTCCTGCTGTTCGGTGGTCTGTTGGTCGGTGGAGACTCTGGAATAGATTATAATATCATTCATACATGTGCGTTGTTTTTTTGGGGTTTTTACTCGTCTTCAATTCTGTTGCTTGCAAGCAGGATTGGCCGTGATACACGTTTGCCCATCGGGTAGCAAAATTCTACGCCCTGGTCGTTTGAGTATATGCCGACTTTAACCAGTTTGCCATAACTCTTGTCACGGAGCATTATCTTCTTGTTTGTTCGTTTGACGACACGGAAGATGAATTTGTCTCCGGTGCTGTTTGTGGCGAAATATGACTCTGCCGTTTCAAATCTGATAGTCTTGTATTGTTCACTTGTCATAGTCTTGATTTATTTTATCCGTTATTATATCTATAATTCGCATAGAGCGCAGCGCACTTCATGCAGTTGCAGTCACAATCGGGATGAGCGTTGCAATAACGCTCGAGTTCGAAATCGTCCATTGGCTTCATTTGTTTGTCTGTTTGGATTGTGCAACCTGATAAAGCACTCTGTTAAGTTTCTCTAAGTTGTCGGCAATACGCTCCAGAGCTTTCGCCTTGCGGTATTCGATTGCCCGCTCTTCGTTTGTCCACATAACCAAACCTCCTATAATAACTCTAATATTTCAGAATAAACACTAACCTCAATTCCGTTTGACTCGAGGTTTTCTATCCAGTCACTATCGTTCAATGCCTCACCCTCAGCATCGAACACATAATTCTCAAAGTAATCAACTTCGAGTAATTCAATTTCCACTCCGTGATTATCTGCATCTGTCTTAAAAACATCTACATTAATCTCGGGGACGTAAATAATTCCTTTTGTTGCCATAGCTCAAGTTATTTATTTGTTTATTTCTATTAACTTAAAATTAACTTGTTTATAAATTATTCTTGATTCTATAAACTCGCCATTCTTTTTGTTTTCGTATTCCGTGACTAAGCCAGCACAACAATTATTTTTCTCAAATTCTTTTTTCAAAGCAAGATATGCAGCTTGCTTGGTTGTGAAGATACGAGTTATTCTTGCGCCGTAATCTTCGTGATACTCTAAAACGTATATTTTCATATAATTAATTATTTATTCTTTAACAAAATAGTTTGCCCAATCCTTCAGTTTCTCAAATTCTGACTCGTCAAGCCCAAACACCTCAAAGTATCCGTAGTCGTCACAACGCAGCACCTTAATGCCTTCCTGCTCGTAGCATAACTCTGTCGGGTCGTTTGTCTTGTTTGGAGTATTGAAAAACTGATTATTCCAATCATTCAGAACACCTCTAAGATATTCCGTCAGTCTAAAAAGCCTGCCTGTCATAGCTCATTTATTTAATCTGTATTGCTTTGCATAAATCTCAATAGGGACAGGCATAAAAGCCTCTTCAAACCAGTAGTCCACAATATACTCTCCCGACTTGTTGTAATAGTCATCATAACATTTGATGTCGTGAAATGCCTCCATATTGTCCGCATAATCGAAAGCCTTATCAATTAATTCGATAAGTCTGTTACGACCACGAGCGAACTCCTTAATTCGTTCAAGTTGCTCAAAAACTTGTTTAATGCTTTTCGTTCTCATAACTCAACTGATTTAATTGTTATTACTTGTTTGCCCTCCGCCCCAATTACGAGTTGGGTACACCGTTTAACTTGCGGAGGTAAATTCTAAATACTCTCGAGCTTGAAGCCGTATTCCTTTGCGTACTCCTCAGCTCTTTCAATTCGCTCTCTTGCTATTTCGACAATTTGCGGATACTTAAATTCTGTTCCGTTTATAATTGCCTCGAGAAAATCGTGACTCAAACCTGTTAGCTCCATTATTGCTATGTTTTTGTAGCAATAGATATACGACTTGTTGGGAGTCCGCCATGCTGTTATGTCTCCATTTCGGTATGCTGCCCTTGTCGGCAACTCTTTGAATAAATTATAGTATGTTGTGTTGAGGCTTTTGTTTAACTCAGCACCACTGCAACTAAAAATCTTTTTTGCCATATCCAAACTATTTAATTATTAATAATTCGTGTTTTATTTTCGTTCTGTTGTGTTATTCTTTGTCGGCTGATAACTTTACCAACCGACAAAGAATAATGCGCCTAAATCAAACCAAAACTACTTGCCGAACGCTTTTGGCAA
>JBJEKR010000009.1:0-5832 GCA_051878735.1 Prevotella sp. | reverse complement strand
AAAAATTAAGAATTAAAAATTAAGAATTAAGAATTAAGAAACGAAGTTCGACGAAGTCAATTAAGAATAAAGGGAATTAAGAATTAAATGACACTATATCCAAAACTTATAATGGATGCGCTGGCAACTGTCACGTATCCAGGAACGAAGAAAAACCTCGTGGAGAGCGGCATGGTTGCCGACACTCCGAGTATCAACGGCATGAAGGTGAAGGTGGTGCTGGAATTTCCACGCGACACCGACCCCTTCCTCAAGTCAACCGTTAAGGCTGCCGAGGCAGCAATCCACTATCACGTGTCGAAGGACGTTGAGGTGGAGATTGCTACGGAATTCAAGTCGAAGCCACGTCCCGAGGTGGGAAAACTGCTGCCTGAGGTGAAGAACATCATTGCCGTAAGCTCTGGAAAGGGTGGAGTGGGGAAGAGCACCGTTGCAGCAAACCTCGCTATCTCGCTCGCCCGACTTGGCTATAAGGTAGGACTTCTCGACACCGACATCTTCGGTCCTTCAATGCCGAAGATGTTCAATGTGGAAGACGCACGACCTTACGCCGTGGAGAAGGACGGACGACAGCTTATAGAACCCATTGAGCAATATGGAGTGAAGCTGCTGAGCATCGGTTTCTTCGTAAATCCCAACACGGCGACACTGTGGCGCGGAGGTATGGCGACAAATGCGCTGAAACAGCTCATTGCCGATGCCGATTGGGGAGAACTCGACTACTTTATCCTTGACACGCCTCCAGGAACGAGCGACATCCACCTAACGCTGTTGCAGACACTCGCCATAACGGGTGCCGTGATTGTCAGCACTCCGCAACAAGTGGCGCTTGCCGACGCACGCAAGGGAATAGACATGTATCGCAACGAGAAAGTGAACGTGCCAATACTCGGATTGGTGGAAAACATGGCATGGTTCACGCCTGCCGAACTTCCCGAAAACAAGTACTACATTTTCGGTAAGGAAGGTTGTAAGAAACTGGCAGAAGAGATGAACACTCCGCTCTTGGCACAGATTCCACTTGTGCAGAGTATCTGCGAGAGCGGCGATGCTGGTGAGCCGTCGGCATGCAAGATTGACACCATAACCGCACAAGCCTTCATAAACTTTGCACAGGCCGTGGTGACGGTGGTGAACAAGCGCAACCGTGAGCAGAAGCCAACAAAGATTGTCGAAGTTAAGAAGAGCTAAAAAGAATACGAACATGACTCCAACAGAAATAAGAAACGAAATGATGGCTGCCAAGATAATAAAGAATCTTGAACGCCGACACATCAAGGCATATTATTGCCCAAAGGCTGACGAGGCAGTGAAACTTGTGACACGACTCGTTGAGAATGGAAGTTCCGTAACATGGGGTGGTTCGATGACCATTCGCGACATGGGAATACCGGCGGCACTTCATGCCAACGAAACACTCACCGTTTATGACCGCGACCTTGCAGAGACACGCGAGGAGGCACAGGAAATCTACCGCAAGGCATTCAGCTGCGACTACTATCTGTCGAGTGTCAACGCAATGAGCGAGGACGGACAGATTGTGAACATCGACGGCACGGGAAATCGTGTGGCTGCCATAACGTTCGGCCCTGAGCACGTCATCTTCGTAGTGGGAGTGAACAAGATAACGCAAGACGTGGAGTCGGCGGTGAAGCGTGCGCGCTCAACGGCAGGACCTATTAATACAGCACGTTTCAACATCGAAACGCCATGCAAGATTGACGGCCTTTGCCACAACTGCAACTCTACCGATAGCATCTGTAACTACATACACATTCTCCGCAATTCGCCAAAGAGCAGACATCAGGTCGTTATTGTGGGAGAAAACCTCGGCTACTGATGGTTGTTTGCATTGCAGAGAAACCGAGTGTGGCGCGAGAGATAGCGCGTATCTTGGGTGCTACGGCATCAAGAGACGGCTACATCGAGGGCAACGGCTATCAAGTCACGTGGACTTACGGACACCTTTGCACCCTTAAGGAACCGCACGACTACACCGAGGCTTGGAAGCCTTGGTCGCTGAGTCGTCTGCCTATGATTCCACAGCGGTTTGGCATTAAGCTGATTAAGCAGGAACACATCGAGAAGCAGTTTGCCGTTATTCAAAAGTTGATGCAAAATGCCGACGGCATAGTCAACTGCGGCGATGCTGGACAGGAAGGAGAGCTGATTCAGCGATGGGTGATGCAGAAGGCAGGAGCTAAGTGTCCTGTGAAGCGTCTTTGGATTTCGTCGATGACCGACGAGGCGATTGCCGAAGGCTTCCAACAGCTGAAGGATCAAGACGACTATCAGTCGCTCTATCTTGCTGGTGTGAGTCGTGCCATCGGCGACTGGCTCTTGGGAATGAACGCCACTCGACTCTACACTCTGAAATACGGTCAGAACCATCAGGTGCTGAGCATCGGACGTGTGCAAACTCCAACCCTCGCCCTTATAGTGAATCGTCAGAAGGAGATAGAGCAGTTCAAACCAGAAGCCTACTGGATTCTCTCCACAACCTATCGCGACACCGTTTTCATTTCCACAAAGGGAAAGTTTACGAAAAAGGAAGACGGAGAGAAATTCCTTGAGACGATAAGCGGCAAGCCCTTCACAATCACCGACGTACAGAAGAAGAATGGCACTGAGCAGCCGCCGCAACTCTACGACCTCACTTCGCTGCAGGTCGATTGCAACAAGAAATATTCAATGAGTGCCGAACAGACACTCAACATCATACAGGGACTTTACGAGAAAAAGCTGACCACCTATCCGCGCGTTGACACGCAGTATCTCAGCGATGACATTTATCCAAAGTGTCCGCAAACCTTGCAAGGATTGATGGAAAAGTACAGCCAGTATATAGTTCCTCTTGGCGGCAAGACGCTGAAGAAGTCGAAGCGTGTGTTCGACTCGTCGAAGGTAACCGACCACCACGCCATCATTCCCACAGGCGTGCCAGCTCGAAACCTCACCGACATGGAGATGCACGTCTATGACCTAATAGCTCGTCGCTTCATTTCCGTTTTTTATCCTGACTGCAAGTTTGCCACCACAACAGTGATGGGACGAGTGGAGGACATTGACTTTAAGGTGAGCGGAAAGACCATCCTCGACGAGGGTTGGAGAGCTGTGTATCATAAGGGAAATAATTCGGATAATCCGGAGAATCCAGATAACCCGGGAATTCCCGAAAAAACAGAAAACCCCGAAACCTCCGAAGAGCGCACGTTGCCTCCTTTCGTAAAAGGCGAAAGCGGCGATCACGTCCCTTCCCTCACCGAAAAATGGACAACGCCTCCGAAGTTCTACACCGAGGCAACTCTGCTGCGAGCTATGGAGACGGCAGGAAAATTCGTGGAGGACGAGGAACTGCGTGCGGCTTTGAAGGAAAACGGAATAGGTCGCCCTTCGTCGCGTGCAGGAATCATTGAGACGCTGTTCAAACGGCACTACATAAAGCGCGAACGAAAGAACCTTATTGCCACACCAACGGGAATAGAACTCATTGACACGATAAAGGAGGAACTGCTGAAAAGCTGTGAGCTGACTGGAATTTGGGAGAAGAAACTGCGCGACATTGAAGCAAGGAAATACGACCCCGGACAGTTTATCGAGGAACTGAAGGAACAGATAAAGCAGATAGTGCAAGAGGTAATGGCTGACAACAGCAACCGCCGCGTTACTACGCTCACCGATGCCGACATGAAGAAAAAGATGGCTCCAAAGGTGGCGCAAGCGCCTAAGCCGAAACCTGCACCGAAATCAGCTACGCCAAATACGGCAGCGACAAATGCTGTGGAGCAGGATTCCGTCGTTGGTTCTGTCTGTCCATTATGCGGACAAGGGCATCTCATAAAAGGCAAAACGGCTTATGGTTGTAGCCGATGGAAAGAAGGATGCGGTTATCGATTACCCTTTTTAAGTTAAGAATTAAGAGTTAAGAAACGAAGTTCGACGAAGTCAATTAAAAATTAAGAATTAAAAATTAAGAGTTAAAAATTAAGAATTAAGAATTAAGAGTTAAAAATTAAGAGTTAAGAGTGAAGAGTGAGGAATGAGAGAAACATATTGCTTTTGGTACTGGTGATTGTCGTAACATCGTGCGGCGTTGACTCTTACATGCAGAAGGGTGACCAGTTCTATGCCATCGGAGAATACTTCGATGCTGCTGAGCAATACAAGAAAGCCTACACCAACACTCCTGCAAAAGAACGCAATATAAGAGGCATAAGAGCAAAGAAACTTGCTGAGTGCTATCGTAGGATAAACTATCCGCAAAAGGCTATTGCCGCTTACAACAATGTATTAAGATACAATCAAGCCGACTCTACAACACATTTACTGCTTGCCCAACAGCTGATGAAGACAGGCAACTACAAACAGGCAGAAAAGACTTTTGCCATTGCCATTGACAGTCTTCCACATTCGCAGTTGGCAAAGAATGGTTTGCGTTCGGCACAGATGGCTCCGCAGTGGAAACGCGAGGGGTCGCAATATACGGTGAAAAAGGCTGACATCTTCAATTCCCAACGTGCCGACTATTCACCTATGCTATCAGGCGACGACAACGACCGTCTTTATTTCACATCTACGCGAAAGCAGACAAAAGGCGACGAGCTGAGTGGTATCACAGGCACGAAGACAGCTGACATCTTCGTGGCGCAGAAAGACGAGAATGGAAAATGGACAAAGCCGCAAACCATCGACACGGAGCTGAACAGCGACTACGATGAAGGCGCTTGCTCGTTTACTCCCGATGGACGCACAATGTATCTTACGCAGTGTGCCACCGATGCCAACTATCCGCGCTATGCCACTATATGCACCTCGCAGCGCAACGATGCCAGTTGGGGAAAATCGACACCGATAGTACTCACTAAGGACACGCTTTCGAGTTTTGCGCATCCTGCAGTGTCGCCCGATGGACAGTGGCTCTACTTTACTTCAGATATGCCTGGAGGTGAAGGAGGGCTTGACATTTGGCGAGTGAAGATTGTGTCTGACGGACATTATGGCGGAGTGGAGAATCTTGGGAAGCCGATAAACACAGAAGGCGATGAGATGTTTCCGACGTTTCGTCCTAACGGCGACCTCTATTTCTCTTCTAACGGTCATCCTGGAATGGGAGGACTTGACATTTTCATAGCAAGGCAAGACAGTACGCATCACGGATGGCAAATAGAGCATCCTGGATATCCTCTCAATTCCGAAGGCGACGACTTTGGCATGACTTTCGAGGGGTTGAAGAACCAAGGCTTTTTCGCCTCTAACCGCGGTAATGCACGCGGCTGGGATCACATTTTCAGTTTCTACAATCCAGAGATTGTGCAAACCGTAACAGGTTGGGTGTATGAGAAAGACGGTTATGAACTGCCAGCAGCCGTTGTGTATATGGTAGGCAACGACGGCACGAACTTGAAGCTGAACGTAAAGGGCGATGGCTCGTTTACGCAACAGATAAAGCCAAACGTCGATTATGTTTTTCTTGGCACTTGTAAGGGGTATCTTAACCATCAGCAGCAGCTGAGTGTCGAACCTGTGACAGAGTCACGTGACACGGTGCTGCAGTTTCCGTTGGCTTCAATTATGGCTCCAGTGCTGATAGACAACATCTTCTACGATTTCGACAAGGCAACGCTGCGCCCTGAGTCGATGACTTCGCTCGACGAACTCGTCAAGTTGCTCAACGAGAACCCTAACGTCACAATCGAACTAAGTGCGCACTGCGACTACAAAGGCTCGGCTGAATACAACAAAGCCCTCTCGCAGCGACGTGCGGAGAGCGTGGTGAACTATCTGATAGAAAAAGGAATAGCCCGCGATAGACTTACTCCCGTGGGCTATGGC
>JBJEKR010000008.1:0-24979 GCA_051878735.1 Prevotella sp. | reverse complement strand
GCAAAGGTAAATAATTAATTTGGACAGTGCAATACGTCTTCGTGGAGACGCTTACAGCATATGGGAATTTTAGATTTTTTATTTGCTGGTGCTGTTATTAGCAGCATTAAGAAGGGAAAAGAAAGGCATAATAGTTCACAACCTACGCATGACCGTACTTCTTACTACGACCATAGGTATGAAGATGGCTATGATGATAGCGAGTGGTAGGCGTCCTTAGATTCATTAATTATTAAAGTCATGTATTATGAAAAAGTTCTTATTCTTATTTCTTACACTTATGGTAACATCCGTCGTTTTTGTATCGTGCAGCAGCGATGATGACGATGACAATCAGTACAACTCTGCCATTGTAGGTACATGGAAGATTACTGAAGTAAAAACAAGCCAATCGGGCACTTATATTGATTGGCCTTTCCGAACAACGTACGCCTCATTCAATTCGGATGGCACATACTACGGCTTTGGATATTTCGGCACAGGAAACGGAACATGGTCTATCAAGGGTAATACCGTAAACACTTACGTTGGTGGTGAGTTGTATGCTTCGTACGAGATTATATCTATGACATCAACCTCTGCGGAACTAAAGATGTCAATGGATGGTGAGGCTATATGGATTAAATGCAAAAAGGAGTAATTATATATAAGTTAACGTGAGTTCGACGAAATTATTCCACCGCCGCTGATTTGCGCTTGATGGTGCGCGAGGTGCGGGCGGGACGCCCACACTCCCAGTGCCGCCTCAACGAACTTTTAATTTTTAATTCTTAATTTTCCCTGGGGTAAGTAAGTTACCGCACTGCGCAGGTTTAATTTCGTCGAACTCACGTTAAATTAGGTTCACTTGAACCGCTTCGGTCTTTGTAATTTTTGAATATAGTTTTGTCGAAGAGATCTCTCAGATGTGTAGTGTTAGTGAGTGAGATGCAGAGGATTTGCAGCACCTCATAGGTACTTCATTTCAATCTCATGTCATGCTGCACAACGGCTACGAGGCAGAAGGCACAGACGGCAGAATAGATCTGTATTCTGACAGCGTTCTCAGTGGTTCTCCAGAACTTCTTGATCTTGAGGTGCTGCTTAAGCCATTTGAAGAACAACCCTATCTGCCAACGGTTCTTGTAGAGGTTGGTAACCTGTTGAGCAGTCAATTCCATGGCATTGGTTAGGAACATGAACTCACGACCTTGCTCTTCATTATAGAATCGTAGCAGTCTTAGATGTTCAGGGTAGCCTTTCAGACTGCCATATACGGTCTGTTCTATCTCTGTATCAGTGAAGTATTCTCTTAGGCATTCTCCGCTTCCAACAGGCACACTTGTACTGCAAGTTTTCTTGGCTCAGACAACAAAGAAGGACTCCGCACGATGTATGCGATATAGTTCCTTAAAGTTGTTATAGCCACGGTCGAAGATGAAACAAACACCTGTTTCTATCCTTCATCGTCTTAGAGTTGTGGACTGATACTGTTGTGATATGGAAGAAGGCTGGTATCTGAGTTTCCAAGTCATATAAAGTATGAATCTTGATCCCACCCTTATGCTTAGGGAACTTGGGCCACCAGAAAACATCCAGACATAGCGATATTGTCGTGGAATTGAAAGCATAGACGTTACCGTTAAGTTTGAAGATATCCGTTGCCCGCTTCCGACTGGCTTCACTCACGATGTAATAGGCATACTCTTCGAAGATGCGGTAGTCACGATTGGTGTTGCCTTTGCCTGATTACTTTTGGGTATATGCTTGCCTAAGCCAAGATGATAGCACTTCTGACAATGTGCCTCAATGGCGATAATCAAATCACGCAGACTCTCGAGATTGCTTAACAGGCCAAACGTCAGCCTAAGGAGTTGGTTCCAACAAGTGAAGTACTTCACATAATGGTTTCCTGCGTACTTGTCAACGATGTGACGGCACTTGTTGTCATCCAAGAATGTAACCAGTTGGGTAAAAACATTTTTTTGTTTGTTCATAAGCAGCCTTCCATTTCGACTGCAAAGATACAAAATCAAATCGTCGCACCCGAAAAAACTCTGTAACAAACTATAATTCAATCATTTCAAAGAACAATTAGCGATTTTTAGTGGACAGTAATGTTATTGATATATGAGTATATCCCGATATAAGTATATGGAATACTCCTGCGAATATTCTAAAATCAGAATAAGCGAGTTCTAATACTGACAGATAGAAAGCAAAATAGAACTTAATTGTCCTATAACGTAGTGACGTAAAAAATGTTAAAGTAGAGCGAATTATATGATATTTCTTTTTCTTTCCTTTTGCAATTCAAAAAAAATATTTAAATTTGCAACCGACTCAAATCCTTATCCATCTGTTGTGGGGTATGTTGGTGGGATATTTTTTTCCTTAATACATAGACCGATAACAATTCTTGGGAGGTGAGAACAGCGTCATTCGTCATTAAGGTTGCTGGACATCAGACCAATATGAAGGGAAAGGCAGATAAACGACTTATTGCCTCCGCACTATATAATAGGGCGGTTCTCTCCCTCTTATAGACATCTATAAAGCAAAGACGGAAATGAAAAAATAACGATTAGTAATGCTGTTATGGAAAAGTTCACGAGGGAGACTAAAGTTCCTAACGAAAAGGAGTTATAATGAGCGTATCCATTCAGATAACTATATTGACATATCTTTTTCATATCAATTCAATACAGATGAGAAATAACATTTTAAAAGCTTTATCTGTCATATTTATACTATGCACATTGTTATCATGCAAAGATAACAATATGAAACAAAAAGATGGTATTTCTGTTGTAGGCTCGCTTCGTGCAGATAATCAACAGCTTAACTTCTTTATTAACACCCTGTCTGCCAGCATGGACAGCATTGTTGCGCAGGAAGAAAACATCCTGAAAACATCGAATAAAGACGGAGTACCGGCGCCAACAAGAGTACAAATAATTGATAATCTGAATGTTTATAAAAACATGCTTGATAGGCACCGCTTCCAAATAACAATGTTGCAAGATTCTTTAAACAATATGTCATCAGCATCTTCCGCAAAAATCATATGTTTCTATAAAAGACAACTGGATGAGAAAGACCACATGATTGCTCAGTTACGTGAGGAACTTAATGATAAGAATGTGGATATCTCAAAGCTTACCCAACGGGTTGCAGCATTAAATAGTGACGTATCAAATCTTTCACAGAAAAACAAAGAACAAGAAGAGGTGATGATAATGCAAGACAACATCATGAACGAATGTTATGTAATGATGGGAACGAAAAAGGAATTGCAGAAAGCGGGAATAATATCACCATCTGGATTGTTCAAAACAAAGCAACTAAATGTATCAGATTTCAATCCTGATGCTTTAAATAAAGTTGATTTCCGACATTTCACAGAGGTGGCCATAAATGGGAGAAATCCTGTGATATTAACACAAATGCCAACAGGCTCATAAGCATTGGAGAAGGTTAATGAAAATTCTCATGTCTTAAGAATTTTGATCCTACATCATTCTGGAGTGTATCGAATTATCTTGTTGTACAATATAATAAAAAAACTTATTATGTCATCATATAGAATTTGTATTACAGCATTATTCATGTTTCTCACCATAATTATAAATGGCCAAGAAACGTATAAACACACGGTAAAACGTGGTGAAACTTTTGCATCCGTAGCAAAAAAATATGGAATAACCGAACAACAACTGAAGACTGCAAACTCAAGCAGTAAGACTTGTTATGCAGGATTAATCCTTACGATACCGAAAGTTAATGTTTCCAATAAAACAGAAACAGTAAAAAACAAAGCAAAAACTTCTTATAGTAACACAACAAAAGCCAATAATAAAGGAAAGAGAAATGTTGTTCCAAACAATAATGTAATTAAGAAGAGGCAAACCTCATCATCTAAGCTACGTGTTTTTGAAGGGGCATTACTTTATCGTAATTATGAATATCATAGTAATCTTGTTCGCAAGTTCTCCAATGGAATGGCATATAATGGAGAACGAACAGTAAAAATCATTATAAAAGGAGACCTTATTCATATTATTGATTTGACAATGCATGTACATAATGTTATCTCTTCTAATGACAAAGTATATGTGTATAGTGATATTTCTGGAAAAGGAATTGTCTCTGACAGTCATTTACTTAAACAATACATGAGTTCTCTCGATCCAGATTATAGTGAATCAGGTTTGGAAAAGACTTCCACACTTCAATCTACAACAGAAAGAGTAACATATAAAGGAGACGTTTGCAAAGTATATAAAGGTGCATTAAAAACAGGAGATGCTGCAGAAACAGATATTGAACTGTGGTATTCGGACATGTACAAAGTTACAACAAATCAAAAATATCTGTTTTATGGTCTTAATCCAGGTGGGATTGTGAGAAAAGGTATATATAGTCAGAATGGTTACGTCCCACTTTTAGGTAAGATGCATAGTACTATGGCAACGGAACTTATCGCATTAACAGAATATGATGTTCCAATCAATGATATAAACCCACCTAAAAACATTCGTTTTGAAAAATATGTCAAACCGTCTCAACTTACCGCATTTTATAAAGAAAACACGAAACAGTTGAAAAAACAAAAATTATATCCCGCAAAAATGAATACAAAAGAAACACAATATCGTATAAGAAACCAATGGGATTTTGTTGATGAATGGTTTGCGAAAGAGTTTAAGCCACAAGGAGAAACGATAACGTGGGAAAAAATTGGTGAGAATCTTTTAAATGCAGTTCAGTCTATGGCAAAATCATCCTCTCTACAAAGCAATGATGGATCAAACGATTATGATTCCCAAGAGAATGATGAAGATATGATATTGTTATCAAACTTAATAAGCCAATGTGAGAGCGAGATTGCTAATATGGAAAATGAAATTGCTGCAAGTGACAGAAAGGGCAAGAAATACCACGACCGTAATTCTACTATGGTTAACATTGGTGGTAAGTTGGTAAAATCAATATCAAGGTCTGCACCTGCTAATGTGGGAGGATTGGATAAAGTAGAAAGAAGCGCTATGCAATACACTATTAACGAATTTCGTATTCGCTTAGAATGGCTACGTAAACAGCAGCAAATGGGTAAAAAATACATATCTAAAAAAGAATATGAGAATTATTGTAAACATCGTAATGCTCAAGAAAGAATAAACTCAGAATGGCGTAAAGAAAATCGGAAAATAAGCAATGATTATAACAAGAGAAAAATATATAGTGAGTATGAAAATCAATTAATGAACCTTTATTACTCTCCAGAGATATATTCTGCAAGTATTGAAAAAATACGAAGTATTCAAGCCAAGATGAAAGAATTGCGACAAAAATCAACAACACAGAAGATATCAAAATCTAAATGGGAAGACTGGGATGGAATACCAGGATCAATGTGATAATCAAGGTGTTGCGATAATTTATCTTTTAGATTTTCGTATGGTTTTGTGTAATCGTCAAAAAATGGTTTTAGGTTTTACACGAAAAAGTCGTAAACCACCATCATATCGTATGGTCGTATAAATCATGAGTATTGCTTTAGCTGCCAAACTCAAAACGTTAATGAGAAAGGAAACAACAATTATTAATTCAAGTTCTTATCTAGAAGAACTTAAATCATACAATATATTTCGCTATGGACAAATTTGATGACGAAGAAGAACTCCAATCGAGACGGCAATTCTTCAAGAAAGTAGCAAAGGGTGTGTTGCCAATTTTGGGGACAATGTTCATTCCCCCAGTAATTGCACGGGCAAAGGAAGTGGCTGAGGGCAATCCGCAAATGTGCCTTTTCTGCAATTTTTCTTGCCTGTCAACGTGCACGGGGTCTTGTCAGTACTCTTGTGTAAGTGGTTGTGCGTATAGCTGTATGGGCAGTTGTCAGACAAGTTGTCAAGGACAATGCAGAAGCTGTCAAGGTTCATGTGAAGCAGGTTGCTATACGTCATGCCAGAATTATTGTAAGGGAAGTTGTACATATTATTGCCAAGGTTCTTGTAAAGGTAATTGTCAAAACGCTTGTCTTTATGGTTGTAAAGGTACAGTGAAACGAGGCTTTTCTAGTGGTAGCGGAGGAAGTGCACGCTCCGGTGGTGGAAGCGGTGGATATGTTGGTGGTAATTCTGGCGGATGTTCCTCATGTTCCTCGTCCTGCTTAAGGACGTGTAGCACTTCCTGTCAAGGGCATTGCTCTGGTAATTGTGGCAATTCAAACTGTGGACATGCGTGCGGTACTGGCTGCATGAATGGTTGTACAGGCAACTGCAAGACTTCGTGCCAGCAAGGATGTGCCATTCGTTGTACGGGCATGAGTGGATCGTAGTATGGAGTATGTAGAAAAACTATGGATGGAGGGAATGGCGAAAAGCATTACCTTCATTGTTACTAAGGATTGTCAGCTCGCCTGTAAATATTGCTATCTTGTAGGCAAGAATGCAGGCGAAAAGATGACATTTGATACCGCAAGGAAGGCGATAGACTATATCCTTAACAATAGGGATTTGTTTCCTGACGAGGCGGTTGTTTGGGAGTTTATTGGTGGCGAGCCATTCCTGGAGATTGATCTTATTGATAAGATTAGCGACTATATCAAGACTGAGTTGTTTAGGCTCAATCACCCATGGTTTGACTCATATAGATTCAATTTCTCAACTAATGGCATAAACTATCATACCGAGAAAGTCCAGAATTACATCAAGAAAAACCATTCCCATCTGAGCATAGGAATTACAATAGATGGAACGAAGTTGAAGCATGACCTTAATCGTGTATATAAAAATAGCGAGAAGGGCAGCTATGATGATGTGGTGAGGAATATTCCTCTTTGGCTGTCTCAGTTTCCTGGGAGTGGCACTAAGGTTACCATATCAAGTCCTGATATACCTTATATCAAGGAAAGCGTGCTACATCTTTATTCTTTAGGTATAAACATCGTCAATATCAATTGCGTGTTTGAGGATGTCTGGAAAGAAGGTGATGACAAGTTGTTTGAAGAACAGTTGACTTCATTAGCCGATGAAATAATTGACCGAGAATTATACGAAGATCATACCTGTTCTTTCTTTGATGAGAGTTTAGGAAAACCAATGGACATTGAGACAGAAAACGAAAACTGGTGTGGTGCCGGTAAGATGTTGTCTATAGATGCCAAGGGAAATTTTTACCCTTGTACTCGTTTTGCGGCTTATTCGCTGAGAACGAAGAAACCAATCATAATCGGAAATGTGTCTGAAGGGATAGACACTAATAAATTGCGTCCTTTTTTGACTCTGGATAGGTTTAGTCAGTCACCTTCGCGTTGTTTGGAATGTGAAGTGGCAAGTGGTTGTGCATGGTGTCAGGGTGAGAATTATGATGCGGCAGAAACTTCGACTATCTACCAAAGGGCAACAGCCATCTGCAAGATGCACAAGGCTCGTGTCAGAGCTAATAATTATTATTGGAAAAAGTTGTTTCACAAGCTTAGCAAGAACCGAAAATAAATATTATGCTGCAATATTTAGTTATACTTATTGATGAAACGTCAATACCATACTGCAATTGTGACAATCCTTGCAATAGCAGGAAGTTGATGGGCATCGAAACATTGAAGTCTGCCACGTTATTTGCAATGAAGGAAAATCTGGAATTACAGATTGTCTATCCTAATTATGATTTGCCGGAAGAGTACGAGGCTGTTCTTGATGATGTTGATCATGTAAAGATAAAGCCCATCTCCAATAATAAGGATGCCGATGTAATTGTGATGGATGGCTCTGCCTCGCTTCAGAAGATAGATGTCCTTCCGGATACGTCATACGTTCTTAGGATAAGTAGGAAAGACCTATTCGATAATTATCGGTCCGTAGTTGAGAGTTATAATAAGGTCAAGAATCTTAATCTTATTGTCACGGATATTGAGAAATTTGACGATGCTGACATTGAGACATACAAATATGTCCTACGGAATTTCTCCGATAAGCTTGAATCGCTATTCCTGGTGGATGAGACTCCACGCTTGAATTTGATTACCGATAGAATGGGATTAACAGAGATGAATAATTGTGGAGCTGGTGTTACAAGTGTGACATTGGCCCCCAATGGAAAATTTTATGTCTGTCCTGCTTTCTATTATGAAGATAAGGAAGAATCCATAGGAGACCTCAATAGTGGTATAAAGTTGAAAAATGGCTATCTTTATACTATTAAGTATGCGCCTATATGTCGAACCTGTGATGCTTTTCATTGCAAAAGATGTGTTTGGCTAAATCGAAAGACTACATTGGAGATTAACACTCCAAGTTACCAGCAATGTGTCATTTCTCATCTTGAGAGAAACGAATCAAGATACTTGATGGACAAGTTGCGCAGTCATGGAGAGTTCCTCATGGAAAACGACATTCCTGAAATAGATTATTTAGACCCTTTTAATAACGTAAAGAGATGATTACAAAAAAACGAATTGGTCAAGTGACCATTGATGAGAAAAATGAAATCCAGAAATTGTTTGAGCGCCGAAACGGGCTTGTCGAATTAGCCAAGGTCATAGAACCCTCAAATGATGAGTTGTATGAGAAAGTTGTAAACGACATGGGCATTACGGCATCGAAGTTTCAAGAATGGTGGAATGAGAAGGCCCAGAAGTATGAATGGGAGCGTTCTGAAAATGGTCAATGGGAAATAGATTTTGATACATGTGACATATATTTGATTTCCAATTAATCCATGACTCGTTTTTTGTTGTTTATTGGTATATCGGAGTTTGCTGTCATTGCTGGTATCGTATTATTGTTGTTTGGTGGCAAAAAAATGCCAGAAATAATGCATGGGCTTGGTAAAGGTGTAAATGTGTTTAAAAAGGGCACCAATGACGTACTTGAGCCATTAAATGAAGCAAAAAAGCAGATTCTTGATGATATTCAATCAGATAATCAAGTAACAAAGGATATAAGGAAAGGATAATTTTTTATATTAAAAGAGGGTGTGCCAGTTACTTTTGACACATCCTCTTTTTGTATCTGGGATTTTGAGGTTACTCTACTTGATACACGGCGAGGGAATCTGCTTTGGTGCGAGCTTTCAGCCACTCGGTGAGGCGGTGTTTGTCTTGGATGGAGAGTCGCTTTTTGGGGTCGGTGGTGACTATTGCGGCAATGAAGTGTTTTGTTGCTGATGTGTCGCGTTGCGCCTGTGTGGTCCTTGACAGACTGATTGCTTTTATCTGTGGAAATATGGCAGACAATTCTCCACGAATCTCTGTCGTTAGGTTGTCATATCTTGTGTAGCTTGCGAGTTCAGTACTCAACGCATTGGTCCTTGTCGTCAGTTCCATGATTTTGTTCTTCTCGTTCTCTCGACTTGTCGTTATCTGCGAGAGTTGCCTGTTAAGGTATAATAGGCTGTCGGATTGTTCTCCTTGTATCACATTCAGACGGTATTTCTCCATTCCATAATTTCTAAGTCGCTCACAGGCTTGCTTCTGCTTGCTAAACGTGATTTCCTTTCCTACGGCAACGATGTTGAGTGTCATTGAGTCCTTGTCAACGGAATTGGATATAACCTGTGTTCCAGACTGAGACAACTCGTTGCTTATGAAATTTCTTACGTTGTTCTCGAAAATTCCCTTCTTTACTATTCTAACAGTCATGAACGCAGATGGAATCATTGTTATCAATACGATGGTAACAATTATTTGTCGCGCCTTTTTTCCTGTTTCTTCTGACAGGAACTTTTTCCGATGGAAATTCATCAGTCTTACTCCTATGTATGTCGATAAGGAGATGAAGACGGTGTTGATGAAGAAAAGATAGAATGCTCCGAAGAAATATGGTAGATTGCCAGTGGCAAGTCCATAGCCGGCTGTGCATAGCGGCGGCATGAGGGCGGTGGCGATGGCTACACCGGGAATGACGTTGCCTTTTATCTTCGTGCCTTGGGCGAGAATTCCTGCAGCTCCGCCGAAAGTGGCGATGAGCACGTCGTAGATTGTTGGCGATGTGCGGGCGAGTAGTTCAGACTGGGCTTCTGACAGTGGTGTAAGCAGGAAATAGACCGTTGCCGTAAGTACGCTTACTGCCGTTGCCACACTGAAGTTCTTCGCAGCTCTTCTCAATAGTTCGATGTCGTTGATGCCAATTGCCAATCCCATGCCGATGATTGGTCCCATAAGTGGAGATATGAGCATTGCTCCAATGATTACTGCCGTAGAGTTGACGTTTAGGCCTAACGACGCTATGAAAATAGCGAAAATCAAGACCCAAAGGTTGGCTCCTTTGAAACTTATGCCACTGACGATTTGTGCAATCGTCTGTTGTTCGTCTTCAATGTCGTGGAAAACATTGAAGTAGCCTTTTATTTTCGATAATAGTTGTCTAATCATACTCATTCCTGTTCAATTATGGTGCAAATATAGTTCTTTTTCCGTTACATTGTCCATATAACCAAACAAAAAAAACATAAAAGATGTGTATTTTTTTTGTTCTTTAGTCAACCTATGCTACCTTTGTAATGAAAACAGAATTGTAGATTTAATTGTTTATGACAGCAGAAGAACAGTTTAAGACCGACGAACAGTTTATGAGGAAGGCTCTTGCAGAGGCTGAGGAGTCGGCGAGGGTAGGGGAGATTCCCATCGGAGCCGTGGTGGTTTGTAAGGGTCGCGTGATTTCGCGTGCCCATAATCTTACCGAGACGTTATGTGATGTCACGGCTCATGCCGAGATGCAAGCCATAACGTCTGCGGCAAACACTCTTGGCGGCAAGTATCTGACCGACAGCACGCTGTATGTCACCGTTGAGCCATGCGTTATGTGTGCCGGTGCCATAGGTTGGGCTCAGATTCCACGCGTCGTTTTTGGTGCATACGACGAAAAACGTGGTTTTCTACGTTATGCGCCAAAAGCCATGCATCCTAAAGCGGAGATTGTCGGTGGAGTGCTGGAAGAAGAATGTTCTTCACTAATGACAAATTTCTTCGCTGATAAAAGGTAAAGCCCCTCCCGCTCCCCCAAGGGGGAGAGCCACGATAGCGCTTCCAGTGTTGCGCAGCCTTCACTCCCCCTTGGGGGAGATGGAGGGGGCTTCGGGTTTCTTTCACTCCCCCTTGGGGGAGACGGAGGGCGCTATTTACTGGTAAGTGTTGTAGGTGTCGCCGAAATCGGGATCGTTCTCTGGGTTGCTGTCAATAGAGAATTGATTCTTGATGATACGCTGATTGTAGTCTTTGCGCAATGGCATCATTCTCATGATGAAATCACTGTATTTCAGCATCGGAATGACCATTCCGAAAATACCCACTCCTGCTCTCTTTCCATTTGGAATTGCATTGTTGTAGAGATATGCAGTAATGAAGAACGTGTGTGGATAATACTCAATTCTGTTGTGCTTCCAAAACGTTTCCATGGCTTCTGTGTCAGCAATGGAGTCACCATGTATGAACACAGCCTTTGCGTTGCGTACAAGGTCGTCAGAATCGTCGGCGGCATTTCCTTGACATTCCTCAATGCACTGTTGAATGTCGTTATTCATCTCTTGTTCCATCTTAGCCTTCGTAGGAACTGTTGATTGGGCTATCAGTAGTATGATGCCAGTCAGCACAGCTATGATGATCACTTTTCCAAGACAGCTTCGAAGGAAAAGGTCAACGAATGGCTGTCGTTTTTGATATTGTCCTCTGTCTGTTTGTTGCATAATTCTAAGGCTATTAGTCGTTCGTTTTTATTCATTGGTGTATTAGGTTCATGAATTCCTGTCGTGTCTTTGCTTGGTTGAAGGCCCCGCAGAAGTCGCTCGTTGTCGTAATGGAGTTCTGTTTTTCCACTCCTCTCATCTGCATGCACATGTGTCGAGCTTCAACTACGACCATCACTCCCAGTGGCTTCAGGGTTTGTTCAATACATTCCTTTATTTGTAGAGTCATGCGCTCCTGCACTTGCAGTCGATGCGAGAAGATGTCCACCACGCGTGCTATCTTGCTTAGTCCCGTGATGTATCCGTTGGGGATGTATGCTACATGTACTTTTCCGTAGAACGGCAGCATGTGATGCTCACAGAGTGAGAAGAAGTCGATATCCTTAACTATCACCATTTGGCGATAGTCTTCCTTGAACAATGCATCGGTAAGCACCTTATGTGCATCCATGCTGTAACCGCGTGTCAGCACTTGCATTGCCTTTGCCACCCTCATAGGAGTCTTTTGCAATCCTTCCCTTTCTGGAATTTCTCCAAGAAGTTCGATTATTTCCTTGTAGTGTGAGGCAAGTTCCTCTAAGCCTTCCCTGTATTCTGTTTCTGGATTCATGTCAATATTGAACACTAATTTTCCCCTTCACGATGGTGGCTTGTTTATAGCCCATTTTCTTCACTTCAAGTAGTAAGGCGTGTGCCTCCTCGTAAGTTTTAAAATTGCCTACACGGCATATCCATCGTGGTGAGTAGAAATGTACGTAAATGGGTTGTTCTGGAAACTTCATCTTAATTGCTTCGCCGATGTTCTGTGCCTTTTGTCGGTCGTTGCGTGTGTTTCCTCCCGCATAAGCCTGCACTCTGTAGCCGTTGACCTTGTAGCTGCGTCCCATGACTTTCTTTCTCATGTCAACAGTTGGAATCTCAAACTCGTCGTCTGAATTCTGCGTTTCCTGTTGGGTCTTTTGTTCAGTTGTCGTGGGTGTCTGCTTAGTTGTTGTGTCAGTATGAGGATGCTTGTTTGCCGTGTTGTTCGGCATTTGTTGTTTCCTTGTCGTATCTTCAGACTTTTTACCAGACGTTGCTGTCTGCGGTTTTGCTGTTTGGGTGTCTGGCTGGTTGCCATTTACGAGTTTGTCAATTGCCGCGCTATGGACAACCTTTATGGTGCCTTTACCTGCAACGGACTTTTGCAGGCGTTCGGTGAACGTCTGCGAGTATGCTGTGGTGGCGACGCATATCAGCGTCAATAGCGCGACAATTGCTTTCATATTTATATCCTTTTAGTTGACGAGTGAACGCGTTGACAAGTAAACAAGTTATTTGTCCTTCCTCATTCTGTCAACAGAGTATCAACTCGTCAACTGAATATCAACTTGTCCTATTTATTATTTATTTCCAAGCGTCGATGATGCCCTTGAAGTCAGCAGCCTTCAGCGATGCTCCTCCGATGAGTCCACCGTCGATGTCGGGCTTTGCAAACAGCTCAGGAGCGTTGCTTGCCTTGCAGCTACCACCGTAGAGGATGGTTGTGTCGTCGGCAACCTCTGCGCCGTACTTCTCTGCTACGCAGCTGCGTATGAAGGCGTGAATTTCCTCTGCCTGATCGGCTGTAGCGGTCTTGCCTGTTCCGATAGCCCAAATTGGCTCGTATGCGATGACGATGTTCTTGAACTCCTCAGCAGACAGATTGAACACGCTGCCTTCGAGTTCTGCCTTGCACACCTCGTTCTGCTTCTCTGCCTCACGCTCGGCGAGTGTCTCGCCTATGCAGAAGATTACCTTCAGTCCGTTCTTCAGTGCGAGCAACACTTTCTCCTTCAGTATCTCTGGAGTCTCGTTGTAGTATTCGCGACGCTCTGAGTGTCCGAGTATAACATACTGTGCGCCAGTGCTCTTTACCATTTCCGCAGAAACCTCACCAGTGAAAGCTCCTTTTTCCTTGTCGGCGCAGTTCTCTGCACCAAGTCCGATAACCTCCTGGTTGAGGAACTGTGCGATGCTTGCCAAGTGGATGAATGGAGTACAAATGACCACGCCGCAGTTTGGTTTCTCGGCTGTCAGTGTCTCGTTAAGCTCCTTTGCAAGAGCGATGCCATCCTGCAGGTTCATGTTCATCTTCCAGTTGCCTGCTACAATTTTCTTTCTCATTGTTTTACCTTTTTTATTATGTTAATAACTATATTATTGTCTTTTTGGAAAGTATATTTATGAAGTTAAGGAAGATAAAGAAGTTAAAGACATTTGTTATAGTCTGGTGTCTTCAGTACAAAACAGTCCTTTTCTTAATTCTTCATTCTTCACTCTTCATTCTTCATTCCTTCTTCTCACCCACCTCGTCCAAGCCCACAGGCGGTCGGCTATGGTGAGCAGCGTGAGTGGAACTACAAACCACAGAATCATTGCCACTGCCGTGTTGGTGTCGCTTGTCGTGCCTGTCGAAAGTCCGCCTTGCTCTATAGGTGGCGTCTGTGGCGTGACGTCAGGCAGCGCATTGTGACTCCATTTCCCTTCGATGGTCCCGTCGTGCAGCAGTATGAGTCCCGGGTTGCTTCTGATCATTGTCTTTAGCGTCGTCTCGTCGGTATTGGCGAATTGGTATTCTGCTCCCGTCCTGTCTCTCCATCGGTTGATTGCCTTTTTTGTGCTTGCCGTGAGGCAGATGAATCGGTAACCGTGTTCTATTGCATAGTCGTTCAGCCGGTTCAGCTCGTCGAAGTGTATGTCATCGGCCTGTTCCAGGTGCGGCGCAATGAGCAGCAACGTGTATCCTTCGTCGCCAACGATGTCTTCCGTTATGTCCTCTGTTTCCGCCTCCTTGTTTCCCTCGTCAATTGTTGAGATGGCGAAGTCATGTATTGTCGGCACAAATCCCGTTTTTGTCTGCACTGTCCTGCTGTCAACGAATGTCCATGTTGAGTCGGGATAGTCTTCAAGCGTGAATTCCTTTCTGATGCCGTCCTTTTCCAGTATGAAAGTCGTTTCAAACACCGGTTGTTCCGCTCCTTCGGGTATCTCCATCCCCTTTCTTATGTCAGCCCCGACATGGTATGGCCTGAAATCGAATTGAGGCAGATAATACAGACTATATCCCGACACGCCGAGGATGAATACAGCCGTGTAGTTGATGACTATCCACTGGTTGCTGCGGCTCAGCAGTCTCATCATCTCCAATGGCCAGCATCCCACCGTGATGGCGGCGGCGAGCAGTATGATGTTCTTTGCCAGTGTCTCTCCATTCGTCAGCTTTATTGCGTCGCCGAAGCATCCGCAGTCGCTTACTGGGTCGGCAATGAATATCCATACCGTCAGTAGTGTCATTGCGATCATCAACAGAAGTGTCACTCGGCTCATCAGTCGTCGCCTTATGGCGAAGAAGAACATGATGCCTATGAAGAATTCCGTCGTTGATATGGCAAGAGAGGCCGTCAGCGTGAGCCAGTCGGCACTCCACATGTCCATTCCCCATGCGTCGAGATAGTCCCTTATCTTGTATTGTGTACCTATCGGGTCAACGGCTTTTGCAAATCCCGAGAAGATGAATGTCAATGCAATGATGAAGCGGCTGACGTTCACCGCCGCTTTCTTCAACATGCTATTGCTGCTGCTCGTTGATTTTGATGATTCCGAAGACTGCATAATTGATTATGTCCATATAGTTCGAGTCAATCCCTTCGCTCACGAGAGTGTCACCCTGAAGGTCCTCAATTTCCTTTATCCGTTCAATCTTTGTCAGAATGAAGTCCGTATAGCTGCTGATGCGCATGTTGCGCCACGCCTCGTCGTAGTCGTGGTTTTTTCGCAGCATCAGCTTGAGAGCCTCGTCGGCGTGCTTGTCGTATAGCTCCAAGGCTTTTTCCACGCTTATGTCAACGGTATCGGCAAATCCCATTTCCAGCTGTATCAGTCCCACGATGCCGTAGTTTATCAGGGCGATGAACTCAGGTCTAATGCCTTCTCCCACCATCGACACCTTCTTTATTTCAAGGCTCCTTATTCGTTTTGCCTTGATGAACAGCTGGTCGGTGAGCGACGACGGCCTCAGTATCCGCCACGATGCTCCGTAGTCGTGCAGCTTCTTTTCGAACAGCGAACGACATTCTGCCATTGCCTGTTCAAATTGTCTTTCTGTATTTTTTTCTTGACTTTTCATTGCCGAGAACGTTTTTCGGGTGCAAAATTATATAATAATATTGAAATAGCCAAAGGAAAACGTGGAATATGTGTTATTTTATGTCTTCCTTTTGCTTTTTGTGTATGTATTTTATCTTTGCGCACTGCATGTCGAAGCGCACTTTCAGCGAGTCGAGCCTGACTTTCGTCTCGTTTAGCATCTGCAGTTCCTCTGCGGTTGCCCGAAGCATCTCGCGGTCCTTGTCCACCTTCGTCTTTTGGTAGTTGTAGTCGTGTGTCACGGCTTGCAGCAGGCTGTCGGTGTGTGCCAGGTCTTCCTGTGCCTGTTTCAGTGCAATGCTCTGATATAGCGTCAGAGCCTTTTTGCGTGTCTCTATTGCATTTGGGAAAACCTTGCGCAGCGAGTCGATTTTTGCCAGAGCCTTGTCGTAGTCGCCGTCGCTGAAAAGCTGTCCTGCCTCGTCGAGCAGCGTCTCTGCCGTTTGTCGCGAGCCGTTGCCGTTGCATGAGGCCAATGTGATTATGGCGGAAAGTGCCAAGGTTGCGAGAGTGTTTTTTTTCATATCTTTCTTTTTTTTATTTCTGTCTTAACTATCTGAAGTGGAATTTCCCCTTCTATAAGGGCTTTATTCAAACCGCAGAGATAAAGAGGAACGGAGATTTCTTGTCTTATTGAGTAGGCCGCAAGCGACGGAGAACTCAGAGTTGCCATACAACAGACATAATGCGCAGCCCTCTGTGTTAACTCTTAACGCCTTGGCATACAATCTCTTTCAACATATCGAGAACTCATGATCTCTAAAACTCTGTGGTTCAAAATCACTTCCGAAACTTGAATATTTCTATTTTGTTGAACCGCCACGTCAGCGAGTCGAAGGTTAGGATGGCGTCGGTTATCAGCTCTCCTGTTCCCGTCAGCCATTTTATTACCTCTGTGGCCTGTATGGTGCCGATTATGCCGACGACTGTGCTTAGCACGCCAACGGTTGATGCCGTGGGCACATGGTCTGCCGTAGGCTCTGCGCCGAAGATGTCGCGATAGTCGGCGGTTCCTGGCAGATGGGTGAACACGTTGCCCTCGTATTTCAGCACTCCACCGTGTACGAACGGCTTTGCTGCTGCCACGCAAGCGTCGTTTATCATGTATTTTGCCCTGTAGCTGTCAGTGGCGTCCACCACAATGTCGTAGTCGGCTATGGTTCTGCCTATGTTGCCGCTGTCGATGAAGTGGTTTATCGTCAGCACCGTTATGTCGGGGTTGATGTCGCGAAGTTTCCTTGCAGCCGATTCGGCTTTCTCTGTCCCGATGTCGCGTGTCGAGTGTATCACCTGCCGTTGCAGGTTGCTCGTTTCCACCTTGTCGCCGTCGGCAATCGCTATGGTGCCCACTCCGGCGGCGGCGAGATACAAGGCCACGGGCGAGCCTAATCCTCCCGCTCCTATTATCAGCACCTTGCCCTCTGACAGTTTCCTTTGCCCCTCTTGCCCGAATCCTTCAAGCAGTAGATGTCGGCTGTATCGTCCTTTCGTGTCAAACATCCTGTTGTTAAAAAGTTACGTTGTAGGCAGTTCCGAGCGTCAATCTGCCTGTGTCCTTCCTTGTCTTGTCGTGTCGAGTGCCTTGGCCGTCGCCAAGCTCCAGCTCATAGCGTTTCCTTGTGAAGTCGTAGTCGAGAAACACTCTCAGCGACGAGTTCCTCTTGTGTGAGTAGGTCAAGGATATTCCCGTTCCGTACTTCACGCTGTTGTTGCCCTCCATGGTGATGTAGTCGTATGTGACTGACTCGTCTCTTGCATCGATGTCCATTCCGTCAACAAGGCTTTCGCCTATGAGTGCCTTTGAGCATAGTGCCAGTCGCTCGCTCACTGGCAGACTGAAATACAGTCCCACGTCGGCTGTGTATTCCGTGAGATGTGCGCTTTCCACTTCCAGGCAGGCCTTTGCGTCCTCCCATCCCGTCAGTGGCGTGCAGCCCACTCTGAATCTTCCTCCCACTCCGATGTACGGCGTGAAGAAGTGCGCCGCTTCCACTCCAGCTGTCATCGTGGTGTGGCTTTTCAGCCTTACGTTGCAGCCGCTAAAGTCTATTGTCGTGCCGCCGAATCCCATTCCCATCGTCACGCCGATGAACGAGGGCCGTTCCTTGGCGTTTGCCCCGTTGGGCAGCTTCGAGCGCCTTAGCCCCTTGTCGTTGAACAGCAGGTCGCTCAGTGCGTAGGCAATCTCCGTGGCTGCGATGCCTATTCCAGCTCCTGCGAGAACGTCGCCCGTCCAGTGTCGGTTCTTCATCACTCGCAGCAGTCCCGTGGCTGTCGCCGAACCGTAGCCGGCCACCGAGAACCATGGGCTGACGGTCGTGCCGTACTCCTTGTGCAGTATGCTTGCGCCGACGAACGCCGTTGCGGTGTGACCCGACGGGAACGCATCGTCGGTGCTCCTGTCGGGGCGCATCTTGCTCGTCATGTTCTTTATCGGCTGCGCAATGGCCACCATCAAGGCGTACGACATGGCCGAGCTTGCTGCCAGTCTTGCGGTGCTGCTGCGTCCCTCCACTCCGGCAATGTTCAGTCCGTAGGTCAATGCCGTCGGCGTGAATTGCAGATAGTTGTCCACCTCGCAACTGAACGTGTTGGTGGTCTGTTGGCACCTCCCGTCAATGGGAAGGGCCAATGCAGCCCAAATGGCAAATGATACTTTTCCACAATTCGTCATCTGCATCTGTCACCTTATTTAAGGTGGGTTCTATAAATTCCCACCGTAGAGTTTTTTATTTTTTTAGGGCAGACGTTTCGTCGTCTTTTTGTTTTTATTCGGTGCATATTGAATGCATCATCGGTCGTGTAGCCCGCTACACTCCTTCTTCAGCTTTCAATCTGTCCTCGACTAAAAAGCATAAATACGACAAAGCGAATTTATAGCACCCACCTTAAATGATGCAAAATTAGGCAAAATAATTCGTTTTCAATGGCAGAGCATAGTTGTTTTAAGAAGAATTAACTGTAATGCCGACCTTCAATTCTTTGTCATATTGCCCTTTTTCTGTAATTTTGCACCCTTAAATATCGCAAAGAATGAAAATATATACCGATGAAGAGCTGGCACAGCTCCTTGACAAAGAGATTTTTCACCTCATTTCCGAAGTTGCCGACGCACTTGGCGTCGAGTGTTACGTCGTCGGCGGCTACGTTCGCGACATTTTCCTCGAACGTCCTTCCAACGACATCGACGTCGTAGTGGTGGGCAGTGGCATACAGGTCGCCTCGGCGTTGAAACAGCGACTGGGCAGGAAGGCTCACCTTTCCGTATTCCGAAATTTCGGCACGGCGCAAGTGAAATTCCATGACACCGAGGTGGAGTTCGTCGGTGCCCGAAAGGAAAGCTACAGCCACGACTCGCGCAAGCCCGTGGTTGAGGACGGCACTCTTGAGGATGACCAAAACCGCCGAGACTTCACCATCAATGCCATGGCAATATGTCTCAACAGCGACCGCTTTGGCGAGCTGGTTGACCCCTTTTACGGCATTGAAGACCTCGAAGACGGCATAATTCGCACGCCTCTTGACCCCGACATAACTTTCTCCGACGATCCGCTGCGAATGATGCGTTGCGTGCGCTTCGCCACGCAGCTTCGCTTCATGATTGACGAGGAAACCTTCGATGCCCTTGAACGTAATGCCGAACGCATAAAGATTGTCAGCGGCGAGCGTATCAAGGACGAGCTGAACAAGATAATGATGACTCCCACTCCGAGCCGTGGCTTTGTTGATTTACATCGTTGCGGGCTTCTGAAACTCATACTCCCAGAGCTTGCCGAACTCGACAAGGTGGAGACCGTGGAAGGCCGTGCCCATAAGAATAATTTTTACCATACCCTTGAAGTCCTCGACAATGTTTGCCGCGTCAGCGACAACCTCTGGCTGCGCTGGGCAGCCCTTATGCACGACATCGGCAAGCCGCGCAGCAAGCGTTGGGACCGCCTTTCGGGCTGGACGTTCCACAACCACAACCTCATAGGCGCGAAGATGGTGCCACAGGTGTTCCGCCGCCTTGCCTTGCCCCTGGACATGAAGATGAAGTATGTGCAGAAGCTGGTTGAGCTGCACATGCGTCCCATCGTCATTGCCGACGAGGAGGTGACCGACAGTGCCGTGCGCCGTCTTGTCAACGATGCCGGCGACGACATCGACGACCTGATGCTCCTGTGCGATGCCGACATCACGAGCAAGAACTATGCGAAGAAAAAGATGTTCCATGAGAATTTCCGCATTGTACGCGAGAAAATAGCCGACCTGAAGGAAAAGGACTACAAGCGTCTCCTTCAGCCCGTCATCGACGGCAATGAGATAATGGAGATGTTCCATCTGAAACCAAGCCGCGAAGTGGGAACGTTGAAGAGCTGCCTCAAAGATGCCGTACTCGACAACAAAGTGCCAAACGAGCGTGAACCGCTCATGCAGCTGCTCATGGAAAAGGCAAGGCAAATGGGACTGGAATGTTAACGGTATGACTACGAAAAAGATGGACTACGACGAGTTTAAGACATTCTACAAGGACAATTATCTGCACGCCTTTAATCTCGCACTCCGTTTCTTGAGAGACGATGAGGCGAGCAGGGATGTTGTTGCCGATGCCTTCGAGTCCATTTGGAAACAAGTGTCGGCAGACGACAAAGGTCGCTCGGCAAACACGTCATATCTGTTGACGACAGTAAGGAACGCCTGTCTCGATCATCTTAGGAAAAGAAAGATAAGGGACTCCTATGCAGAACTGATGCTCATGCAGTCCGAACGTCTCGCCGACTCGCAGCAAGTCGTCATGGAACACGACCAGCGCGTCGCAATGGTAATGGAAGCCCTTGACGAGCTTACCCCACGCACGAGGCAAATATTAGAAGCTTGTTATATAGAAAGGAAGAAATACAAAGAGGCAGCCGAGCTGTTCCAATGCAGTGAGAGCGCAATAAAGAAACATCTGCATAAAGCCGTTTCTTTCCTTCGGCAAAAGTTCAAAGAAGATTTTTGACTCGCCAGCGTTAAATTCGCGTTAAAAACTATTCTGCAAGTGACCTATTTTTTATTAAAAACGTATTAAAGAAGCAAGGCTTTTACAAACAATGGACAAAAAAGAAAAGATAGATACGCTGCTTGACATCTACGAAGGAAACAGCTGTTGCGGCACAAATGAAATTGCCGACATGATGGACGACGTCATGGCGGCAAAGGATTTGCAATGTTTGCAAGCCATCGACGAGGCTGTAAACAGGAAATGGAGAAAGCCTGTCGATGTTGATGCTGAATGGAAGAAGTTTGAGGCACGCAAGTTGGGGGGCGCCAGCCCACGACGTAAGACCATTCCGTTATGGACTGTCGCTATCGCAGCGGCATGTGTTGTGCTGGCTGTGCTGCTCGTCACATATGAAGGTGTTTTCGACAATAGCGAAGTCACTGACATAAAGATCACCCATTATGCCGATGTACCGAAGGTGACCAAAGAGGAAGAGAAGTCGGTAGTTAAGTCGGTGACAGTAGGCAAGAAAAGTATGAATGAGGTGGCTGTCGATGGAAAACGCATGCTCAGTATGACGCTTGCTGATGGCACTCGCGTGTGGCTCAACTCCAACAGTCGTCTTCGCTATGCCGACGACTTCAGTAAAACCAACCGTAAGGTTGAACTTGATGGTGAGGCATTCTTCGACGTGGCCCACGATTCCGATCATCCTTTCATAATTAAGTCCAAGGATGTTACGACGAAGGTGTTAGGAACAAAGTTCAATGTGCGCTGCTACGATGCCAACGACATTCACGTGACACTCGTTGAGGGTAGCGTTGTGGTGCAGGCTCCTGACGGCAAGGTGACCTTAACGCCCGACCATGACGCCAGCTTTAACGACCGGACTCTTATCGTGCAAGAAGTCAACACGCGTGACTTCACCTGCTGGCGCGAGGGAGTGATGTATTTTGACAATGCTACTTTGCGCACCATTTTAAAGCAGATAAGTGGCTGGTATGGTGTGAACGTAATATGTCGTGACAACGAACTGCTCGACAAACGTTTCCACTACGTCTATAAGCTCGACGAGTCTCTTGACGAGGCTATTGGCGTTCTCAACGAGTCGTCAAATCTTGGGATAGTAGTTAGTGACAGCACCATTTTAATAGATTAAACGCCCCAGAATAACCGTTTATTTCATAAACGACGAAAAAAGTTTCATTTTGTTGACGTTTTAGGGTGTCTTATTTTAGTTTTGATACGTTATCAAGACAGAGAGGAGCCATTAAAACGATAAAAAAGCGGGGGAAAGACCCCAGCAGACTATAATCAACAAAATGACAGACATGAGAAAAAAGACACTTTTAATTGTATCTTTCTTCGTGATGACGATTCCTTGTCTCGCCTCTAATGAGATTAGTGTGCCTGACAAGGAAGCTAAGTACGAGAAGGTACTCAAGGAACAACCGCTGACTACGGTGCTGCGGCAGTTGGAAAAAGCGTTTCAGACGCAAATAGTCTTTTCCTACGACGACTTGGCCCACTACAAGGTAAATTGTAGTATAAAGGCGCAAAACGTTGAGGAAGCCCTTCGACAACTACTGAAAGGACTCCCGCTGAATTATGTTAAGCGCAGCGGTAGCTATGTAATCAAGACCTCCAGCCAGAATAAACCCACACAGACGTCAGCCACAAGGAACGTCGTAACGGTCAGCGGCACGGTTGTTGACGAAAAGGGCGATGCCATACCTGGTGCCACTATCAAGTTCAAGAGTACTGGCAATGTAGCTTCTATCAGTGATGCCAATGGCCATTTCATTCTCGCCATGGAAAAGGATAAGCCAGAAACTCTTGTCGTCACGTTTCTCGGCATGGAGGAAACAGCCTACTTCCTCAACGGTCAGAAAAATGTCGATAATGTGACCATCAGACTGAGAGATGACAGGCAGACTCTTGGAGAAGTTGTTGTGACGGGCATCTTCAACAAGTCTCGCGAAAGCTACACCGGTGCCGCATCTACTTTCACCCACAAACAGCTTCAGGAAGCGGGTAACCGCAGTCTTGCTACGGCTCTGAAGAACCTCGATCCCAGTTTTAACATTGCTGACAACATAGAAATTGGCTCTGACCCTAACAACCTTCCTGGCATAACAATACGTGGTGCGTCCAGCCTTCCTACCGACGTTCAAGACATGCAGGTCAGTGCCGAAAATCAGCGTACTGCCAACCAGCCACTCTTCATTCTCGACGGCTTTGAGATAACACTTACTCGTTTCATGGATCTTGACGAGAGTCAGGTGGAGAGTATTACTTTGCTGAAGGATGCCAACGCTACGGCACTCTACGGCTCGAAGGGCTCTAACGGCGTTGTTGTCATTACCAGCAAACGCATCGGCGAGGGCAAACTGCGTTTCAGCTACAAGGGCACGCTGAGTATCGAAGCCCCTGACCTCACCTCCTACAATCTCATGAACGCAGCCGAGAAACTCGAATACGAGCGACTCGCCGAACTCTATACCTCCCCCAACCCCAACATGGAGAGAGAATTGCTCGACATCTACAATAGCCGCAAGCTCGATGTCGAGCGCGGTGTGAACACCTATTGGCTGAAGTTCCCAGTGCGTACTGGCATCGGCTCACGCCACAACGCATCGGTAGAAGGCGGTAATGAAAACCTTCGCTACGGTGCCAGCATCGGCTACAACAATATCGAGGGAGCAATGAAAGGCTCAAACCGCAACACCCTCAATGGCGAGATGTACCTGCTCTACAAGTACAAGAACTGGACATTCCAGAACCGCTTGCAGATTCTTAACAACAAGTCGAAGAACTCTCCCTACGGCTCGTTCAGCCAGTATTGCTCGCTAAACCCATACTACATTCCTTACAACGAGGACGGGACAATCAACAAAGTGCTTGACAACACCCGCTCATCTATTGTCTATAACCCGCTTTACGACGCCACTCTTCCCGGCAAGGACACAAGCGAATATACCGACATCACCAACAACTTCTCCGCAGAATGGAACATAACGCCTGACTTCTTCGTCCGCGGACAGTTCTCATTCACCAAACAGACAAGCCGTTCTGACAAGTTCATCTCACCTTCCAACACTGCGTTCAACGACTATCAGGGCGACGACTACAAGCGCAAGGGACGTTACATCTACGGCACAGGCGATGCTTTCAGCTATTCCGGTCAGCTGACATTCAACTATTCTAAGACATTTGCGGAGAAGCATCAGATATTCGCAGGACTTGGTGCCACAATCGACGAGGACAAGTCAGAAAGCTATTCAGTAACAGGTGAGGGAATCTCAGTTGAGAATATGGACTTCCTCGGTATGGCAAGCCAGTATCTCAAGGACGGCAGCCCAAGTGGCAGCGAGTCCATCAGCCGCAATGTCGGTCTGGTGTTCAACGCACGCTACACCTACGACCAGCGCTATTTCCTCGACCTCAACGGCAAGTATGAAGGCTCCTCGCAGTTCGGCTCCAACAACCATTTCGCCCCGTTCTGGTCAACAGGTGCCGGCTGGAATATCCACAATGAGAAGTTCATGCAAGACCAGAACGTCGTCAACGTAGCCCGCGTCCGCGTGTCCTACGGTATCACAGGTTCACAGAACTTCGCTTCCTACCTTGGCATCCGCTCATATCACGACTACAGCGGTCAGAGCACATCAGGCTGGTATGGCGTTTACCTCATGGCTTACGGTAACCCAGACCTGAAGTGGCAGACCACAAACCAGTTCAACGTCGGTGCCGACCTTGAGCTTCTCGACCGCCGTATCGTCATCAGCGGCGACCTCTACAACAAGGTCACCGACGACCTGCTCTCCGATGTCAACCTGCCTATCTCCAGCGGTTTCAGCAGCTACAAGGCAAACATCGGAAAAGTTCAGAACCGCGGTTGGGAACTAAGCATTTCTGGCCAGATTCTGCGCGACATGAAGAACGACTTCCGCTGGACTGTAGGTTTCAAGGCTGCCCACAACAGCAACAAAATCAAGGAGATATCAAACTCGCTGAAGGCACTCAACGAGCAGCTTGAAAGCCAGAACAACTACACTCCGAGCTTCCTCTACAAGGAAGGAGAGTCGATGAACACCATTTATGCCGTACAGTCGAAGGGCATCGACCCAAGCAACGGTAAGGAAGTGTTCATCAAGGCCGACGGCACCGAGACCTACA
>JBJEKR010000007.1:0-5946 GCA_051878735.1 Prevotella sp. | reverse complement strand
AACGCCAACAGGAATGTCAACAGCAAAAGTGCTTTCGTTTTTCTCATAAGCGTGTCTGTTTAATGTTCAAAAATCATAATAAAACCGTAATAGTCTAAAAAAAGTACACCCCTGTTCCTAACTTTTTTTCATAAAAAAGGCAGAAAAGTTACTTTCTGCCTCGTTATTATGATTATTTCATGCACTTTTGTCGCTGTTTAGTTGGAATTGTTTGTCCATTGGCGCTACCTTTACAAAGGTAATATACGGTTCCTTTAGATTGCCACTCCTTGTTTCTTTGCTCTTAATGACCAGTGTCAACTTATGCTGCATGGCATATTTCATCAATTCCACCGCAGCTTTTGATTGTTTTGATTCTGCCAAATAGTGAGGTCTTGCAGATGGCAATAATCCAATGCGCCACCTTTGTTTACTTTCCTCATACGTAATAGCTGTCACAATAGCAAGGGAGGATTGATTGTCATCGTCACAAATAGTGTTATGCCCCATCAATGTTTGTATGTTTATGGCTTTCGCAAAAGCCAAATATATTTTGGTTTCATCTTTCTGATAGAAATAGGCGGGCAAGGATCCTTCCTTATATGTAACGTGGCGCAAAAGGTTTTCTATTGTACTGTCGATTGACCGACTGTTCTCGTCGGTGGCGAGAATACGGAAATAAAGAGGCAAACCGTTTTTCTTTGTCGTCAGCACCATCACGCAGTGTGAATAATTGCCTGCCACAGGTTTGTCGAGTTTCATCTTCGCCACAACGATTGTATCGGCATTACACCCAAAACGGTCGGTAAGAATCTCCTTTGTATAGGAACATAAAACGTTTTTGGCAATGGAATCGGCCAGCTGAACGGCACCGGGGTATTGCCCTTTCTCTTTCAATGCGTAGGGCATGAGTGTGAATATGTAAGGCGAGGGATACTGAATGACCATCCCGCCACCATCTGCCACAGCTTCTTGACCGATGGACATGGTATATATATTATAAGGTGAGGCCTGAAGCTTGTTGTCACGGCGTTTCCACATGGTGAGTATGTCGGCATTTATTTCCTTTGACGCATCAACGATGCTGAACCCTTCAGGACATTCCCATTTCACAAAACACTCCTTTTGAAGCGCACTTGCCAACTCAGCGAAAGAGAAGTCTCCACTGTTGCCCTTGTTCACCGTCTGGCCATAGCATATGAAAGTACATGCTAAGAAAAAAAATAAAAGTAATCTCTTCATAAGCTTGTTTTTTTAATTGTTATAATACATCATAATACCGTAAAAGAGAATGAAAAGTTACCCCCCCCAAGCCAACATTTTTTCATAAAAAAAGGCAGAAAAGTTACCTTCTGCCAGTATTTAATTATAGAATCGGAATCAGACTCATAGTGCATGACCTGCTACGAGTGACGCATACTGATAACTTGTGTTCTCGTAATACATGGAGCAGTTATAGTCATCCATCTTACGCATAATCCATGAAGCATATACGGCAAACAAGGAATCGACAAAAGAAATGTTTTCACGTTTTGACATTTCGTAGATTAGTCTATACAAAACCTTACCCATATCCCAAAAGGTGGGAACGGAGTCCTTGGCTTTTGCCACGTTGTCGTAGCTGCCTTCCGTGATGTGATACTTGTTGATTATTTCGTCGGTCACCTTGTCAATGTTCTCACAATGATAAACCTCTGCGAGGTCTAAATAATGTGTTATTCCCTCGCGCCCCATGGCTCTTACTATCACTATTCTCTCATTTTTTGTTTGTCTCGCCACATATTCAATCAGACTGCAAACAAAAAACAGGTCGTTAAGCCTTGCATCCTCACGTCCTTCCATTGTCTATACCTCCTCTGAATTTGTAAATGTTATACATTTAAGAGCAGCCTCACTGCAAAAGTTGATTTGATGTGTTGGGTATTTGAATTTTGCCATCACCCAAAACTGCTCTCTTGTCAGGATACCGTTTATGAAGTCTGAAACATAATTGTAGATTTGGTCGTTGGCCATAGCGCCAATTACGATATCATAATAATGTGGCTCACCATTTCTGCATGCAACAATAAAGTCAAGCCATTCGTCTGACATCTCCTTAAATTCCAGTATGTTGAGATTTTTGTTTTCTACATAATCATAATGGCTCACAATGGGAGTGTCATATCTTTGCGCCCAACGCTTTGCCTGTTTCTTTAGTGCTGTGCAATAAAACCCTTCACCAAAATCCTTGGTGAATCGTCCCTTAATTATCCGGGGACGTTCTACTGCAATATAACTACCATGAAATAATTCCATACTATAAAATATTTACTTCTTCCCTATTTTCAGAGTTTCACCTTCCAATGACGCGGAGAAACTCTCAAAACCATTCAGAAGGTCGATGGCACGACGAAGCGACTCGTCGCGGCGGCAGAAGTAGCGCAGCTTGAGGTCCTGCAAGGTCTTGTCGGTGAAATCGACATTGACATTATACCAACGGCCTATCGCCAATGCTACATCCATAAGCGACGCATCGTCGAAATATATATATCCATTGCGCCAATACTCATATCCCACCATATCCTCTGAAGCCACGGTAACGTCGGAAGAGGCAGTTATCGTTGCTCCCTGGCCGGGAACAAGACGAACGAAACTATCAGAAGACTTGGCCTTAACCTCTGCACTACCCGTTATTAATGCCACATGGCTCGACGAGGCATTGTAGCACGAGACATTCAGCTCCGTGCCCAGCACTCGCACCTCGGCATTTTCGGTAGTGATGACAAATGGATGCTCAGCATCCTTTGCAACCTTGAAATATGCCTCACCATAGAGATAGACATTGCGCTCGTCGCCGATGAACTGCGAAGGATAGGTAAGACGGCTGCCTGTGTACATCCACACCTGTGTGCCGTCGGCAAGGACAATGGTATAACTCTTACCCACTGGAATGTTTATAGTGTAGCTTTCCGTAGGCACGTCGTCGGTTTCGTAACCCAAAGCACGCATCACCTTGTTGCGTTGAGCTGGCTGCATAGCAGCGACGGAAATGTTCTGTGAATCTCCCTGAATCTCGATATGTTTGTCGCCCGAAGACATCACCACCGTTTTGGGAGCGTTTGCTATGCGGGTATAAGCATAATCAGAGCGGACATCGGCGCGCGGGACGAACGCCCTAATGGCAAAGAAGATGAGCAACATGGCCGCCACGCCCGAAACGGCATAGAACAAGACACGCCTACGCGACGATGTGCCGCCAACATGAACACCCAAGCGTGAGGCAGTGGCATCCCACTCCTCGTCCACGTCAACTGGCATATCAACGCCCTGCCGCTGCATTTCGTCAGCAGCCTCTGCAACCATTTGGGCCAGCTCCTCGTCGCTTGGCTCATATCCTGCATCGAGCTTATCTACCGTCTTGTCGAGTTTGTCGTCTTCTATTGACATATCTATTTCTTATACCTTAGTTTATATAAAAATCGTAATTGACTCACAAAAAAACACCCCCTTATAGGAATAATTTATCCATTTTAACCATTTTATGGATTTCCCTTGTCAGCCATCGGGTCGCCAACGGCTCCTGAACCTCAGCATTGCCTTGGCAACATGCTTCTTCACGGCACTCAAACTGATTCCCAACCGCTCTGCAACGTCAGCATATCTCATGTTGTCAAAGAAACACATCTGAACGATATTGCGGGTTTGGGGAGTCAACTCCTCCATCACCTCATCAACAATCTGCTGCTTTCTGGCATCCTCCTCCGAATCATATCCCGTATCGACAATGCCAGCCACATGCATCCTGCGATAGAATTCGGCATAGCGGTTGCGGGCGGTCTCCTTGCGTATGTAATCAACGCAACGGTTGTGTACCATGCGATAGAAAAAAGCCCGTCGTTTCTCCGGAGGAGTTTCCTCACGTTCTCTCCATACTATCTCGAAAGAATCGTTGATTATATCACGACACAACTCCTCGTCCTTCACTATCTGCAGGGCATAATAGTAAAGGGATTCATAGTTGTCCTTGTACAACCGTTCGTAATCTCTCTCAATAGTCATGGCTGCAAAAGTACGCAAAATAATCTGGAACTCCAAGAAAAATAGAGAAAAACCATACTTTTTATTGTGATATGGTGCAAATCTCCATCTTTCATGTATATTGCAAGTAGGGGTGGATGGATTTCGTCGAAATGTTTTATATATGCTCCAACGACTGGGAGTGTGGGCGTCTCGCCCGCACCCTGCGCACTATCAGGCGAAATAATAGGCGGCGGGGGATTAACTTGGAGGCGAGGTGCGGGCGAGACGCCCACACTCCCAGTCGTGGGCGCGGACGAACACAGTCACAGTGCTGCGCTGGGGGAATACAAGTTGGTGAAATTCGTCGAACTCGCGTTAAATCTAAGACAAAAAAAAGGGAACAGTTTTAGCGCTGTTCCCTTTGATTCTTATTGGCTTGAAAGCCGAGGATTAGTCGGCGAGCTTTGCCTTGATGAACTCGCGGTTCAGGCGGGCGATGTTGGCGATAGACTCGTTCTTCGGGCACTCTGCCTCGCAGGCGCGGGTGTTGGTGCAGTTACCGAAGCCAAGCTCCTCCATCTTCATAACCATAGCCTTGGCGCGTTTTGCAGCCTCTGGACGGCCTTGTGGCAGCAGGGCGAGCTGTGATACCTTTGAGCTGACGAAAAGCATTGCAGAGCCGTTTTTACAAGCTGCTACGCAGCAGCCGCAACCGATACATGTGGCAGCGTCCATTGCCTCGTCGGCATCCTCCTTAGGAATGAGGATGGCATTGGCGTCCTGTGGCTGGCCAGTGCGAACGGTGGTGTAGCCACCTGCCTGGATAATCTTGTCGAAAGCTGAGCGGTCAACCATGCAGTCCTTGATAACAGGGAATGCAGCCGAGCGCCAAGGCTCAACGGTGATTACGTCGCCATCGTTGAAGCGGCGCATATAGAGCTGACAGGTTGTGGCGCCTGTAGCTGGGCCGTGTGGATGACCATTGATGTAGAGCGAGCACATACCGCAGATACCCTCGCGGCAGTCGTGGTCGAAGACGAAAGGCTCCTTGCCTTCCTCGATGAGCTCCTCGTTGAGGATGTCAAGCATCTCAAGGAACGAGGTGTCGTCTGGAATGTCCTTCATCTCGCGGGTGTCGAAATGACCTTCAGCCTTAGGGCCGTTCTGACGCCAGAACTTAAGTGTGAATGAAATATTTCTTGCCATAATTTTTTTAGTTAACAAGTAAACGAGTAAAACTCGTCAACTTAATTTTTATAATTACGTGTTTGTACTTTTATTGCTTCATACTGAAGAGGCTCTTTTGTGAGCTCAGGGGCTTTCTCGTCGCTGCCCTGATACTCCCAGCAACCTACATAGAAGAAGTTTTCGTCGTCGCGCTTTGCCTCGCCTTCCTCTGTCTGATACTCCTCGCGGAAGTGACCACCGCAAGACTCATTGCGAGAGAGTGCGTCGTAGGCAACAAGCTCACCCATGGTGATGAAGTCGCGCAGGTGGATGGCCTTGTCGAGCTCTACGTTCAAGCCTTCCTTTGAGCCAGGAATGAAGAGGTTGGTGTTGAACTCCTTGCGGATCTTCTTGATAAGCTCAAGACCTTCCTTAAGACCAGCAGCTGTACGACCCATACCAACGTGCTCCCACATGATGTGGCCAAGCTCCTTGTGGATAGAATCGACAGAACGCTTGCCCTGGATGCCCATGAGACGGTCGATTTCCTTCTGTACGCCCTTCTCTGCCTCGTCAAACTCTGGACGGTCGGTTGGAACCTTTGGCCAGATGGCCTGATCAGCGAGATAGTTCTGTATGGTGTATGGCAATACGAAGTAACCGTCGGCCAATCCCTGCATGAGGGCAGAAGCACCAAGACGGTTGGCTCCGTGGTCGGAGAAGTTGCACTCGCCGATGGCGAACAAACCTGTGATGGTTGTCATCAGCTCGTAGTCAACCCAGATACCACCCATGGTGTAG
>JBJEKR010000006.1:0-25240 GCA_051878735.1 Prevotella sp. | reverse complement strand
GAGAGTAGGAGGCCGCCTTCTTTTTGAGTATAATCCCCGAGGATAACGTTGTCCTTGGGGATTTTTCGTTTTCATGTGCCGTTAATGATTTTATTGTTTCGTATTTGATGAAAGTACTGAAGAGATATTTGATATGGCTTCTAAGATGGAGGCATTGTCGCGGCTTTGGCATACAGTCGCCGACGGATTATGCATTTGTCAGATATGTCGTTAATGAGCATTATCCTTATTATGCCTATTCGGAACTCAAGAATATATTTCCAGCATTAAGTGTCGAAAGTAGGAAACTAATGGAGCTATATTTTAGAATTTCAAATTGGTTACAACCCAATATAGTGTACCTTTCAGCTGACATTTTTAATGTCGCGTCTTCTTACATAGAGGCAGGATGCAGAAAGACACAGATTAAAGAAATGGAACGTATTGAGAATATTGAGGGAAATACCTCTCTCACCATATTAGGCAAGGAAGTCAACGATTCTTCTCTTCAGAAAAGCCTTGATGGTCTATCTTGTAGTAGTATCCTAATTGTTGAGGATGTATATGGTACAAATAAAGACCTTTGGCGATTTCTAATCAACGAAGACAGAGTAAGAGTGAGCTATGATTTATATTATGCGGGCATTGCGATCTTTACCCAAAACCGATTTAAGACTAACTATATAATTAATTTTTAGAAATATGAAAATAACCAAAGTTTACACAAAGACTGGAGATTCTGGTATGACCAGCCTCGTAGGTGGAGTTAGAATAAGCAAGACTGACGTAAGGCTTGAAGCTTATGGTAGTGTGGACGAACTGAATTCCTTTATTGGACTTCTTGTAACTGCTGTTTCTGATGATAGAATACAAGAAGTGCTATGTCGCATAGAGTCTAATTTATTCAACGTTGGCACACACCTTGCTACAGACCAGTCGCAGACTCCTCTTTATGAGTCAGCCAAGTTGCCTGAAGGAGAGGTGGAATTTATCGAAGGCGAAATAGACAAAATTCTGTCGGAGTTACCTGAGAAATTAGGCTTTGTTCTTCCAGGAGGGGGTAGGGCAGGCGCTCTTGCTCATGTCTGCAGGACGGTCTGTCGCCGTGCGGAAAGACGTGTATTAGCACTGTCTGAACAAGCTACAGTTGGTGTCGATATAATTAAATATTTGAATAGATTATCAGATTATTTCTTCGTTTTAGCTAAAAAATTAAATATTATTGACGGTATAAGCGAAAAAACATGGTCTAAAACTTGTAGATAAAAATCTATTTTATTACTTTTGCGCCCAAAATCATATCAATAAATAATAAAGCTATGTATTGGACACTTGAATTGGCATCAAAATTAGAAGACGCGCCATGGCCAGCAACCAAAGACGAACTTATTGATTATGCAATTCGTTCAGGCGCACCATTAGAAGTATTGGAGAATTTACAGGAGATAGAGGATGAAGGCGATGTTTATGAAAGCATTGAGGACATTTGGCCTGACTATCCTACTAAAGAGGATTTCCTGTTTAATGAAGACGAATATTAAGCTAAATGGATAGAAAGGGCCGTTCCATAAAAAGGGCGGCCCTTTGTATTATTTCCAAGAGGTGACAAAGGTAAAGTTGATTATACTTATGCTCTTGAGCATGACTTTCACTAAAGTCATGGCTCAATACGATGCCCATTTTTCTAATTACTGGGCATTGGAGTCGTCGTTCAATCCAGCGACGGTGGGCAAAACCAATAAGATAAATGTCGCAGCAGCCTATTCTATGGCTCTTACTGGCTTTGAAAATAGTCCAAAGACGATGTATGCTGGAGGAGACTTGCCTTTCTATTTCCTCAATTCCTATCATGGCGTAGGAGTGATGTTGCTCAGCGATGATATTGGATTGTTTTCGCACAAAAATTTTGCATTACAATATGCCTATCGTCGTCAGTTGTTTGGCGGGATGTTGAGTGTGGGTGTAAAATTCGGTATATTGAGTGAAGGCTTCAATGGTTCGGAAGTAGATACTGAGACTCCCGAAGACCCAGCTTTCCCGACTACAGATGTGACAGGAAACAGCATGGATTTGGGTATTGGACTATATTACAGTCGTGACAAATGGTATGTAGGCATCTCCGGGCAACATCTAAATGCTCCTAAGATAGAAATAGGAGAAGAGCAGGAATTTGACGTCTCAAGTCTATATTATTTTACTGCTGGATACAATATTCGATTAAGAAATCCGTTTCTATCTATGCAGCCCTCTTTGCTGTGTCGTACCGATGGCGTGGCTTATCGCGTGGATGTAGGCAGCAGATTGACATACACTAACGACAAGAAGATGATGTACATTGGCTTATCCTACAGCCCGACAAATTCTGTCACGGTGATGCTTGGAGGAAATTTCCATGGAGTTTGCCTGGGTTACTGTTATGAAGCATATACTTCGGCGATAAGTTTGGGTAATGGAGGCCATGAGATTTTCGTCGGTTATCAGACCGATATAAACTTAGGCAAGAAAGGACGGAATATGCACAAAAGTGTAAGGCTGTTGTAGTATCAAACGATGTTAGTAATAGCAAATAATGAAATAATGGATATACGCAAAATCATAATTGTAACGTTGTCGCTGGCATTGACGTTGGCGATGACTTCGTGTCTTGGAGGTAAAATAGCATCGGCATCAGGTGGCGAGGTCACAGGAACGTCGAGTAGGGCTTTTACTGAACCAACACCATACGGCATGACAATGGTCAAGAGAGGCTATCTTCACATGGGTATCGACAAACCTGATAGTCTATGGGGAAAGCCAACGCCTGTAAAGGACATCTCTGTCGAGGGATTCTGGATGGACGAGCGTGAGGTAACCAACTCTCAGTATAGACAGTTCGTCAATTATGTGCGTGACTCTATCCTTCGTGAACGTCTTGCAGATCCAGCATACGGTGGCGATGAGACCTATAGGATTGAGGAGGACAAATATGGTGAGCCTGTCACTCCACATATTAATTGGAAGAAACCATTGCCCCGCAAACCTAACGAAGATGAACAGCGTGCAATAGAGAGTCTTTATGTGACTAATCCAGTAACAGGAGAGAAGTTACTTGATGGTAGCCAGCTAAACTATCGGTATGAGATTTACGACTACGCTGAGGCTGCTAAAAGGAAATATAGACTGAATCCTGCAGAGCGAAACCTAAACACTGACATAAAGGTGGATCCCAACGAGCAGGTATGGATATCGAAGGATACGGCTTACATTGACGAAGAGGGTAAAATTGTCCGTCAGACTATAAATAGACAGTTGACGGGACCGTGGGATTTCCTTAATACTTATATAGTAAACGTATATCCCGACACAACATGTTGGGTTAACGATTTCCCCAATGCTGACAATGAGGTATATATGCGCAACTATTATAGCAATCCTGCATATAATGATTATCCCGTAGTAGGGGTGACATGGGAACAGGCCAATGCTTTCTGTGCATGGCGAACCGATTACTTGCTCAAGGGACTTGGAGGTGCGGCACGTTTCGTGCAACGTTATCGTCTGCCTACTGAAGCTGAATGGGAGTTTGCGGCACGCGGCAAGGACCAAAATGAATTCCCTTGGGACAATGCCGACGTATCTACGGGCAATGGTTGTTTCTATGCCAATTTCAAGCCCGATCGTGGAAACTACACGAAGGACGGAAACCTCATAACCAGCAAAACAGGAATCTACCAACCCAACAGTAATGGACTCTACGATATGGCTGGCAATGTGGCAGAGTGGACAAGTACAATTTATACAGAGGCGGGCGTGGAGGCAATGAACGACATTAATCCGCAGTTGAAGTACAATGCGGCGTTAGAAGATCCATACCGTCTGAAGAAGAAGAGCGTGCGTGGTGGCTCGTGGAAAGATCCCGAATCGCATATCCGTTCCGCTTGGCGCTCTTTTGAGTATCAGAATCAGCCACGTTCATACATAGGCTTCCGTTGTGTGCGCAGCTTGGCAAATACAACAAGTCAGAAATCCAAAAAAACAAAGAAATAATGACAGAGTACAGCAAATATAATATTGTCTATCGTTTGCAGAAATGGATGGACAGTGTGCCGGGACAGACATTCCTGAACTATGCTTATAGCTGGGGTGCGTCGATAGTGATTCTTGGTACTCTCTTTAAATTGACCCATTTGCCTGGAGCAAACCTGATGTTGTATCTTGGCATGGGAACAGAGGTGGTAGTGTTCTTCCTTTCAGCATTTGACCGTCCGTTTGACAAGACGACGATAGGAATGGATTTGAAACTCCATCCGGAAGAAATGGAGAAAGTGGAAATGCCTGAGGTTCAGAACATGCCTGTTGGTGGAGTCATCGTCGGTAATGCCACTGGTGGAGTCATCGTTGGTAATGCCACAGGTGGGGCAGTAGTAGCTCAATCTGCGGGAGATGTCGTTGAAGGTGTTGTTGGCAATGCCGTTGGCGGCATCGTGGTTGGCGGTGTTCCGCAAGTCTCTGCAGATGCTTCTGCGGAAATGGAGGAGGCGACCAACAATTATGTTGACGAACTGAAGCGTCTGACTGAGTTGCTTTCTGCCGTTGCCGACCAGAGCCAACGTTTGACTCGTGACTCAGAGGAAATGGAGAACCTCAACCGCACCTTGACTGGAATAAGTCGCGTTTATGAAATGCAACTCAAGAGTGCAAGTGCGCAAATGGGTACAATAGACGAAATCAACGAGCAGTCGAGAAAGATGGCTGAGCAGATTGCAGAACTTAACAGGATTTACGCTCGAATGATTGAGGGAATGAGAAATTGAAATATTGAGAAATTGAATGTTGAACGTTGAATTCTTTCGTGATGAAAACAATGCGCAGCAATTCAATATTTCATGTTCAATGTTAAATGTATAAAATTGAATAGATGGCAATAAAGAAACGTCCGGTATCGCCCCGCCAAAAGATGATAAACTTGATGTATGTCGTCTTGATGGCAATGTTGGCACTCAATGTGTCAACAGAGGTGCTTAATGGCTTTTCTATTGTCGAGGACAGCATAAACCGCACGACATCCAATTCGGCAAAGGAGAATCAGCGCATCTACGACTCGTTTGTGGAGCAGCTGAAGACCAATCCCGCCAAAGTGCAGGCTTGGTATGACAAGGCTCAAGAAGTGAAGCAGATGAGCGACTCGCTCTACAATTTTACAGAACGGCTGAAGTTGGCAATTGCTCGTGAGGCTGACGGCAAGGACGCTGACATTCACAACATACGCAACAAGGAAGATCTCGAATCTGCCAATCAGGTGATGCTTGCCCCAGGAAGAGGACAAGGCAAAGCCCTTTACGATGCCATAAACTCGTTCCGCAGCAGAATACTCGCGATGACTACCGACAAGTCGCAACGTGCCGTCATAGAGAGCAATCTCTCGACAGAACTTCCCAAGAACGCCAATACTATGGGCAAAAACTGGCAAGAATATATGTTTGAGGATATGCCAGTGGCAGGAGCAATCACTCTGCTGTCGAAATTGCAGGGCGACATTCGCTATGCCGAAGGTGAAGTGCTACATTCCCTCGTGTCGAACATCGACGTGAAGGACATTCGCGTAAACTCTTTGAAAGCTTTCGTCATTCCCAATGCACAGACAGTGGTCAGAGGCGACAAATATTCGGCACACATCGTAATGGCTGCCGTTGACACCACTCAAGTGCCGGACATCTTCATTGGCAACCGCAAGATGAACTTGAAGGATGGACTCTATGAGACGGTTTGTGGCAGAACAGGTGATTTCACATTGGCTGGCTACATAGAGATGCTGAATGGCAGTGGCGAGAGAATACGTCGTGACTTCAGTCAGAAATACACCGTCGTTGATCCCTCGGCAACCGTTTCTGCTGACCTTATGAATGTGCTTTACGCTGGTTACAGTAACCCGATAAGTGTCAGTGTGCCAGGCGTTCCGTTGAACAAGGTGCAGGCTACGATGTCGGGAGGTACCTTGCAACCAGTAGGGGCAGGGCGTTACATTGCCCGTCCTTCTGCTGTGGGTAAGGACGTTACCATAACCGTTTTGTCTAACAATACAGGACGTTCGCAACAGATGGGGCAATTCACCTTCCAAGTACGTAAACTGCCTGACCCGACGGCATATATTGCCATGAACGACGAGCATGGCAATCCCACGCGCTATCGTGGTGGAGCAATGTCAAAGGCCAATCTTATGAACATTGAAGGAATAGGTGCTGCCATTGACGACGGAATACTCGACATCGGCTTCAAGGTGCTGAGTTTTGAGACTGTGTTCTTCGACAATATGGGTAATGCCGTTCCTATGGTCAGTGACGGTGCGAGATTCTCTGCTCGCCAGAAAGAGACGTTCCGCAAGTTGCAGCGTAACCGCCGTTTCTACATCTCACGCGTCACGGCGGTAGGTCCTGATGGAATACAGCGCAAGCTGACGGCATCAATGGAAGTTATTGTGAAGTAATGATGAGATAGGGGAATGGAGTGAGAAAAAGAAGATTTTGACATTATATATAATATGAAGAGACTGTTTTTGTTTTTAACTATAATGTGTGTGTCGTTGGTGGTTTTTGGACAACCCAAGACACGAAGGGCCGATGCAACGAAGAAGAATTCTTCGACGACATCGGCGGGAATGACAATACGTGCACGTGAGATGTTCCCAACGGCAGTTGAGATGCCTGAGGACGTCGTTTGGCGACGTGACATTTATCGTGAACTCGACTTGACTAAAGAGTCGAACGCTCCTTTGTATTATCCCGTTGAGCCTACAGGCAAGGAAATGAATCTTTTCACTTATGTTTTTAAGTTGGCTCTTTTCGGTTATGTACCAGTATATGAATATCGTCTTGATGGTAGCGAGCAATTTAATGACTCGACGCGTATCGATATAAAGACAATACTTGATAACTACCATATATTCTACGAGATGAAGGATGGTAAGCCGCGAGTGGACAATAGTGATATTCCTTCGGCAGAAGTTAAGCTATATTATCTTAAGGAGAGTGCATATTTCGATGAGATGAACTCTACGTTCCGTCGTAAGACCATTGCTCTTTGTCCTGTGATGATGCGTGATGACGATTTTGGTGGAGAACCTTCTAAATATCCTCTGTTTTGGGTAAAGTATAGCGACATTGCTTCCTATCTCAGCCGTCAGAACATTCAGGCAAGCAGTGTGAACAATGCCGCAAAGATGAGTATGGATGACTATTTTACTCTTGCAAAATACGATGGCAAGATATACAAGACCAACAATCTTCTTGGAAGAACTCTTGCACAGTATTGTCCCACTGACGAGGAAATGGCTAAAGAACAGAAAAAAATAGAGGAAGAATTGGCAGCTTTCCAGAAGAATTTATATGGTGACCAGGCAAAGAAAGACTCTCTTGACAGCATTGCAAAACTTGATCCGAAGGTAATGAAGTCGCAGAAGGCAAAGTCAACTGGCTCCAAGACAACGACCACGAAGGTGAAGAAGGCCAAGACTCCTAAGGGTTCGTCATCAAGTGGTAGTGGCTCGGCAAGAGTGACTGTAAGAAGAGAAAGACATTAATATCTGTTAAATAAGAAAACTGCAAATGCAAGTATTTGTGTTTGCAGTTGTTTATTTAGCGAAATAAATAGTTATAAAGGATGAAAAATTTATTTACTGCAATTGTCATGGCTGTAGCCTTGTTTACAGCCGTTCCTACCCAAGCTCAGATTAAGTTTGGTGTAAAGGGTGGACTTAACGTAACTAAAATGAGCGTGTCGTCGGATGTGTATTCTGCCGACAACAACAATGGCTTCTTCATAGGTCCAACTGTAAAGTTTACACTTCCTGTCGTAGGTATTGGCATCGATGCAGCTGCCCTTTACGACCAGCGTAAGGGTTCGCTTGTCAGAAGTGACAGATACTATGAAGACGTAAAATTTAAGAGTATTAATGTTCCTGTTAACCTACGATGGAACATCGGCCTTGGCAGTCTTGCCGGAATCTATTTGGCGGCAGGTCCTCAGTTTGGCTTTGCCTTGGGTGATTTCAGCGATGCTTGGGACAGCAGTTCTTACAAAAAGGACAATATGAATGTAAGCATCAATCTTGGTGCAGGATTGACGCTTTTCGGTCATGTTGAACTTGGTTTCACATATAATATCCAAACTAAGGACAACTATACCATAAATGAGGATTGGGCAGGCGGTGGTCTTGGCAAGGAAATAACCGACATCAAGACCAATGCTTGGCAAATTTCCGCCGCCTACTATTTCTAAGCTCCGTTAGTTGACGAATTTCAGCGTGCCGAGGTTGTCCTTCAGTTGGGCAACGCTGCTGGCACCTATCAATACCGACGTTACTGACTCGTGGTTGAGATTCCACAGCAGAGCCATCTCCGCCAATGATTGTCCGTTGCCTTGTGCTTCGACATTCCATTGGCGGAGCTGTTTTAACAGTTCGGGAGTCAGCATTGATTGCTTCAGGAAATGCTCTTTTGCCATTCGAGAGTCCTTCGGGATGCCTTCGAGATAGCGGTTGATCAGCAGACCTTGTGCAAGTGGCGAGAAAGAGATGAAACCAACACCCGACTCCTTGCACAACTGAGTGATGCCTTCTTCAACTGGCGCACGGTCGAGCATGTTCAGACGACCTTGGTAGATGAGCAGCGGGGTGTCATGTGCGGCAAGATAGTCTATTGCCTTGCGTGTCGCCTCCAGCGGCCAGCGTGAAATGCCAAGATAGAGTGCCTTGCCCTGTCTCACTATGTCCACCATAGCTTGAAGCGTCTCTTCAAGAGGCGTTTCTGGGTCGTAGCGGTGACTGTAGAAAAGGTCAACGTAGTCGAGGTTCATGCGGTGCAAACTTTGGTCGATGCTCGCCATCAGATATTTTCTGGATCCCCAGTTGCCATAAGGACCCTCCCACATGTCGTAGCCGGCTTTCGTGCTGATGAACATCTCGTCACGATAGGGCGCAAAGTCTTGTGCCATAAGCCGCCCCATAGTCTCCTCTGCGCTTCCGTATGGAGGTCCGTAGTTGTTGGCGAGGTCGAAATGTGTTATTCCGTGGTCGAAGGCATAATGGGTTATCTCCCTGCTTCGTTCGTAAGGGTCAACACCTCCGAAGTTATGCCAAAAGCCAAGACTGATTTTAGGCAGCAATATTCCGCTGCGCCCACACCTTTGGTATTTCATTCCGCAACTATAACGTTGCTTGTCTGCGATGTAAATATCCATGTTCCTTATTGTTCTGTTTTAGATTCCTATTGCAACTGCAAAAATACAAAAAGAAAAACAAAAACATAGCTTTCGAGAAGAAAAAGCGGGTTGAAAATGTTAAATAATTGTAAATATTTCGTTGTAAACTATCTCACACCTAATTATTAGGTGAAAAGTTTGTACCTTTGCAGTCCGATTATTTGGGGAATTCTTAGGCCCCCACGGATTGCTGTGTTAATAGCTGTGCCTTTGGCCGGACATGGTGGTTAGTGAATCAGCATCCAAAGAATAAAAAAGAAAAATGTTTTTTAGTAGTAAAAATTAAAAATTAAAATGAACACTTTAAGTTACAAGACTATTTCCGTCAACAAGGAGACAGCTAAGAAAGAGTGGGTCGTTATCGACGCTACCGACCAGATCGTTGGTCGCCTCTGCTCAAAGGTTGCTAAGCTTCTTCGCGGAAAGTACAAGCCAACTTTTACTCCACACGTGGATTGTGGTGACAACGTAATCATTATCAACGCAGCTAAGGTTGTGTTCTCTGGCAAGAAGGAGACTGATAAGGTTTACACACGTTATACTGGCTATCCTGGTGGTCAGCGTTTCAACACTCCTGCCGAGCTTCGCAAGCGCGAGGGTGGTGTTGAGAAGATCATCCGTCATGCTGTCAAGGGCATGCTGCCAAAGGGCACTCTCGGACGCAGCCTGATGAACAACCTCTATATTTACGAGGGAACTGAGCACAAGCAGGCGGCTCAGCAGCCAAAAACAATAGATATTAACCAGTATAAATAATTAAGGTAGAATGGAAATAATTAACGCAATTGGTCGCCGCAAAAGCTCCGTAGCACGCGTTTATGTTACCGAGGGTACAGGCAAGATAACGATCAATAAGAGAGATCTCACAGAATTTTTCCCATCAGCTATCCTGCAGTATGTCGTAAAGCAGCCACTGCAGTTGCTCGATGTAGCTGAGAAATATGACATCAAGGCAAACCTCGATGGTGGCGGTTTTACAGGTCAGAGCCAGGCTCTCCGTCTCGCTATCGCCCGCGCTTTGGTGAAGATTAACGCAGAAGACAAGAAGGCACTGAAGGATCAGGGCTTCCTCACACGCGACTCACGTGCCGTTGAGCGTAAGAAGCCAGGTCAGCCAAAGGCTCGCCGTCGCTTCCAGTTCAGCAAGCGTTAATGTGCGCATAGCAAGTTTAGTATCTAAACTGGAGAGACTCCTCGATGTAATCGGGAGAGGACTACCCCCCAGTTGGTTCTAACAAAGAATTAAAAAGAAAGTAAACAACAATTTAAAGCATTTTTAGACATTATGTCAAGAACAAATTTTGATCAGCTGCTGCAGGCTGGCTGCCACTTTGGCCACCTCCGCCGCAAGTGGAACCCGGCAATGGCTCCATACATCTATACCGAGCGTAACGGTATTCACATCATCGACCTGCACAAGACCGTAGCCAAGATTGACGAGGCTGCCGAGGCTCTGAAGCAGATTGCAAAGTCAGGAAAGAAGATCCTGTTCGTCGCTACTAAAAAACAGACTAAGGACGTTGTTGCCGAGAAGGCTGCAAGCGTAAACATGCCTTACGTTATCGAGCGTTGGCCTGGTGGCATGCTCACCAACTTCCCAACAATTCGCAAGGCCGTTAAGAAAATGGCGAACATCGACAAACTGATGAACGATGGTACGTATTCTAACCTCTCTAAGCGCGAGCTGCTGCAGATCACTCGTCAGCGTGCCAAGCTGGAGAAGAACCTCGGTTCTATCGCCGACCTTACTCGTCTGCCTTCCGCACTCTTCGTAATCGACGTTTGCAAAGAGGCCATTGCCGTTAAGGAGGCTATCCGTTTGGGTATTCCAGTTTTCGCTATCGTTGACACCAACTCTAATCCAAAGGACATCGACTTCATCATTCCTGCAAACGACGACGCTAAGGACAGCGTAGAGGTAATCCTCAACGCTTGCTGCGGTGCCATTGCTGAGGGTATCGAGGAGCGCAAGGTGGAAAGAGCCGACGAGAAAGCTGCCGAAGCGCAGAGCGAGGAGGCTGCTGAGGGAAAGGCTAAGCGTGGTGCACGTAAGGCTCGCAAGGATGCTCCTGCTGCAGAAGAGGCTGCTGAATAATATTAAGAATTAAAAATTAAGAATTAAGAGAAATAGTGTTTACACGGGTTTTTCTTAATTCTTAACTTAATCTACAAAAGTTTTTCTTAATTATTAATTATTATTTTTTTTATTAAAACAGAATTATGGCTTACAAACCAAATATGGAAGACATCAAGAAGCTCCGCACCATGACAGGTGCAGGACTTGCTGATGTCAAGAAGGCACTCACTGAGAGTGAGGGTGATTTCAACAAGGCAATGGAGATTATCCGCGAGAAGGGTCAGGCTATCGCTGCAAAGCGTTCTGACCGCGAGACTTCAAACGGTTGCGTTCTCGTTAAGACTGTCGAAGGCTTCGCTGCTATCGTAGCTTTGAAGTGTGAGACCGACTTCGTTGCCAACGGTGCTGACTACATCAAGCTGACACAGGACATCCTTGATGCTGCCGTAGCTGCAAAGGCTAAGAGCCTCGATGAAGTTAAGGAACTGACAATCGCTGACGGTACAAAGGTACAGGACGCTGTCGTTGCACGTTCTGGTATCACTGGTGAGAAGATGGAACTTGATGGCTACAACTTCATTGAGGGCGACAACGTAGAGGTTTACGACCACATGGGCAAGCACACACTCTGCACCATGGTACAGACCAACAAGGCTGCACAGGAGCAGGGTCACGCCATCGCAATGCAGGTGGCTGCCATGAAGCCAGTGGCCCTCAACCAGGAGTCTGTTCCTCAGTCGGTAATCGACGAGGAAATCCGTGTTGCCGTTGAGAAGACAAAGCAGGAGCAGGTGCAGAAGGCTGTTGAGGCTGCCTTGAAGAAGGAAGGCATTAACCCTGCACACGTTGACTCTGAGGATCACATGGAGTCTAACATGGGTAAGGGTTGGATTACAGCCGAGCAGGTCGCCCGTGCAAAGGAAATCATTGCTACCGTTTCGGCTGAGAAGGCTGCAAACCTCCCAGAGCAGATGATTCAGAACATCGCAAAGGGTCGTCTCAACAAGTTCTTCAAGGAGTCTTGCCTCCTCAATCAGGAGTTCATTCAGGACAGCAAACTCTCTGTATCTGACTATCTGAAGGCTGCTGACAAGGAGCTGACAGTTGTTGATTTCAAGCGCTTCACTCTCGCAGCAGAGTAATTTCGGAGAATCATTACAACAATGATAATACAAAAAGGCATTCCGTTTGGGATGCCTTTTTTGTCCTTATCGCAAAAGATATAGGAAGGTTTCTTGCAGTTTGTCAAGCTCTTCTTTCCTGTCTTATATTCTCATTTCTGTTTTCGTAACCACGAGTTCCGAACTCCCCGTTCCGTGAAAATCGTGATAATTGACTTTCATCGAACTCACGTTAACGTAACGTTTTCAGGAATGTAACGTTACGCTATCAGAAACGCAACGTCGCGTTTTCCATAACGCAACGTTACGCTTGAAAGGGGGGCTCTTTCGGTGCAAACAGAATAGTCGTATGTATGGAAACATAGATAAAAGTGACGCTTAATGTGAGATGGCACTTTTGTTTATGTTTCATAATCTACCCATTTTTGTATCTATATTGTCCTACGACCATTTTTTTTATGATAAAGACTTACGTATATCGAAAAAAAAATGTATTTTTGCACTCAAAAAAACTAATAAACATCATCTATTTATGGAAAGAACATGGAGATGGTTTGGCAAGAAGGACAAAATAACTCTTGCCATGCTCAAACAAATTGGAGTCGAAGGCATTGTAACCGCCTTGCACGACGTGCCACTTGGCGAAGTGTGGACACGTGAAGCCATACGCGACTTGCGTGAATACATCGAGTCGTTCGGAATGCGTTGGAGCGTTGTTGAGAGTCTGCCTGTTGTTGAGACTATAAAATACGCAGGTCCCGATCGCGATGAGCAGATAGAAGTCTATAAGCAGTCGATGCGCAATCTTGCAGCCGAAGGTGTCAAGACCATTTGCTACAATTTCATGCCCGTTCTCGATTGGGCACGCACCGACCTTTTGCACGAGAATCCAAACGGCTCGTCAAACCTCTATTTCTCTTATGCCGAATTTGCCTATTTTGACATATACATACTCAAGCGTCCCGGAGCTCGTGAGGAGTGGGCAGCGTTCCACAAGTTCGGCGACCGTAACGTGCTTGCCGAGGCTGACGAGCTGGCAAAGACAATGACACCCGAAAAGGATCACCGACTTGTAGAAAACATCGTCATCAAGACGCAAGGTTTCGTCAGCGGCAACTTCCGCGAAGACGACGAGCACCCGATAGAGTTGTTCCGACAGTTCCTTGATCTCTACAAAGGCATCGACAAGGACAAACTTCGTGCCAATATGAAGTATTTCCTCGAAGCCATCATGCCTGTCTGCGACGAGTGCGGCATCAACATGTGCGTACATCCCGACGACCCACCAATCCCTGTTCTTGGTTTGCCAAGAATAGTCAATAGCGACGAGGACATCGAATGGTTCCTCTCAGCCGTTGACAACCCACACAACGGATTCACCTTCTGCGCTGGCTCGCTCAGTGCCGGCATTCAGAACGACGTCGTTGCCTTGGCACGCAAATATGCCTCACGCACCCATTTCGTTCACCTTCGTTCGTGCCACATCTTCCCCAATGGCGACTTCACTGAAGCGTCACACCTTGGCGGACGTGCAGACATCATCGAACTTGCTCGCATCTTCGAGCGTGAGAATCCCAATCTGCCCATGCGTGTCGATCACGGCATGACGATGCTTGGCGACGAGTCACGAGGCTACAACGCTGGCTACTCGTTCCTCGGACGTATGTTCGCCCTTGGTCAGGTGGAGGGCATTCTCGCTACCGTCGATCGCGAGTTGGGAATAGAATACAAGCAACCGGGATTCTTTGACTAAATTAAAAATTAAGAATTAAAAATTAAGGCGAGGCCCCCTCCTGCTCTCCCAAGGGGGAGGGAAGAATTAAGAGTGAAGAATTAAGAGGGAAGAATGAAGAGTGAAGAATGAAGAATACGTTTAACTCGTCAACTTTTAAAAATATGAAGAACCTATTTTATATTAAAGGCTATGTAGTTGTCATTACAGGTGGCACAGGCGTCCTCGGACGTACCATAGCAAAGTATCTGGCCCTCAACGGAGCCAAAGTGATAATCCTCGGACGCAAGGAGGAGGTAGGACGCGAAATAGTGGAAGACATCAACGAACAGGGAGGCGAATGTGAATTCCTCAAGACCGATGTCATGAACCAAGAAATAGTACAGCAGAACTGCGACTATATACTTGAGAAATACGGTCGCATAGATACCTTGCTCAATGCTGCGGGCGGCAATATGAAGGGAGCCACCATAGCACCTGACCAAAATTTCTTTGACCTTGAGGCAAAGCAGTTCCAAACTGTGCTTGACCTCAACCTAACAGGTACAGTCATTCCTACACAGGTGTTCCTCAAGCCAATGGTAGCTCAAGGCAAGGGTTCCATCATCAATTTCTCGTCAATGGCAGCCTTCCGTCCAATGACTCGCGTCTGCGGATATGCAGCCGCCAAGGCAGGCATTAGCAACTTCACGGCTTTCATGGCAACAGAGTGTGCCAAGAAGTTTGGTGAGGGCATCCGTGTAAATGCTATTGCCCCAGGATTCTTCATCACCGAGCAAAACCGTTCGCTGCTGACCAATCCCGACGGAACATTCACGCAGCGTGGACAGGACGTCATCCGTCAGACTCCATTCGGACGCATGGGAGAACCCGAGGAACTCTGCGGCACAATTCACTATTTGATGTCAGACGCCGCTAAGTTCGTGACTGGCACCGTAGCCGTTGTTGATGGAGGTTTCAACGCCTTTGCCATGTAACGATACCAAATACATCACGCTTTTAATGAAATGTACCCTCGCAGCCAACAAAGCTACGAGGGTACTTTTTATGTATTATTTCCTTCCTTTCCACGTCTGAAGCAGTACGCTAAGGATTACGAGGGCTATGCCAACATAGAACGAGAAGTTCAGTTCGTGAGCTTCGCCGAAAAAGATGAAGGCGAGGAGAATGGTATAGCACGGTTCGAGATTATATGTGAGGTTGACGGTGAATGCCGTCAACTTCTTCAGTGCCTGAATCTGAAGCAGATACATGCCTATGGTGCAGAACAAGGCGTGGCAGAGCATCCACCAGAGATTGGCTCCTGACGGAACGACCACTACGGGCTGATTAGAAGGGAAAATCATGAGATAGAACGGTATGATGATGCTCACGCCAATGATGCCGCCGCTCATCTGATACATGAGCATGGTGCGCGACCGAACCCCAACGCTGACCTTCTTGTTGCAGATGGCATAGAGGGCGCAAACGGCAGACGACACTACTCCGATGGTGATTCCGTAGCGATAGCGCGAGTCGAAGGAGAAGATGCAGAGCAGTCCCGCAACGGTAATGAGCGAGAGAAGAAGCTCACGCCACGACACTCGACGATGATAAACCATAGGCTCGAAAATGGCTGTGAAAAATCCTACCAGTGCGAAGCATACAACACCAATGGACACGTTGCTCGCCTTGATGGAGCAATAGAACAGCATCCAGTGAAGGCCAAGAAGTGCGCCACAGCCAGCAATCTGGAAAAACTTCTTCCATCCCACGCGCGGTAAGCCTGTGAAGACGACAAGAATGGCAGTGGTGAACAACATACGATACCATACGATATCGACCTCGTTGAGCGTTATGAGCTTGCCGAACAATCCCGTGAAACCGGCAAGGATTACACTGAGATGAAGTTGTATGAATGCCTTGCGAGTGTCGGTTGTCTGAAAAGTATTATGCTCCATTTCCTTAGTTTTTGAATTTTCGCTGCAAAATTAGCATTTTTATCTAATACGTCAGCTATATCTTTTAATCTTTAATTCTAATTAACCATCAATTCCTTTAATTCTTTAATCCCTATTAAACCTTTTCCCAAAATTATCGTCAAAAAGTCATGAAAAGAAGAACTTGTATGATATTGGCAGCCATAATGTGTACTTTGTCCGCATTGGCTCAAGGAACGGTGAAGGGTAAGGTAATAGATAAGCAGACGAACGAGGCATTGCAGTTTGTCAACGTAGTCGTTACCGACGCCACCACCGGAAAGATGGTCAAGGGAGCAATGACCGACGTGGCTGGAGCGTTCTGTTTCGGCGGATTGCCCTATGGCAACTATGTGCTTAAGGTGACCTACGTGGGTTATAAGGAGGTGAAAAGGAAAGTTGCGCTGAACGAGGGAAAGCCGCACGCCAACTTTCCTATGATATATTTAGGCGAGGACCAGACTGTCCTGCGAGAGGTGCAAGTGACCGGACAACGCTCGCAGATGAAGCTGGAGGTTGACCGAAAGACTTTTTCCGTCGATCAGATATTGGCGGCTGCGGGAGGCTCGGCAAGCGACTTGCTTGAGAACATCCCTTCGGTGGAGGTGACGACTGACGGCGAAATCTCTCTGCGTGGCAATTCAAGCGTTGAGGTATGGATAAACGGAAAGGCAAGCGGACTGACAAGCGACAACCGTGGCGAGATATTGCAGCAGATTCCTGCCGAAAGCATCGAAAGAATAGAGGTGATTGACAATCCAAGCGCAAAATTCAGCCCAGAAGGTAGCGCGGGAATAATTAATATCATACTGAAACGCGACAGGAAGGCAGGTTACTACGGCTCATTAAGGGCAGGGGTGGGAAACAACTGGAAATGGAATACCGGAGGAAACATAAACTATTCGAGCGGCTTGCTCGACGCATACGCCAACCTCGGCTACCGCAGGCGAAATGGTAAGGGAGGCTCACTGAGCGAGCAGACTTATCTTGACTCAAACACATACCAAAAATATGAAAGCGAAAGCGAGAACGGCAGCAAGAACCTCTTTGCAAGAGCTGGACTGACCTGGCACGCTACAAGCAAGGACGACATCTCGCTGTCAGGCATGACCATGCAAGGCAAGCGAGAGGAATGGTCGGCCACGCCTTACAGGTATGGTAGTGTGGGAAGCTGCATCGACGACTACATCATGAATAGAACGACTACGGGTGGAGGCGACATGAACATGTACCACGCAGAAATGGGTTACACACATACTTTTAGCGACACGCACAAACTGGACCTGAACGTCTCGTTCGACCGATGGAAGAACGACGGTGAGAACTACTATCAGGACAGCACTACCTTCATAGCTACCTCACAGCCAACGACATATAGCTACCAATATCGTCCAATGTTCATCAACAATCGCTCGTGGGAGATAAAGCTCGACTACGAAAACCAACTAACTGAGGGGCTGAAGATAGAAGCTGGATACAATGGGAAGTTGGCACACGAGAACACTCCACAGGAATCCTGGATCGACAATACGAGCTGGGCAGGTGCAAACCTTGTGGAGGACACGAAGTTCTACAACCGCTTTATCTACGACATCGATACTCATGCCCTCTATGCCACTGTGAACACCAGCATTGGGCGGTTGGGCATCATGGCAGGACTGAGAGGCGAATACTGGAAGGTGTACACCGAGAGTTACAACTACGAGCAGGAACACGATGCAATGCTGAGGGAAAAGCCTTTCGAGAAAGACTACTTCCAACTGTTCCCAAGCCTGTTCCTCAACTACCAGCTGACAGAGACCTCGCAGTTGCAGCTGAACTACACGCGACGTCTTAAGCGACCTTGGGGTGGACAGCTGAACAGCTTCATGGACACACGCGACGCGTCGATGGTGTCTTTTGGCAATCCGTTGCTCACACCGGAATACACCAATGCCTTCGCACTTAACTTCCTGAAGACATGGACCGACCACACACTGTCGCTCGGCACTTATTACAGGCCGACATCCGACGTGATTCAGCGCATAAAGTACATGCAGGACGGAGTGGTGTATTCTACCAGCGAGAACGTGTCGAAGAGCCAGAGCGCAGGCATGGAGCTGATAGTGAAGGACAAGCTGTTCAGAATTCTCGACCTCACCACCACCGTGAACGCCTACTACTACAAACTGGATGGCTTCAACTACACCATTAAGGATCAACTCGTAACAGGACCATCCGACGAGAACTTCTCGTGGGATGCACGTATTCTGGCAAGCGTCATCTTGCCGTATGACATCTCTATACAGGGAACGGGAAACTACGCTTCACGCCGCGTGATAACCCAAGGCTATCGCAGCCCCAATGCAAGTCTCGACCTTGGTCTGCGCAAGTCGTTCCTCAACAAGGCACTTACTCTCGCCGTAAACTGGCGCGACGTATTCAAGAGCCGCAAGTGGGAGACCCACACTGGCAGCGACAGTTTCGAACGTTATCAAAAGAACTGGCGCGATCCTCGCTTCAACATCATGCTTACGTGGAGCTTCGGCAACATGACGGCAAAGAAGAAGAAAGAGAAGGAGAAGAACGGCGAAGAACATGAGGAAATTTTTGAGAATGAAGAGTGATTTCACTCTTCATTCTTCATTTAACGATAGGTCTTCACTTCCAATTCCCCTCGCAATGCGCCAAAGGCATTGTATGCAAGCGATTCTATCTCGTTCTCACCAGGAATGACCGTGATGGGAGCGAGATAGCTTATTCTACCCTTCAGCAAGTCCATGCAAAAACGGCTGTGGGCTATTCCGCCCGTCAAGATGATGCAGTCAACCTTTCCCATCATGGCTACATACATGGCACCAATCTGCTTCGCTATGGTGTAGATCATGGCGTTGAGCAGAGTCTTGTAGGGTTCCTCGCCCTTCTCAGCCTCGGCGGAAATGGTTATCATGTCGTTGTTGCCAAGATAGGCGGTCATCCCCCCTCGTCCGTGAATCATCTTCATTATCTGTTGCTTGCTGTAATTTCCACTAAAGCAGATGTCGATGAGCTGACCGGCGGGCAAAGTGCCGGCACGCTCAGTTGAAAAAGGTCCCTCTCCGTCGAGCGCGTTGTTTACATCGATAACTCTACCTTTGCGATGCGCACTGACCGAAATGCCGCCGCCAATGTGAGCCACTATGAGGTTTAGGTCGTCGTATGGTCGTCCCACCGTGGAGGCATAGCGTCGTGATACCGCCTTACTGTTCAAGGCATGGAACACCGACTTGCGGCGTACTTCGGGAATGCCCGTATAACGAGCCACCTCGTCCATCTCATCGACCACAACGGGGTCGGCGATGAAAGCCTTGCAGCCGCACTCGCGGGCAAGCTCGTCGGCAAGCAGTCCACCAAGGTTGCATGCGTGGTCCATCTGTGCGTGGCGAAGGTCGTGCTTCATCTGCTCGTTTACGAGATACACGCCGCCTTCCAACGGCTTCAGCAGTCCGCCGCGGGCAATGACGGTATCGAATTCCACCTTAATGCCTGAATCGGCCAAACGTTTGCGTATGAACTCCATTCTATAGTCATACTGCTCGATGGCGCAATGGAATTTGTTTAGTTCACTGATGGGATGATGTGCGCCTGACATCCACGAGGGCTTGCCGTCTTCGTAGATGGCGAGTTTCGTCGATGTCGAACCTGGATTAATTATCAAGACTTTCATATCGACGAAGGATTGTTTGACAAACGGCAGGCAAAGGCAAGGCTATAGAATTTCGAGTCAACGGTGTCTGCCCTCGACGACACCACGACAGGCACTTCCGTTCCTGCAAGCCAACCGGCAGCAGTGGCATGGGCAAAGAGGCTGATGGTCTTGTAGAACGTGTTGCCGCTCTCGATGTTGGGAAAAATCATGACATCGACGTTCCCCACAACAGGCGAGACAACACCCTTTATCTGTCCGCTCTCCGCATCGAAAGCCGTCTTTACGTCCATCGGACCTGCTACCAACACGTCGCCATAGTTGCCTGCCTCGGCTCGACGGATTATCTCCTGATAATGAATGGTATGCTCAAACTTGGAATTCGTCTTTTCTGAGAAGTGGGTAAGTGCTATGTGAGGCCGTTCGATGCCAAGCCTGTGACAGGCATCGGCACAATACCCGACAATGGCGTCGAACTGTTCGAGCGAGGGATGGGGAATGACGGCAGCGTCGGAAAACATCAGCAGCTTCTTGTAGCCTGAAATGTGCGCCATGGCAATGTGCGTCATCACCTTGCCGCGCTTTAGGATTCCGCGTTCCTTGTCGAGTGCAGCGCGAAGAAGAACGTCGGTGTTTAGCGAACCTTTCATCAGTATGTCGGCTTTGTGCAGCCTGACCGTCTCCACCGCTACAGATGCCGCATCGGCATCGTCGTGACATGGGACGACTTCGACATCGTTAGGATGGCTCTCTACTATGGTCGCCAAATGGTCGTCAGTCAGCTTACTGGTCGTAAGCACAAAACGCGCAATGCCCTCGTCGAGTGCTCTGACAATGACTTGTTGCGTGTGGTCGTCGTGAGGGCAAGCCAGCGCAACGGTCTTCTTTTCCGCAGCCGCCATTGGCTGCGCCGTAAGGAAGGAAAAATCGGTTAGTTCTTTCATATAAGTTTTATTTTTGGTGCAAACTTAATGTTTTTTTCCGAATATATATAGTTAATTTCTCATAAATCGACCTTTTTTGGAGGAAAAAGCAGTAATTTTGCGCTTGATATAAAGAGTTACTCAGATTATGTCGTGTATTTTACATATTGAGACAAGCACAAACGTGTGCTCCGTGGCTGTCAGCGAAGACGGCCAGTGCATCTTTAGCAAAGAAGATTTCGAGGGACCAAACCATGCCGTGACCCTCGGCACATACGTCGATGAGGCACTGTCATTTGCCGACAGTCACGCCATTCCTGTCGATGCTGTTGCCGTGAGCTGCGGACCTGGATCATACACGGGATTGAGAATAGGAGTGTCGATGGCGAAGGGAGTCTGCTACGGACATGGCATCAAGCTTATAGCCGTTCCTACGCTTCAGCTGATGTGTGTGCCCATACTGCTCCGTGAGACAATCAAGGAGGAAGACGCGCTGCTCTGCCCCATGCTCGACGCACGACGGATGGAAGTCTATGCTGCCATCTACGACCGTGCCCTTAGGGAGGTGAGAGCCATACAGGCCGATATTGTTGACGGCGAGACTTACCGCGAGTTGCTCGATGAGCATCCAATCTACTTCTTTGGCAACGGCGCAGAGAAATGCATGGAAGCCATCAATCATCCGAATGCACACTTCATTCCTGACATTCACCCACTGGCAAAATGGATGATGCCACTTGCAGAAAAGAGAATGATGAACGAGCAATTCGAGGACGTGGCGTATTTTGTGCCTTTCTATCTTAAAGACTTTGTCGCAAAAATGCCAAAGAAACTCATTTGACAAAAACAACTTAAATAATATATGAAAATCGAGGGATTAGACTACAATACGAAACGCGAGGAACTCGTGATGCCAGAATATGGGCGCGAGATACAGAACATGGTTGACTACGCCATTGCGCTTCCCGACAAGGGGGAGAGGCTGAGATGTGCAAAGACTATAGTGAAGATGATGGCTACAAAAATGCCACAGACTCTTGACGATGAGGAATACACACAGACGTTATGGGACCATCTTTATCTCATAGGACGGAAAAAGCTCGACATCGACTGGCCTTTCGACGTTAGCCAGGCTGAGAACATTCTGACAAAGCCTGAGCCAATGCCCATTCCTGGCAAGACGCACACCGTGAAACTCAGACACTACGGACACCTCGTGGAGGAACTGATGGCAAAGTTGCAGACAATGGAACCGGGGTACGAGAGAGACCAACTCATGGCAATCACGGCAAACCAGATGAAGCGAGATCTTGCCACTTGGGGACATGGCTCTATGGACGACGAGAAAGTAGCTGACGACCTTGCACGTCTCACAAATGGAGTCATTCAGCTCGACCTTAACAACTTCCGATTCGAGAAGTTGCAGTTGTCCGACAACCAGCCGCAAGGCAAGAAGAAGAAAAAGAAGTAACACTCCCAAATCTCTAATATGGCAGCATTCATCATCGAAGGCGGACATCAGCTTAGCGGTCACATAACTCCACAGGGTGCCAAGAACGAGGCTCTTGAAGTGATTTGCGCTACATTGCTCACTCCCGACGAAGTCGTAATAGACAACATTCCGAACATCAGGGACGTGAACAACCTCATACAGTTGCTTGAAGACATAGGAGTGAAGGTAAGGAAACTCGGAGCGAACAAATATTCGTTCCGCGCCGACAACCTAAATCTCGACTATCTCGAAAGCGACGAGTTCGTGAGGAAATGCGCCTCGCTAAGAGGCAGCGTGCTTATGATTGGCCCACTGCTTGCCAGATTTCACAAGGCAATAATCGCTAAGCCTGGAGGAGACAAAATCGGACGGCGACGACTCGACACGCACTTCCTCGGATTCAGGTATCTCGGCGCAAGATTCAGACATCTCGACGACCGCAACGTTTACGAGATAGGTGCCGAAAAGCTCAGAGGTTGCTACATGCTGCTTGACGAGGCATCGGTGACAGGTACTGCCAACATTGTCATGGCAGCGGTAATGGCGCAGGGAAAGACCACCATCTACAATGCTGCCTGCGAGCCATACATACAGCAACTATGCCACATGCTCAACAACATGGGCGCAAGAATAAGTGGAATAGCGAGCAACCTTATAACAATAGAAGGTGTGGACCAATTGCATGGAACTGTGCACGGAATTCTGCCCGATATGATTGAGGTCGGCTCGTTCATTGGAATGGCTGCCATGGTGGGCGATGGCATAAGAATAAAGGATGTCTCGGTTGAACACCTCGGCATCATTCCCGATGCCTTCCGCCGTCTTGGTGTGCAGATAGACATTGAGGGCGACGACCTCGTCATTCCACATCAGAAGCACTACGTCATCGACTCGTTCATCGACGGAACGATAATGACTCTTGCCGATGCACCGTGGCCTGGATTGACTCCCGACTTACTCTCGGTACTCATCGTCGTGGCCACACAAGCCCGTGGTTCTGTACTCTTCCACCAAAAGATGTTCGAGAGCCGACTGTTCTTCGTCGATAAACTGATTGACATGGGAGCGCAGATAATCCTCTGCGACCCACACCGCGCCGTAGTCGTAGGACACGACCATGAGCGCACGCTCAGAGGCGGACGCATGGCAAGCCCCGACATTCGTGCGGGCATTGCGCTGCTTATTGCCGCCATGAGCGCAAATGGCATGAGCCGCATCGACAACATCGAGCAGATTGACCGTGGATATGAGAACATCGAGACACGACTCAACGCTCTCGGTGCAAAGATACAAAGAGTATGATACGACAGGAAGAAGTATATAAGATAGGCAAGATTGGAAAGCCGCACGGAGTGAAGGGAGAAGTGACGTTGCGCTTCACCGACGACGTGTTCGACCGTACCGATGCAGAATATCTCGTTCTCGAGGTTGACGGCATTCTCGTTCCGTTTTTCATGGACGAATATCGTTTCCGTACCGACGAGACCGCACTGGTAAAGTTCTCGGGCATCGATACCGTGGAGCGGGCTGCCGAACTGACGGGAAGCAACGTCTTCTTTCCACGAAGTCTCGCCGTCAACGACGATGGAGAAATGACATGGAGTCAGATTGTAGGCTATACCATTGTTGACACGGAGACGGATAGGGAAATAGGAAAGATAGTAAACGTGGACGAAACGACCGTCAACATCCTACTTGAGACCACCGACGGAACGCTTATTCCCGCTGCCGACGAATTTATCGACGACATAGACCACGAAAGCCAAATGCTCTACATGACTCTCCCCGAAGGCCTTCTATAAGCAACAACTCGTCAACAAAAAGAAATATGAAAAAACAAATAGCCATACTTGGATCTACAGGCTCCATAGGCACACAGGCTCTTAAAGTCATAGAAGAGCATCCCGACCTTTACGAGGTTTACTGTCTCACGGCAAACAACCGCGTTGAACTCTTGGCGGAACAGGCTATGAAGTTCAAGCCGGCAGCCGTTGTCATAGCCAACGAGGCACACTACGACCAACTCTGTTCGCTGCTCGCCTCTGAGCCAGACATCAAGGTCTATGCAGGAGCCAAGGCGATAGACGAAATCGTTGAGGCAACACCGATAGACATGGTGCTGACGGCTATGGTGGGCTTTGCCGGACTCTCCCCGACTATTCATGCCATACGCGCCCACAAAACCATTTGCCTCGCCAACAAGGAAACGCTCGTCGTGGCTGGTGCGCTCATCTGCCAACTTGCCCAACAACACCACACGCCAATACTGCCCGTAGATAGCGAGCACTCGGCAATATTCCAAAGCATCGTGGGCGAAGGCGACAACGAGATAGAAAAGATTCTGCTCACGGCAAGTGGCGGTCCGTTCCGTACCTTCAGCCATGAGCGTCTTGCCACTGTCACCAAGGCTGACGCACTTCACCACCCCACATGGAACATGGGAGCAAAGATAACCATCGACTCGGCGACCATGATAAACAAAGGTTTCGAGGTGATTGAGGCTAAGTGGCTTTTTGGTGTCGATGCCGAAAAGATAGAAGTCCTCGTACACCCGCAGTCGATAGTACACAGCGCAGTGCAATTCGTTGATGGGGCGGTAAAGGCGCAACTCGGTGTGCCAGACATGCGTCTGCCCATACAATACGCCTTTTCTTATCCCGACCGTCTGCACCTGTCGTCAGAACGTCTCGACCTTTTCATCCACCCGCTGGAGTTCTTCAAGCCTGACATGGAGAAGTTCCGTTGTCTTGCGTTGGCCTTTGAGGCAATAAAGAAAGGTGGAAACATGCCTTGCATACTCAATGCCGCCAATGAGATTGTCAACAAGGCTTTCCTCGACGACCGCTGCGGCTTCCTCGAAATAGCCGACATCATAGAAAGGACAATGGCGAAGGCGACCTTCGACCCCAATCCCGACTACGATGTTCATGTAGCCACCGACCGTGAGGCACGCTGCATCGCGAGTGAGCTACTGAACCGTTAACTTTTAATTTTTAACTTTTAACTTTTAACTTTTAATTTTTAATTCACCCAGTGGAAATATTCCTTATCAGAGCACTA
>JBJEKR010000005.1:0-5994 GCA_051878735.1 Prevotella sp. | reverse complement strand
GTTATTTGATGATTTTTATTAACCGTGCGAATTTATCGCACCAGTACTAATTCTTCATTTTTAATTCTTCACTCTTAATTCTTCATTCTTCCCTCCCCCTTGGGGGAGCTGGAGGGGGCCTCCACTTTTAATTTTTAATTTTTAATTCTTAATTACAAAGTGCATTCTGCACTTTGTTTGTCAGTTCCACAAACTGTTCTATGCTAAGTTGCTCCGGTCGTTTCGTCATCATGTCGTCCTTGAAGAACTCTTCCGAAACATTATGTCCGGCAAAGATGGGCTTAATGCTGACGCGCAGCATTTTTCTCCTTTGGTTGAACACCGTCTTCACCACACGCTTGAACAACGCTTCGTCGCAGCCGAGGTCGGTCGTCTCGTTGCGTGTCATGCGTATCACCGCGCTCTTCACCTTTGGCGGCGGGTTGAACACGTCTTCGTCAACGGTGAACAGGTATTCCACGTTGTACCAAGCCTGAATCAGCACGCTCAGTATGCCGTATGCCTTGTTCCCTGGAGCCGAAGCCATGCGCTGTGCCACCTCACGCTGTATCATGCCCGTGCAGCATGGAATCAACTCCTTGTTGTCGAGCATCTTGAAGAAAATCTGCGAGGAAATGTCGTAGGGATAGTTTCCCGTCAGCACAAACTGTTTGCCGTCGAAAACCTTTGTGAGGTCCATTCTCAAGAAGTCCTCACCTAATATATTATCGCGCAGGCGTGGGAAGTGCTCGTTGAGATATGCCACCGACTCGCTGTCTATCTCCACGACTTTCGTCTGTCGCGGCTTCTCCATGAGAAACTGTGTCAGCACGCCCATTCCTGGCCCAACTTCAAGTACGGGCAGTTCGGGACATGCATCCACCGTGTCGGCAATGCGCTTGGCTATGTTGAGGTCGGTCAGGAAATGCTGCCCGAGGTTTTTCTTTGGTCGTACTTGTTTCATATCCGAAAGATTATGCTTTTTAACGAAAAAGAGCGCAACCTGACTGATTGCGCTCTTCTCTGTTGGGATACCCGGACTCGAACCAGGAAAGGCAGGACCAGAATCTGCAGTGTTACCATTACACCATATCCCAAAGTTTGTTTGCTGTTGGCTTGTTGCCTTATTGCGAGTGCAAAGGTACGCACTTTTCCCGAAACCTCCAAATCTTTTCCTAACTTTTTTCGCTTTTCTGCAAAATATTTCGAGTTTTATTACAATAAGTCCCTGAAATTTGCTCCTTTCGCTCTTTTATCGTACCTTTGCACACGTTTTTTTAACATCATTATTAATATAAACAATGTATAACAACAGTTCAAACAAGAAGCAGGGCGTGATAGTCTTCAAGCGTTTCCAGCGCAAGGGATATTCGCTTTTCGCCGTTCTTGGACGTGAGGTGCTCATCGGAGTGCTCAGCGTTGCCACTCTTCAGTATGCAAGTGCAGGGAGTGTTAGCGTCAAGCCCGTTACTGCCGACAGCATTTCTACCAAGACCGACCGTGAGCTGACACTCGACGAGGTGAGCGTCACCGGATCGAGAGCGCCGCTCACTCGCGCCCAGGCTGCGAGAATGGTAACTGTACTGGAACGTGCCGACATTCAAGCGGCTCCGGTGCAAAGTGTTAATGATTTGCTGAAATATGTCGCCAGCGTCGATGTCCGCCAGCGTGGACCGATTGGAGCGCAGACCGACGTCAGTATCCGTGGCGGCAACTACGAGCAAATCACAATCCTACTGAACGGCATAAACATCTGCGACCCGCAGACTGGACACAATGCCTTCGACTTCCCCATAGACATCAGCGAAATAGAGCGCATCGAGGTGCTCGAAGGTCCGGCAGGACGTGTTTATGGAACTTCCTCCCTACTTGGTTCAATCAACATCGTAACACGACCACGGCCTTCGTCGAGCGTCACGGCTCACGTCGAGGGCGGTAGCTACGGCTATCTCTCCGCCGGAGCAAGGGCAAACGTAATGTCGGGCAAGTGGAACAACCAGATTTCGGGCAGCTATGCGCGTTCCGATGGCTATCAGCGCAACAGTGCCGGAGGTCTCAATGCCGACTACTGTGGTGGAAAGGCGTTCTATCAGGGAATGTATGATGATGACGATGTCAACGTAAGCTGGCATGCAGGCCTAAGCACCAAGGACTACGGCTCAAACACATTCTACGGCGCGAAATGGGACGACCAGTTTGAGCACACCTTGAAGACCTACACCGCTCTTCAGGCTGAAACGAAGAAAGGCAAGTTCCACTTGAAGCCCTCAATCTATTGGAATCACAGTTACGACCGCTTCGAACTTTTCCGTGACGCTGCCGACAAATATCCGTTCAACTATCACCGCACCGACATCTTCGGCGTGAACCTCAACGGCTATTTCGACTGGATTCTCGGTCGCACGGCTGTCGGAGCCGAACTGCGCAACGAAGACCTGCTCAGCGGAAACCTCGGCGAACCACTCGACAATCCACACCATATCAGCGGCACCGACCGTTACTACGACCACGGCATCAACCGCACCAATATCAGCTTCGTACTTGAACACAACATCCTGCTCCGTCGCTTCACACTCTCGGCAGGTCTTGTTGCCGTGAAAAACTCATGGAACGGCATGAGCATGAAGGTTTATCCTGGTGTCGATGCAAGCTATCGCATTGGCGACTCGTTCAAGCTGTTTGCCAGCTACAACACCTCGCTGCGTATGCCTTCCGTCACCGAATTGTATTATTCCGTTGGCGGCCATGTTGCCGACAAAAACCTTGAACCCGAAGAAATCAGTGCGTTGGAGGCAGGTGTGAAATATGCCGACAGTGGCATAACGGCACAGGCGAGCGTATATCACAACAACTGGAAAAACATGATAGACTGGATTCGCTACACTGCCGACGGTCCCGACGCACCTTGGCAATCGGTGAACTTTACCGAGGTTAAGGCAACAGGCTTTGAGGCTCAGCTGACGTTCAACTTCCGCGGGTTGCTGCCCACACAGCGTGTGCTAAAGACGTTCAACGCCTCCTACAACTATCTGTTCCAGGACAAGGACATCGACGCCACCGTGGAGAGTAAATATTCGCTCGAATATTTGCGCCACAAACTCGTCGCCAACCTTCAGCTCAACATCTGGAGCCGCCTCGACCTCGGCATCAACTTCCGTTGGCAGGACCGCCGTGGCATCTATACCGACTTCGATGGCACCGTTAAGGACTATAGCCCCTACAGTGTTGTAGATGCTCGCCTCTCATGGACAGCTCCCAAATACAAACTCTATTTTGAAGCCAACAACATCTTCGACAAGACCTACATCGACTACGGTTGCGTCCCTCAACCAGGCACATGGCTCATAGCTGGTCTCTCGATAGAACTTCACTAACCTGCGTTGTTCATACTGTTAGCAATTAACAAGACCACCAAAACGGGGGCCGTCTCATTGGTCTGCCCCCGTTTTTTGATAGGTTTTTGTGCTTCACGGTATGTAGGGTTCGTTATAAAGCTTGTAAAATGTTAAACGTTAGCTGTTTTAATGTTAAAAGATAAACTCGTTTCTCAAAATTTTTGCCTCTTGCCATTCTTCGGGACGGTCTCGGGATGCCTTCGAGACGATAACGTGATGTCAATATTCCTTTTGGTGCTGCAAGGTTTGATGCAATAGTTTCAAATATGCAAGTATATTTTCAGAATTATTTATGCAAATTCGAGTCCCCGCTATGCAAATTACAAGTAAAAAATAGGCAAATTGGGCAAAAGCTAATAGGGCGTATTCACTTCAAGCAAGAACAAAAAACTCCAGATTTCCAAAATATAGTAAAAACAGACGAACAGTTCCTGATAATCATTGATGAGGCTCACCGGTTCCGCAATGAATATACTCAGGACTATGCCTTGCTTCATAATTTGTGTACGGGCAACAAAGTGCTGTTGCTTACGGCAACGCCTTTCAACAATCAGCCTTCAGACATCTATTCACTTATTAAACTATTCCAGATTCCATCTCATTCAACATTGAAGACGGTGGAAAATCTTGGCGTTGCATTCAAAGAGCTTATTGACAAATACAAGGAGCTTCGAGAGGAACAGCGAAAAGGTGAGATTACAGAAGAACAAGTAAAGGTGGAGGTGGAAAACATCTCAAAGGAGATACGTTCCATTATAGGGCCGTTGGTCGTTAGGCGTTCACGTTTGGACTTGATGGAAATACCCGAATATGCAGAAGATTTGAAAGAACAGAATATACAATTAGTAATACCAAACGATCCGGAAGAGTTGACCTACGACCTTAGTAAACTTAAGAAGCTGTATCTCAATACGCTCGACCGCATCTGCAAGACAGAAGGAAGTAGCGATGATGTTTACCGTTTCAAGGCGGCACGATATTCTCCAGTATTGTATGTGCGAGAAGACAAGCAAGAACAGTTGGCAAAAGATCTTGAGGCTAAGACAGACATCAAGTTTGGACTGTTGGTAGGACGACAGACCAACGTTTCGAGTTTTATGCGCCATTTGTTGGTATCTCGTTTTGAGAGTTCTGTTGCAGCTTTCCAGTCATCCATTGACTATATGATCCAGTCGGCAGAACATTTGTTGTCATGGATTGACAAACGCCATAAGATACCTATTTACAAAAAAGGCAATCTGCCAGATGTCGAGAACTTCTATACGGACGATGGCACGACAGAAATCTCAGAAGCATTTGAGAAGTATGAGTCAAGGGGCTTCTTTGAGATTGACATGAAATATGTCAAGCAGGACTTTATCGATGATGTCAATGCTGATATTGCTCTTTTGAAGAGCCTCAGAGAACAGTGGTTCGGGAAGGAAAACAAAATCACTTTCGACCCAAAACTTGAATCGTTCATCGAAATCGTAAAGAAAAAGATGAAGGACGATCCCAATAGAAAGATAGTGGTGTTCACCGAATATGCGGATACGGCAAACTACCTTGGAAAAGCTCTGTTGGACGCTGGTCTTCCTGTAATGAAATATACTTCGGCAGATGCATCAGAAATGAACAAGGAACGCATTCGTGCCAATTTTGATGCAGGACTGAAGAAAGCCCTGCAGCGCGATGACTATCACATATTGGTAGCGACAGATGCCATATCCGAAGGTTATAACCTGCATCGTGCAGGAGCCATTTTCAATTACGATATTCCTTATAATCCTACAAGGGTCATCCAGCGTATTGGTCGAATAAACCGTATCAACAAGAAGGTATTTGACGAGCTATATATCTACAACTATTTCCCAACGGATGTAGGTGAGGCTGAGACACGCACCAAGGAAATATCTACGTTGAAAATGGCGATGATACATGCCATAATGGGAGAGGACACCAAGGCTCTCACAAAAGACGAGGAGGTCAGGGCTTATTTCAATGAACGCTACCGCAGGGAGCTTGCCAACAATGAGGAGGGTTCATGGGACACTCCTTATAGGAAACTCCTTAATGAGATTAAAGGCACGGAGATATACGAAAAGGCTTTACTCCTACCTCATAGGGCACGAACGGGGCGCGAAGATGTTTTTTCTGCGCAGAAAGGGCTTGCAGACTTCTCTGAAGGTAACAAACAAAAACGCAAAGGAGTACTCATGTTTGGCAAAAAAGGCAATGACTTTGTCTTCAAGATTGGTGGCAAGGACGAAACTCCAACCATGTTGCCGGCCGAAGAGGCTTTGGCTCTATTCAAGGCTGAGAAGGACGAGCAACCAGTGGAGTTGAGTAGTGACTTCGATGCTGTATATCAACGTGTCAAGACGTCTCTGTTCAAGAGTGATGTGCAGGAACGGAATGACAAGGAACTCGTCAATGCTGTAGCCAAGATTAAGGTGCTGATGAAGGCAAGCGTATTGCCAAAGGACTATCTTTGTGACCTTATAACTGTAATCAAGGCGGATGCCCTCTCTGGATATGAAATTCGTTCCATCAATCAGCTGACATTGAAAGATGCTGCATCGCTTCCTCAGAAGATAACGCCGGAATATATCTCCCGTATTGTCTCGTCGCAAAACAAAGT
>JBJEKR010000004.1:0-6080 GCA_051878735.1 Prevotella sp. | reverse complement strand
AGAGTTGGTAGGGGTTTTACGCTCACACGGTTACCGCGGTTACCTCGGTTACTCGGGTTACCTCACATGTTTTTAAGATTGTCCTGCACCGCTTGACCAACTACTTATACGTCAAGGTGCGGGCGGGACGCCCGAAGCCCCCTTCAGCTCTCCCAACAGGTGGTGCATGTACCTGCATACCTTTTCGAGATAGAAATGTTTGAGGCAGCGGTATCCTGACGAGGGAATGTGAGTCATATTTTGCCATCTGCGCATCAAAAACTTTGCAAAAATCATCGAACTCACGTTAAGGTAGATGCTGGTAGGGAAATAACCATCAAGGCAGTGGCAAACGATGGCTACGGCTTCTCTTGGATGAAGATTAACGGACTGCAGCAGCAGGGAGCTGAGGTGACAAAGACGGTGACAGACGATATGACCGTCTCTGCATCGTTCTACTACATAACCCCAAGCGTGTTTATGTATAACGATGTTTGCTACGAGAAGCGGTGGGACGCCAACTATTGGGAAGAGGTGACGGTTAGTAAACTCGTCAGCTCGGGTGCAGACAATTACTACACAGGTGATTTGGATTTACCGGAGAAGGTGATATATTCAAATGATTATGGTCAGGCTGAGTTCCGACTTACAGCCATTGCCGACAATGCGTTCAGCGGAAGCAGGGAGCTGAAGAGCGTGACATTGCCATCGAAGGTGAACAAGATAGGAAGCTACGCCTTCAGCGGTTGCACTGGATTGAATATACTCGTGGTACAGAGTCCATCGTCTTTATTGCGAGCCACAACCACTGACGTGACGGTGCCGACAGTAGGCGAACACGCCTTCGACGACATCTGCGAGACAGCAGTGCTATACGTGCCCGAGAACTGGAAGGAAGCATTTAAGGCAGCACCCGAATGGAGCAATTTCTACACCGTTAAGGAGCAGCGCACCGACGGCACCGTGCTTGCCGAACTGACAATGACCTCGACCTATGGCGGCACGCTGACAGCAGGTGAGATAACGTCGGATAACGGCTCTAAGACGCTAAAGGTGGCTGAGGGCAATGACGTTACGGTGACGGTAACAACAAGCGAAGGCTACAAGCTGAACAGCCTCACCTACGACGGCATTGACGTTATAGACCGTTTGGTAGATGGCAAGCTGACTCTCAGCAAAATCAGCGGCGAGAAAAACCTCACGGCAGAATTTTGCATAGACACCGCCATCAGCGGCATTGGCGCTGACGGTAGGAACGTATATGTGAAAGACGGCAAGATTGTCATCAACGGCGTAGCCGAAGGAGAAGAAATCGTCATCTACAACGCGTCAGGACAGTTGCTGCATCGCGAGGTAGCGAATGGCGCATCGGTAGAAATACCTATGGCAGCTGGTCAGGTTTATGTAGTAAAGATAGGTAGTCAAAGCGTAAAGATGACGCTGTAAATAGCCTAAATGTCTTCAAAGGGCTCAGTAGAAAACCAGTGGGGATATGCATAAAGTATTGCGGTTTATGATAGTCTTGACCTTGTGCTTAGGGATATGGAGTAAGTTCCCGTATCCTATACGAGTCGTCCTAAATTGACACAGTACAGAGAGATGTCGCTGGAACTCTACACTCTACATTCTGCAACTTGCTGATTTCCAGTGAATAATTGCAAAATGATGTAGAATGTAGAGTTGTAGCGGAGCAGACCTGTATATAAATTGCGATGAGACTTGTTCGGCTACTGTGACTAACGTCTATTCGCCTACAGTCACACTTGTGACAGTAGGGAAATTAATAGTTAAGAATGAAGAATTAAAACTCAACTTTCGGAAGTAAGGGAAGTTAAAGGAGTTCAAGGAAACTTCTCCTTTAACTCCAAAAGTTTGGTAAATCAGTATCTTGAATTATAAGATTAAATAGTCATTGTAGAAGGCAGCCAACTTTTCAGGCTTGAGGCGCGGGGATGAGGTCTGTAGAAACTTATCCCCACTAATTTTCTGCTGAGCCAAGATTCATACACGCAAGTTGGGGGGTGGGAAACAATAAAGGCTAACCTTCTGACGTGCAGATGATTAGCCTTTTGCGCTTCAGGATGGGCTTGAACCAACGACCCCATGATTAACAGTCATGTGCTCTAACCAACTGAGCTACTGAAGCAGTGTTGTGCTCTTCATTTCTGAATTGCGATGCAAAGGTACGAGGTTTTTTTGTAACTACCAAACTTTTTTGCAAAAAAATGAAGAAAAAGGGCGTTTTTTTTTATTTTCATGGCAAAACATGGTGTTTTTTGCCCTTAATACATTACCTTTGCAAGTGATTTAGGCACAAATAAGCAATGAAAGAGAAATGAAGAGAATTGTCACATTCGTAATGCTCATGGTGGCTGTTTTCGCCACATTGGAGGCTCAGCAGCCCAAGAACCACAATTTTGAGGTGGCAAAGAACCTGGATATATTCAACAATATATATAAAGGTCTTGACCTGATGTATGTCGATACGCTGAACCCTCAGGAGGTGATTGGAAATGGCATCAAGGCCATGCTGTCCAGTCTTGATCCATATACGGAATACTATCCCGAAGAGAAGACGAAAGACTTGAAAATGATGCTCACGGGAAAATATGCCGGCATTGGCTCAATAATCAGATGGCATCAAAAGCTGAAGACGTGCGTCATCGATGAGCCTTATGAGGGAATGCCTGCTGCCGAGGCGGGGCTTCGTAAAGGTGACGTCATATTGAGCATTGATGGTCAGGACATGGCAGGTAAGGACACGAAATACGTTAGCGACAGGCTCAGGGGCGATGCCGGAACATCGTTCCTGCTGAAGATAAGACGCCCATCGACGGGAAAGGTGATGAAGCTAAAGCTGACCCGACAGAACATCAAGGAGGCTGACATTCCTTACCACGGCATGTTGAAGGACGACATAGCGTATATCAATTTCAGGTCGTTTACTGAGGGGTGTGCACGAAACATGCGCAAGGTTTTCGTGGAGCTAAAGAACAATGGAGCTAAAAAGCTGGTGCTCGACTTGCGCAGCAATGGCGGAGGCTCGGTGCAGGAGGCGGTGGACATCGTGAACATGTGGCTGCCGAAGAATACCACGATAATAAGCCAAAAGGGAAAACTGCCGCAAGCCAACCACGACTACGTGACCCGACTGGAGCCGGTGGATACGCTGATGCCGATAGTGGTGCTGGTGGGTGGAGCAACGGCAAGTTCAAGCGAGATTACATGCGGCTCGATGCAGGACTTAGACAGGGCAATAATATTAGGTACGCGCACGTACGGTAAAGGCTTGGTGCAGGCTCCAATAGACATGCCCTATAACGGAAGCCTGAAACTGACCACCGGAAAATATTACATTCCAAGCGGTCGTTGCATACAGGCGGTGAACTACAAGCACAGCGGAGGTGGATATAAGGAGAGCATTCCCGACAGCCTGACGCGCGTGTTCTACACCCGAAACGGACGCGAGGTGCGTGACGGCGGTGGCATAAAGCCCGACGTGGAGGTGAAGCCCGACACGCTGCCCAACATTGCGGTGTATATCGATAGACTCGACTCGATGGAAGTAATGTTCGACTGGGTAGCGGAGTATGTCGCCAAGCATCAGACGATAGCCCCGGCTCGCGAGTTTCGACTGACCGACGCAGAGTTCGCCGACTTCAAGCAACGCGTCATTGACAGCGGATTCAACTACGATCCGGAGAGCGATAAGGCACTGTCAGAGTTGGAAAAGCTCGCCCGCTTTGAAGGCTACTACGACGATGCCAAGGCTGAGTTTGATGCCTTGCGCAAAAAACTGAAGCACGACGTCTCGCGCGACATTGAGAAGGATAGGGAAACGCTGAAGGAAATATTGGAACGCGACATTGTGGCAGCCTATTACTTCCAGTCGGGAGGCATTGAAAACTCACTGATATACGACAAGCAACTGAAAGAAGCCATTCGACTGCTGGAGAACGAAAAGGAGTATGAAAAGGCATTGAATGTTAAATAAGTTTAATGGAATGGTTAATTATTATACCTTAGCCCCATAATCTTATTTTTTCTTTGTACCTTTGCACCGTTCAGTGGAATGAGGAGCTTCTCCGAAAGCTCCTCATTCTTGTTTTTTTGAAAAGAGTAGCCCCCACCGTCTCCCCCAAGGGGGAGTGAAGGGAAGCGCATCGATGAGGCGCCAACGAAGCCCTCCCCCTTGTGGGAGTTGGAGGGGCAGAAATAAAAATTAAAGATATGATAGAGAAGACTGTTTTGAAGACATTAGTGGATGAGTGGTTGGCAGGCAACGATTATTTTCTTGTCAGCTTGACGTTTACACCCGACGACCGCATAGTGGTTGAGATAGACCATGCTGACGGAGTGTGGATTGAAGACTGTGCCGACTTGAGCCGTTTCCTACAGGAGAAGCTTGGCGACGAGCTTGGCAACTACGAGCTGGAGGTCGGTTCGGCAGGTATCGGACAGCCATTCAAGGTACCACAACAATACCATAACCACATAGGCAAGGAGGTTGAAGTGCTTACAGCCGACGGCAAGAAGGAGCATGGAATATTGAAGTCGGTAGATGGCGATGAGTTCGTTGTCGTCGTCGCTGAGAAGCAGAAGCTCGAAGGCAAGAAGCGCCCCGTGACGGTAGAGGTTGACAAGACATTCAACATGAATAATATAAAATATACAAAATACTTATTAAGTTTCAAGTAATCAGCTATGGCAGCAAGGAAAGAAGAGAAGGGTCCGAGCATGATTGAGACCTTTCAGGAGTTCAAGGAGACAAAGAACATCGACCGCACCACTCTGGTAAGCGTGCTCGAAGAGAGTTTCCGCAATGTTATTGCGAAGATTTTCGGCAGTGATGCCAACTTCGATGTCATTGTCAACCCCGATAAGGGAGACTTTGAAATCCACCGCAACCGAATTGTGGTTGCCGACGGCGAGGTGCAGGACGAGAACAAGGAAATCTCGCTTACCGACGCCCAGAAGATTGAGCCCGACTATGAGATTGGAGAGGAAGTGAGCGAGGAGGTGAACTTCAGCAAGTTTGGCCGCCGCGCCATCCTAAACCTTCGACAGACTCTGGCGTCGAAAATTCTGGAGCTTGAGCACGACTCGCTCTACAATAAGTATAAGGACAAGGTAGGCACCGTGGTCAGTGCCGAGGTCTATCAGATGTGGAAACGCGAAGTGTTGCTCATTGACGATGAGGGCAATGAGTTGCATCTGCCCAAGAGCGAGCAGATTAGCCGCGACAACTACCACAAGGGCGAGACGATAAAGGCCGTAGTGCTGCGTGTTGACAACGAGAACAACAATCCGCGAATCATTCTGAGCCGTACCTCGCCAATGTTCCTCGAAAGACTGCTGGAGGCAGAGGTGCCGGAAATTAACGACGGACTTATAACCATTCGCCGCGTGGCACGAATGCCTGGCGATAGGGCCAAGGTGGCTGTGGAGAGCTACGATGAGCGCATTGACCCAGTGGGAGCATGCGTGGGAGTGAAGGGTAGCCGTGTGGCAGGTATCGTGCGCGAGTTGTGCAACGAGAACATCGACGTCATCAACTATTCCAACAACGTGCAGCTGTTCATTCAGCGTGCGCTCGCTCCTGCCAACGTGTCGAGCATAACCATCAATCAGGAAACACGCAAGGCAGAGGTGTATCTTCAACCCGACCAAGTGTCGCTTGCCATTGGACGCAGCGGTATGAACATAAAGCTTGCAAGTATGCTGACGGAATACACCATCGACGTCTTCCGAGTGGTAAGCGAGGAGGAGGCTGACGAGGACATCTACCTCGACGAGTTCTCCGACGAGATTGACCAGTGGGTAATCGATTCCATAAAGGCAATAGGACTCGACACAGCGAAGGCTGTGCTCAACGCACCTCGCGAAATGCTCATCGAGAAGGCCGACCTGGAGGAAGAAACTGTTGATCAGGTTCTTCGTGTTCTCAAGGCGGAGTTTGAACAGTAAGGAGGCACTTGCGAAACTTTAATTTTTAATTTTTAATTTTTAATTCTTATCAGAAGTGGGCATCAGATTAAATAAAGTATTGACAGAATTGAATATAGGACTTCAAACGGCAGTTGATTTCCTGAAAAACAAGA
>JBJEKR010000003.1:0-25863 GCA_051878735.1 Prevotella sp. | reverse complement strand
TTAATTTCCCCTGGGGGGAGAGTAAGTTACCGCACTGCGCAGGTTTAATTTCGTCGAATCACGTTATTATAGTGTAGATGATGCCATCCTATGTCCATTTTTTACTGTAGCACTGTAGCGTGTAGTGCATTGTGTCGGACAAAAGTGCCGAAAAAGCACTACACGCTACAGTGCTACAATTGAAAATGAGACCTTGTTCTCCCTTGCTGATTTTTAAAGTGAGTTCTATAAATTCCCACCTTAATTCAATTCAGTTATCCTCGCTTTGCCGTCAAATGAGACAACGGTGTCGAGAATGTAACTTGTGGTGCCTTCAGGAATACCGATGATGGTGTCGAAATGGAATCCCTCCCTGTCAACACGGGAGAAATGTATGTCGCCCAGAATCGACTGCCCGAGGAAGTCGGCAGGAACGTGATTTGAGTACATCTGCTTGCTTATGTCGCTCGAATACAGTCGTTTAGCACCGTGATAGACACTGAGATGGATAATGTTGTCGTAGTACACGTTGTCCACGGCAACGCCATCGTCGTTGTAGTTTCGTTTCAGGACCTTGAACTTCGTTGGATTCACGGCTATATAACAGTGATAGCGTTCGTTTGAAAAGGTCACCACCGTGTCGCGCTTGACGATTTCGTTAACCACAGCCACAACGGTTGTACGCTGCTCGAATGCGATGTTGTCGTCGGGCGAATTGCTTTTGCCGAGCTTCAGTTCCTCGCCATTCTGATTTTTGAATACGAGTAGCTCTTCCGACAGTTTTACGATGGCATAACGCGACGGCGGCTCTCCAATGACGAGCGAATCGCCCACCACCATGAACTTTGCCGGCTGGATAGTGCTGTCAGGGTAGAAAATCGTGTCGCCCTTCACCATGAAGTTCAGCTCCGACGTCTCAGTGTCAACCCAAACGCCTTGCAACATCTGCTTTGCCTTGGTGTCTTCCACGGCTTCGGCTGTCGTTTTTTTCTTCTGTTGGCAGCCGAAAGCCAGCGCAACGGTCAAGGCAAGCAGAACGAGTCTTAATACTTTCATTTACCTATGCAATGATATGTAAATCCATTCTCAAGCAACTCCTCAACGTCGAAGATGTTGCGTCCGTCAATGACGTATGGCTCACGCATGGCCTTGCGAATCACAGCCCATGTAGGCAGACGGAATTCCTTCCATTCAGTCAGCAAGAGCAGGGCATCGGAATCGAGCACTGCCTCATACATGTCACGACAATAAGTTATCGGTGCGTCAGGACGTCGGCGGCGGCACTCGTCCATAGCCACAGGGTCGTAGGCGCGAATGTTGCACCCAGCCTCTGTCAGTCGGTCGATTACCACCAGTGCCGTACTCTCGCGCATGTCGTCGGTTTCCGGCTTGAACGAAAGTCCCCAAAGCGAAATTGTCTTCCCCTTGAGTCCATCCGGATACACCTTTTGCAGCTTCTCAAAGAGTATGTGTTTCTGTCTTTCATTAACGCGTTCTACCGCTTTCAGCACCTCCATAGAGTAGCCAGCCTTGTCAGCAGTTTTTATCAGCGCCTTAACGTCTTTCGGGAAGCACGAGCCTCCATATCCGCAACCTGCATAAAGGAACTTTCTGCCGATGCGAGTGTCAGAGCCGATGCCTGCACGCACCATGTTCACATCTGCCCCTACAAGCTCGCAAAGGTTAGCGATGTCGTTCATGAATGAGATACGAGTTGCGAGCATGGAGTTGGCGGCATACTTGGTCATCTCTGCCGAAGGAATATCCATGAATATCACTCGGAAATTGTTGATAAGGAAAGGTTTATAGAGTTTCGTTAAAGTCTTTTTCGCTTTTTCGCTCTCCACTCCCACTACCACTCTGTCAGGCGACATGAAGTCTTTTATGGCATTGCCTTCCTTTAGGAATTCAGGGTTGCTGGCAACGTCGAAGTTTATGTCCACTCCACGTTTGTCAAGCTCTTCCTGTATGGCCTCACGCACGAGTTTTGCAGTTCCCACTGGAACTGTACTCTTTGTTACGACCACGAGATATTTATTAAGATTTTTACCTATTGTCCTTGCCACTTGAAGAACATATTTCAAGTCGGCGCTTCCGTCCTCATCAGGCGGTGTACCTACAGCCGAGAACACGATTTCCTGTTCATTGAGAATAGATGCAAGGTCAGACGTAAACCTAAGTCTTCCAGCCTTGACATTCTTTGCCACGAGCTCGTCAAGCCCTGGTTCATAGATAGGAATTTCACCGTTATTAAGTCTTTCTACCTTCTTCTCGTCAACGTCAACACATGTCACGTTCACACCCGTATCAGCGAAACAAGTTCCCGATACCAATCCTACATATCCCGTTCCAACTATTGCAATATTCATATTTATTCACTTAATTAGTTTTACATTCTAAAAACAATCAGCATCAGAAAAAGCCACACCATGAAGATCCTTTTCGCTTGTTTGAACCTTATCCATATCTATCGGCCACTCAATGGCAAGCTCCGGGTCGTCAAACCTGATGCTCGCCTCCGCCTGTGGCGCATATACATTATCAACCTTATAAGTGAAAATGGCCTCATCGCTCAAGACGAGGAACCCATGTGCGAAGCCTCGCGGTATGAACAGCTGGCGCTTGTTCGCCTCGCTCAACTCCACCATCACATGCTTTCCAAAGGTGTCGCTGTCACGTCTCAAATCTACGGCGACGTCAACCACCGTTCCCTTAATTACACGCACCAGCTTTGCCTGTGCGGCATCACCCTTTTGATAATGCAATCCACGTAGTACTCCATAGGTGGATTTCGACTCATTGTCCTGCACGAACTCAACGTTTCCTGCATGTTTTTGGAACTCTTCCTTCTTCCATGCCTCGAAAAAGTATCCTCTTTGGTCGAGAAACACTTTCGGCTGAACAATGAATACCCCCTTAATTTCCGTTTCTATGTATTCCATTTCTGCATTTTTTCTGTTTTCATCGTGCAAATGTAGCAATTTAAAATGACATGAGAAACTATTTTGATGAAATAATATCATTTTAGACCTATTTTTATTTGGTTTTCTCGAAAAAATGGAGTAATTTTGCACTCGTGATTCAATTAGACAGACATATAGAGATACTTTTGCTTGACAACGACTGTGTCATTGTGCCCAATTTTGGAGGTTTCGTGGCTCACCATGTCGAAGCAAGATATGACGAGAGCGAATTTTCGTTCTTGCCACCAATCCGTACGCTTGGATTCAATCCACACTTGAAGAACATCAACGACTCCCTTTTGGCTCAATCCTATGTCGAGGCTTACGACATAAGCTATCCAGAAGCTCAACGAATCATTACGCAAGAGGTTGACCAACTAAGGGAAAAACTATTCGAAGCAGGAATATACGCACTGAAGAACATAGGAAACCTGTACATCAACGATACAGGCGACATCGTCTTTGAACCGTGCGAGGCAGGCATACTTACCCCGGAACTGTATGGATTGGGGACTTTCGAAATGAAGAAACTATTATCCGAGAGCTCCCAGAACAAGCCCGAATCGAAACCCGTGCAGAAACTGCCCCACCCCATGGGCATCATTCCCGAGCAAGCGGAAGCGCCCGTAACGGAGAACGGCCTTGAGCATGAAACCGACGAAGCCGTACAGGATGCCGAGACGTTCGATGAATTTGACGAATCGGAAAGAACCATCAGCATCAAGGTGTCGTGGATAAGAAACATTGCCGTGGCAGCGGCAACCATCGTGGCGTTCTTCATTTTGTCGACTCCCGTTACCAACAGCATCGAGGGAAAGATGTTTGTTAGCGACATCGGCACAGGGCTATTGACAAAGATAGCCGACCTCGACACGCACAAGAACCCGAAGGGAGAAGTGAAAGGCAATGCCGACGACAAGGTAAAGAAGGCCGTGGAGGCCATGAGCAAGTCAAGGCTCGACTCCGCACAGAAGGCAAAGGCAGACGTCAACGTAGCCGACACAACGAAGAAATCGCCTACATTCTGCATCGTATTGGCAAGCCAAGTCACCATGAGAGGAGCCGACAACTTTGTCAAGACATTGAAGAAGGAAGGACTTGACAAGTCATACACATATATTAATAATAAGGTGGTAAGAGTCGTCTATGGACGATACGACACCGAAGAGCAAGCACTTCAGGAACTGAAGATTGTAAGGGGTAACAAATACTTCGAACAAGCTTGGATTTACAAAATGACACACTGACAACGGAAATGAAGAGAGTAAGATGTCCGAAATGTGACAATTTCATCACATTCGACGAAACGAAATACACTGAAGGCCTATCGCTCGTATTCAAGTGCAATGAATGTGGCAAGGAATTCGCCATTCGCATAGGCACCTCAAAACTGCGCAACACCCAGAAGGAAGAAGAGCCAGACGAGAACGCCAACGAAAACGGCGTTGGCTCTCTCGTGGTTATCGAGAACGTTTTTCACTACAAGCAAGTGTTGCCATTGAAAATGGGCGACAACACCATAGGGCGCTACATGAAAGGCAGTTCCACCACCCTCCCCATCGAGACAAACGATCCAAGCATCGACATCAACCACTGCACAATAAACGTTAGTCGCGACAAGCGCGGACGGCTGAAATACACCCTCCGCGACGGGCCAAGCTACACAGGAACGTTTGTCGATAACGACATACTCGGCGACCGCGAGCGCCGAGTCATCGACGACGGCACGCTGTTCACCATCGGTGCGACATCGATAATACTACGCTCAGGCGACAACAAAGAAAATGAATAGAACCAACGTAAACAAGAAGGTAATGAAACCGACAGCAATTCTTCTTTTACATTGTCCCGACCAACCAGGGATAATCTCAGAGATGACCCGATTCATCACAGACAATCAAGGAAACATTGTCTATCTCGACCAGTATGTAGATAGGCAGGACGGCATATTCTTCATGCGAATGGAATGGGAGCTTGACAATTTCCTCATTCCACGCGAAAAGATAAAGGAATATCTCGATACACTGTACGCCCAGAAATACTCAATGACGTGCAGCCTTTACTTCAACGATGTAAAGCCACGAATGGCAATTTTTGTCAGCAAGATGAGTCACTGCCTCTACGATTTGCTTGCACGCTACAAGGCGGGAGAATTTGACGTAGAGATACCTTGTATAGTAAGCAATCACGAAGACCTACGCTACGTCGGCGAGCAGTTCAACATTCCATTCCATGTTTGGTCAATAAAGAAAGACCATTCAAACAAGGCAGAGGTTGAGCAAGCGGAAAAGGAACTGCTGGCAAAGGAGAAGGTGACCTTCATCGTCCTTGCACGCTACATGCAAATCATCAGCGACGACATGATAAAGTCGTATCCCAACCACATCATCAACATTCACCACTCGTTCCTTCCAGCCTTCATCGGCGCAAAGCCATACCATCAGGCATGGGAGCGCGGCGTGAAAATCATCGGTGCCACAAGCCACTACGTCACGGCAGAACTCGACGCAGGGCCAATCATCGAGCAAGACGTTGTGAGAATAACCCACAAGGACACTCCCGAGAGTCTCGTCCTCAAAGGTCGCGACCTGGAAAAGATCGTTCTCTCGCGTGCCGTCAAAAAACACATCGAGAGGAAGATACTCACATACCACAACAAGACAATAATCTTCAGTTAGAAAAAAAAAGAGATGAACATCGCAATAGTAAAATACAATGCCGGCAACATCTATTCGGTAGTCAACGCCTTGAGGAGAATGGGCATAGAACCCGACCTCACCGACGACACCGAAAGGCTCATCAGCGCCGACAAGGTGATATTTCCGGGACAGGGCGAGGCACGAAGCGCAATGGAATACCTGAAGGCACGCCGACTCGACGAGGTGATACGCGACCTTCGGCAGCCGGTATTCGGCATTTGCGTCGGGCAGCAGCTTCTCTGCCGCCACTCTGAAGAAGGCGACGTGGATTGCATCGGAATCTTCGACGCTGACGTGAAGCGATTCAACCCCACTCGCCACGAGGAAAAAGTGCCGGCAATGGGTTGGAACCAAATCACCGACACGAAGTCGCCGCTGTTCAAGGGATTCAATGGCGACGAATACGTCTATTTCGTACACAGCTACTACGTCCCACTCTGCGCCGACACCATTGCCACGGCAGATTACATTCAACCCTACAGTGCAGCACTCGGCAAGGCGAACTTCTATGCCACACAGTTCCACCCCGAGAAAAGCGGAAGCGTAGGAGCGAGAATATTGCAGAATTTCATCGACTTATAAACAACGGAGTCAAGACATGATAGAACTAATTCCAGCTATTGACATCATCGACGGCAAATGTGTCCGACTGACAAAGGGCGACTACGACACCAAGACCGTGTATGGCGACCCTGTGGATATGGCGCGAATGTTGGAGGACAAAGGCTTCGAGCGTCTGCACATTGTTGACCTCGACGGAGCGAAGTCGCGCCACATCGTCAATGTCGAAGCACTGAAAGGCATCACCACGCAGACACGCCTCACGGTGGATTTCGGCGGTGGCATAAAGACCGACGACGACATTGAAAAGGCTTTCGACAACGGAGCGGCAATGGTGACCATCGGCTCAGTGGCAATCAGCGCACCCGACCTCTTCGACGGTTGGCTTGACAAGTACGGCGCCGACAAGATCATTCTCGGAGCCGACGTGCGCAACGGCAAGATTTCAATCAACGGCTGGAAGGAAGACTCCGACGCCGAGCTGCTGCCGTTCCTTGCGCGCTATGTGGAGCACGGCGTGAAGACAGTGCTGTGCACTGAGATTTCGCGCGACGGAATGTTGGGAGGAACAGCCGTTGAACTCTATTCGCAAATCATGGCTGCCTACCCCGACATTCACCTCATTGCCAGCGGCGGTGTGTCGAAAGCGGAAGACATCTACGAACTCAACAAAAGAGGAATACCCGCCGTAGTGTTCGGCAAGTCGATTTACGAAGGCAGGATAAACCTCGACGAACTCCTCGATTGGAGCAAACGACAATAGTATTTACACCTTATTATATATAATATGGGACTTGCAAAACGAATAATACCCTGCCTCGACGTCAAGGACGGCGAAACCGTAAAAGGCACAAACTTCGTAAACCTGCGAAAGGCTGGTGACCCCGTCGAGCTTGGCAAGGCATACAGCGAGGCAGGTGCCGACGAACTCGTCTATCTCGACATTACGGCGAGCTTCGAGGGGCGCAAGACTTTCACCGACATGGTGACTCGCGTTGCGGCAGAGATAAACATTCCGTTCACGGTAGGAGGAGGCATCAACGAGCTCTCTGACGTTGAGCGTCTGCTCTATGCTGGTGCCGACAAGGTGAGCGTCAACAGTGCAGCCATAAGGCGACCTGAACTTATCGACGAGATAGCCCGACGCTTTGGCAGCCAAGTGTGCGTGTGCGCCATCGATGCACGCCACGACAGCGACGGTTGGCACTGCTACCTTAAAGGCGGTCGCGAACGCACCGAACGCGGGCTTTTTGAATGGGCACACGAGGCACAGGAGCGCGGCGCAGGCGAAATACTGTTCACGAGCATGAACCACGACGGCGTGAAGGACGGCTACGCCAACGACGCACTCGCACGCCTTGCCGACAAGCTCTCCATTCCCGTCATAGCGAGCGGTGGAGCAGGCAAGAAAGAGCATTTCCGCGATGCGTTTACCGTAGGCCACGCCGATGCAGCCCTTGCCGCAAGCGTGTTCCACTTCGGCGAGATACCAATCCAAGAGCTGAAACAATACCTTAGGGGAGAAGGCATTAACGTAAGAATTTAAAAGAAAACAGATATGACAATTGATTTTGAAAAGATGGGCGGCCTTGTTCCAGCCATAGTACAGGACGCAACGACAAAGACAGTGCTGATGCTGGGATATATGAACAAAGAGGCTTTCGACAAGACCGTCGAGACAAAGCGCGTGACTTTCTACAGCCGTTCAAGACAGTGCCTTTGGACAAAGGGCGAGACATCGGGCAACTTCCTCAACCTGGTTGACATAAAGGTTGACTGCGACAACGACGCTCTGCTCGTAAAGGCAAATCCGCAAGGACCTACTTGCCACACAGGAAGCGACACTTGCTGGGGCGAGACAAACGAGAAGAACCCTCTGCTGTTCCTCACGTTCCTGCAAGACTTCATCAACCGCCGCCACGAAGAGATGCCGGAAGGCAGCTACACCACGTCGCTCTTCAAGGACGGATTGAACCGCATGGCGCAGAAGGTGGGTGAGGAAGCCCTCGAAGCCGTAATAGAGGCATGCAACGGCACCAACGAGCGACTCATATACGAAGGCTCCGACATGCTCTATCACCTCATCGTGCTGCTCACCAGCAAGGGCTTGCGCATCGAAGACTTGGCAAAGGAGCTTCAAGTACGCCACGACCCCAACTGGCACAAGCATTGAGAAGATTGAATGTTGAAGGTTGAAAATTGAAAATTAAAGGTTGAAGATTAAAGGCAGAAAGTTAGCACAGCAACCCCTAACGCTTAATTCTTAATTTTTAATTCTTAATTCTTAATTTTTAACTCTTAACTCTTAATTCGTTTGCATTATGCTGATTGAATATAAAAACGTAAACATACGTCAAACCGACGGCAAGCCGATACTATCGAACGTCAACTTCAATGTTAACGACGGCGAGTTCATATACCTCATAGGCAAGGTAGGAACCGGCAAGAGTTCGCTGCTAAAGACGATGTATTTCGAACTTGACATCGTTGAGGCGGAAAAGGCCGTCGTGCTCAACCACGACATCAAGTTGCTGAAAAGGAAGTACATACCCTCCCTTCGCCGACAAATGGGCATCATCTTCCAAGACTTTCAACTTCTTGGCGACAGGACGGTGCGCCGCAATCTGGAGTTTGTGCTCAAGGCAACAGGATGGAAGAAGAAGGATGAGATAGAAGCTCGCATCCACGAGGTTCTTGCCGAGGTAGAAATGGACGACAAGATCGACAACATGCCCCATGAACTCTCAGGAGGCGAACAGCAACGCATAGCAATAGCACGCTCAATCCTCAACAAGCCGAAGATAATAATAGCCGACGAGCCAACGGGAAACCTCGACCCAGAAACGGCAGAAAACATCATTCGCCTGCTACGCGAGATATCACAGACAGGAACTTCAGTGGTTATGAGTACCCACAACCTGCCGTTGCTCGATAAGTACCCAGGCATCGTTTACCGTTGTACGGAAGGCAATCTTGAGGAGGTAACGAACGATTACAACAAGATAAAAATGGATTTCGACTGAACTCCATGAAAAAGTTAATAAAAAGAAGAATAACTAAAAAAAGACAAGGTATATGAAAGTAATGAAATTTGGAGGCACGTCAGTAGGCACACCTGCCAGAATGAAGGACGTGACAAAACTTGTAACATCTTCAGGTGAACCAGTATTCGTCGTGTTCTCTGCAATGTCAGGCACGACCAACTCTCTTGTTGAGATTTCCAACTATCTCTACAAAAAGAATCCAGAGGGTGCAAACGAAGTCATCAACAAGCTCGAAGAGAAATACATGCAGCACGTTGAGGAACTCTATTCCACACAGGAATGGAAGGACACGACACGCACCTTCCTCATTGACGTGTTCAAGTATCTGCGCTCTTTCACCAAGGAACTCTTCACCAGCTTTGAGGAGAAGAGCATAGTTGCCCAAGGCGAAATCATGAGCACCAACATGATAGCCAACTACATGAAAGAGCAAGGCATAAAGGCAACGCTGCTTTCCGCTCTCGACTTCATGCGCACAGACAAGAATGCGGAGCCGGATCCAACATACATCAAGGAGAAGCTCGCCGCTGTTCTTGACGAGAATAAGGGTGCACAAGTTTACATCACGCAGGGATTCATCTGCCGCAACGCCTACGGCGAGGTTGATAACTTGCTACGCGGCGGTAGCGACTACAGCGCATCGCTCATTGGTGCAGCCATCAACGCCGAGGAGATTCAGATATGGACAGACATCGACGGAATGCACAACAACGACCCACGCGTTGTTGACAAAACCGAACCTGTACACCAGCTTCACTTTGAGGAAGCTGCCGAGCTTGCCTATTTCGGCGCAAAGATTCTCCACCCCACTTGTGTCCAGCCAGCCAAGTTTGCAGGCATTCCCGTTCGCCTTCTCAACACCATGGAGCCAACGGCTGAAGGCACCACGGTAAGCAACTACACCGAGAAGGGCAAGATAAAGGCCGTTGCCGCAAAGGACAACATCACAGCCATCAAGATAAAGAGCAGCCGCATGTTGCTCGCCACAGGCTTCCTACGCAAGGTGTTTGAAATATTCGAGAGCTATCAGACAGCCATCGACATGGTATGCACCTCTGAGGTAGGCGTATCAATGAGCATCGACAACCCAAGCCGTCTTGACGAGATTGTCGATGAACTGAAGAAATACGGCACGGTAACCGTTGACAAAGACATGTGCATCATCTGCGTCGTTGGCGACCTCGACTGGAGCAATGTCGGCTTCGAAACTCTTGCCACCGAGGCGATGAAGAACATCCCCGTGCGCATGATTTCTTACGGTGGAAGCAACTACAACATCTCCTTCCTCATAAAGGAGAGCGACAAGAAACGCGCCCTGCAAAGCCTCAGCGACACACTGTTCAACAAGTAATTCACAACAACCACTACAAAATACAAACACATGAAAGGTCAATTTCCAGTAGAAAAGTTCCAGAACATCAGGACACCATTTTACTACTACGACACAGAGTTGCTGCGCACTACGCTGCGCACCATCAACGAAGAGGCAGGACGCCACGAGAACTTCGTGGTACACTATGCAGTGAAAGCCAATGCCAACCCCACCCTGCTGCGCATCATTCGCGAAGCCGGCTTGGGAGTAGATTGCGTTAGCGGCGGAGAGATAGAAGCGGCAATAAAGGCCGGCTTCAATCCGTCAGGCATCGTCTATGCCGGTGTCGGCAAGAGCGACTGGGAGATAAATCTCGGCCTTGACAACGGCATCTTCTGCTTCAACGTAGAGAGCCTTGCAGAGCTTGAGGTCATCGACAGCCTTGCGGCAGCAAAAGGAAAGAAGGCTAACGTGGCGTTCCGCATCAACCCCAACGTTGGTGCCCACACCCACGCCAACATCACCACAGGACTTGCCGAAAACAAGTTTGGCATTGCCATGTGCGACATGGTTCCCGTAATCAGAAAAGCCGAGGTAATGGAGAATGTTGAGTTCGTAGGACTCCATTTCCACATAGGTTCGCAGATTCTCGACATGGGCGACTTCATCGCGCTCTGCAATCGCGTCAACGACCTTCAGGCAGAGCTTGAACGCGAACACATCAAGGTTGACAACATCAATGTCGGCGGTGGTCTTGGCATCGACTACGAACACCCCAACCGTGTGCCTGTGCCTGACTTTAAGGCGCTGTTCGACACATACAGCAAGCACCTTCGCCTTCGTCCAGGTCAGAAACTCCACTTCGAACTTGGCCGTTCTGTTGTCGGACAGTGTGGTTCGCTCATCACCCGCACGCTCTACATCAAGCAAGGCGAGGTGAAGAAGTTTGCCATCGTTGATGCCGGCATGACCGACCTCATTCGTCCTGCCCTCTATCAGGCATACCACAAGATAGAGAACATCACGAGCGACGAAGCTCCCGAGACATACGATGTGGTAGGTCCTATCTGCGAGTCGAGCGACGTCTTTGCCAAGCAAATAGAGCTCAACACGACTCGTCGAGGCGACTTGCTTGCCATGCGCTCTGCCGGAGCTTACGGCGAAATCATGGCTTCGCAATACAACTGCCGTCAGCTGCCGAAAGGCTACACTGACGAAGAACTGTAAAAGAACGATATTCGCAAGTCAAAAGCACAAGAACTGTTGATGACAAACCCAGTCAACTTGTTCACTCGTTCACTTGTCAACTTAAATATTTGAAGAATTGATTTTCGACACTCTTACAATAACCGTTTGTTGCGTTCTGCTCGTACTTGGCATAGCGACCGCCTTCATCACGCCTCTCATCAGAAGGCCGAAGGAAACAGACGAGGAAAAGAACAACGACAACACGACGTTGCCCTCCATCTCCATCGTACTCGCAGTTCATGACTGTGAGGAGGAGGTGGAGCGCAACCTTCCTTATTTTCTAAGCCAGGAATACGACGGCAAATTTGAGGTGGTTGTGGTTGACGAAGCATCAACCGAAGACACCTCCGAAACCTTCAAAAGACTGAAAAACAAATTCAGCAATCTCTACACAACCTTCATTCCCGACTCAAGCCACTACATCAGCCGCAGGAAACTGGCGCTGACAATAGGCGTGAAGGCAGCAAAATACGACTGGATATTATTCACCGACGCCAGCTGTCGCCCTGCCGACAGCCATTGGCTGGCCACAATGGCGGCACATGCCACCACAGACACCGACCTCATTCTCGGAGCAACGCGCTACGACAATACGGCGACCGACTATGAACGCCTCGACCGCCTTGTACGTTGGTGGCGACAGGCACGTGAAGCCCAGTGCCGCATGGCTTACGCCTACTGTGGCAGCAACATGATGTTCCGCCATCGGTTGTTCATCGAGAGCAACGGCTTCCTCAACAGCCTTAAATATCTGCGCGGAGAATACGATTTCCTTGCAAACGAGTATGGCGAGCGTTGCCGCACGTCAGTGGCTAACGAGCCAGAGGCGACCTTGACACAAGACGCCCCATCGAAAAAGACATGGCTCAACGACCATCTCTACCACATCGAGACATGCAAGCATCTGAGTCATGGTTTCCACCATTCCATGATGACCTTCATCGATGCTCTCGCACTCCATCTGAACCTCACGGTCCAGATTGCGGCGATAGTCATCTCATCACTACTGCAACTCCACATCATCACCATAGCAGCCTTTCTATCCCTGTTGCTCAATTATGCGCTGCGCCTCACTGTCAGCCATAAAGCGATGCAAGCTGCCGGAGAGGACATCGGCGCATGGAAAATCCCGTTCCTGGAGACTTTCATGATGTGGCGAAACCTCTTACTAAGAATAAAGCACTCAAGATGCGACAAATATGACTTCATCAGACGATGAACATCATTCATTATAACCCCTGGGGCGACAAACTGTCTGCTATCTACATCGACACGCTCTGCAAGTCGATGGACGGGCAAGTCGTGTGTCGTGTCGCGGGTTCACTTCTTGAACTCAAGAAGGAAATGTCGCAACAACATGCCGACATCATCGACATTCACGGCTGTTGGCACGACTCCATACCTTTTGCCACATGCCTGGCAAGACGCCAACGCACTCGCATCGTCATCACACCGCACGGACAGCTTGAGCCGTGGGTGACAAGGCGACGATGGCTGACATCGACCTTGCCGCGGCAAATGCTCTACCAACGCCGCACTGTACGTGATGCCTATTCGGTAATAGTCATGGGAGAAATGGAGCTAAACAACATTCAACGGCTCGGATGGACACGACGCGTTGAGACAATACCATGCTCACTGTTCACAAGCAGCATCAGCGACGAGGAAATGGCTCGACAAACCCTTGCCATATTCCGTAAGGTTATGGACAGCAACGTCATAGAACTCATGCAACCCAACACCTCACACGCCCTTCACTCGCTTTACAAGGCTTGCACCATTGCCGATGCGCGACTGCTGGAGATTGCCGAACGTGAGGCAGTGGAACAACTCGACGAGAGCGGCTGGAGGCAAATAGAAATCTACGGGCACCACACCTCAACCCTCGTTGACATACGCCACGGTGCCGACGCTCTCGGCATCACCTTGCCCGACTGCCGCCCTGCCATGATAGCGTGCTACTTGCCCGACAACTACGACAATGACGCTCCACACCAGCGACTTGCCACACCCTCAGCCGACGAACAAGAAATGTACGCCCCTGCCGATGTCGTTGACATGATTAGGGAGTTAAGCCTTAGGGCAAGGAAACGCACACTCGGCATTGCCGACATACTACAGTTGTCATCTACGCTTTGGAGGCTTCGGACAGACGAAGACGAGGTGCGCTACCTATTATCGGAAAACCGCCTCATGACGTTTGCCGCACGAATGATGCAGCTCGTCAGGCACTTCACCCTCCTTCCCGAGGGTTTCTTCATTGTCAATCCCCTTGACGACAACCGAACAAAACATATCAAGAACACTATCTTAAAGAAACTCGAAATATGACATCGACTGTACATTACGACATCAACGGCGACCTGCGCTATCTTAATCTACTATCGCAGTCGTTCCCCTCAGTAGCTGCCGCCAGCACTGAGATAATTAATCTTGAGGCAATTCTCAACCTGCCGAAAGGCACAGAGCATTTCCTTGCCGACCTTCACGGCGAGTATCAGGCATTCCGTCACATTCTGAAGAATGCTTCGGGAAACATCAAACGAAAGGTGAACGAACTCTTTGGAAGCGAAATCCGAGAGAGCGAGAAGAAAGAACTCTGCACGCTCATCTACTATCCCGAAGAGAAGCTCGAACTCGTAAAGGAATCGGAGGAAGACATCGACGACTGGTATCATATCACCATTCACCAGCTCGTCCGCGTATGCCGCGACGTCAGCAGCAAATACACCCATTCCAAGGTACGCAAGTCACTTCCTGCCGATTTCAGCTACATCATCGAGGAACTGCTGCATGAACGCACCGATGACTCTAACAAGACGGCTTACGTCAAGGTCATTGTCGATACGATTGTTACGACAGGCAGAGCCGACGACTTCATCATTGCACTATGCAACGTCATACAACGCCTTGCCATCGACCAACTCCACATCCTCGGCGACATCTACGACCGTGGTCAAGGGGCACATATCATCTTAGACACCATGCGGCAATACCACAGTTGGGACATTCAGTGGGGCAACCATGACATTTTGTGGATGGGCGCCAACGCCGGCAACAACGCCTGCATCTGCAACGTGCTGCGACTCTCTTTGCGCTATGCCAATCTTGTCACACTTGAGGAAGGATATGGAATCAACCTTGTTCCACTCGCAACATTCGCAATGGAGACGTACGCCAACGATCCCTGCACGGAGTTTCTGCCCAAGTTGCTGCGTGGCAACGACATGGACGAGAAGACGCAACAGCTGACGGCAAAGATGCACAAGGCCATATCCATAATCCAGTTCAAGGAGGAGGCACGACTGTTCAAGTCGCATCCCGAATGGAACATGCTCGACCGTTGTATGTTCAACAACATCGATTTCCGTCGTGGCGTCTGCACCATCAACGGAAAGGAATATGCCATGTCAAGCTGTATGTTCCCAACCATCGACCCGCAGGAACCCGATCGACTGACTCCTGAGGAGGAGCTGCTCATGGAGAAGTTGCACCACTCGTTTGCCGTAAGCGAAAAGCTGCACAAACACATTTTCACCATGCTAAGTCATGGCTGCATGTACGCCATCTGTAACAGCAACCTACTCTTCCATGCCTCCATACCGCTCAACGACGATGGAACACTGAAGGAAGTGGAGCTATACAAGGGCGAACGATACAGCGGCATAGAACTGATGCAGCGCATCGGCATGTTGATTCGCTCGGCATTCGCCTCCGACACCGACAACGATGAACGGAATTATGCCATCGACTATTTCCTCTATCTTTGGTGCGGTAGCGACAGCCCACTGTTCGACAAGTCGAAAATGGCAACCTTCGAGCGATACTTCCTCACCGACAGCGAAACCTACAAGGAAGAGAAGGGAAACTATTTTAAACTGCGCGACAACGCTGAGGTATGCGACCGCATACTCGATGCCTTTGGTGTCAAGGGCAGCAATCGACACATCATCAACGGACATGTGCCAATACACGCTTCCAAGGGTGAAAACCCCATAAAGGCAGGCGGACGACTAATGGTTATCGATGGAGGCTTCAGCGAAGCCTACCATAAGGAGACGGGCATCGCCGGCTACACCCTCGTGTACCACAGCCGCGGATTCCAACTTGTTCAGCACGAGCCGTTCACTTCCACAAAAGACGCCATCAACCGAGGCACCGACATCAAGAGTACGACACAGATTGTTGAAATGTCAGCTCACCGAATGCTCGTTGCCGACACCGACAAAGGCATGGAACTAAGGGCGCAAATCAACGACCTCAAGGAGCTTCTATACGCCTATCGTCATGGCTACATAAAGGAGAAGCGAGCATAAAAAAAACGACTGTTATGCCACAGGAACAATCGAACATAAGGGAACGGCAACGCATCGACATTCAAGAACCTCGTCGTTATAAGGTCATCATACACAACGACGACTTCACCACCATGGAGTTTGTCGTGATGATATTGGAACAGGTATTCTTCCTCGATCCGGCAAAGGCGCAAACGTTGATGCTGCAAGTTCATCAATCAAACAAAGCCGTGGTAGGCATTTACACATACGACATTGCCGTGTCGAAGGCACGGAAGGCTACAATCATGGCACGAAAGGAAGGATTTCCACTTCGCCTTACCGTCGAGCCAGAAGAAGACTGAACATTACTATGCCAGAAATAAGACAAACACAGAGGGCAACATGCATCCTGAACGATGCTGTGGATTGCTGCAAGAGCCGCAGGCATGAATTCATCATGCCTGAACACCTACTATATGCCTTGACAGACGACAACGAATTCTATACAGCATTGGAGATGTTCCACAATCCTCTTGATCTAATCGAGAAATTGGCGTTCTATCTTAACGAGACGGAACAATTGCCAGAAAGTAAGGAATATAACTCGGAAAATCCTGAATACGAACCGGAACTGTCAACACAAATGTCGCAGGTCATTGAGAATGCCATGAACTATGCCCTCAGTAGCGGAGTACAATATATCGACACTCCACATCTCGTAAAGGGCATTCTGCAGCTTGAAGAATCGTGGGCGGCTTTCCACCTAAGAAACTGTTTGCACGGTGAAGAAGCCAACTTTATGAGCCAGCTGATAAGCCTCTACGAACTGGACGATGAAATACATGACGTCACTGAAGGGAAAGCCACATCGGCTACATGGAAGAAATTTGTAACCTGCATGAACGACCTCTACAAGAGTCACAACCCTCTGATAGGCAGAGAGCAGGAACTCACGCGCACCATTCAGGTACTTTGCCGTTGCGACAAGAACAATCCTCTCCACGTTGGCGAACCGGGAGTAGGAAAGACGGCCTTGGTGTGGGGACTTGCCCAACGCATAGAGGAAGGCGACGTGCCTTCCCGACTAAAGGATAGCCATATATATCAGCTTGACCTCGGCACCCTCTTGGCAGGAACGCAATATAGAGGCGACTTCGAGAACCGCATTAAGCAAATCATGGACGGCATTCAGCAAGAAAACGGAAACAACATTGTGTATATCGACGAGATACACACCCTGGTTGGTGCAGGGGCAATAGGCGACAGTGCAATGGATGCCTCAAACATGCTGAAACCATATCTCGAATCTGGCACTATACGCTTCATCGGCTCAACCACTTACGAGGAATACAACAAGCATTTCTCACGCTCCAAAGGTCTTGTACGCCGCTTCCAACAGATTGACATACCCGAGCCTTCTGTTGTTGAGACAGTGAACATCGTGAAACAGTTGAAACCAAGATACGAGGAATTCCACAATGTGAAATACACCGACGAGGCAATATCCTTTGCCGTCGAAGCCAGTGCCAAACACATCAACGACCGCTTCCTTCCCGACAAGGCAATAGACCTTATCGACGAGGCAGGAGCAGCCATGGAAATTGAGCGGCAAAAAGCCGAAATTGGCAAGAAGGAAATCGCCGACGTTTTGTCGAGAATGTGCAAGGTCGATGCCTTGGCTGTAGCCGAAGACAACGACTACCGCAAGTTGGAAGACCTCGCACCACGCATGTTGTCACAGATTTACGGACAGGACGAGGCCATCTGTCAGGTTGTCGAGGCGGTTCAGATGTCACGTGCAGGTTTGCTCGACGACAACAAGCCACTTGCATCATTGCTCTTCGTCGGACCTACTGGCGTTGGAAAGACAGAAGTGGCACGTGTGCTTGCAAGGGAACTTGGCATTGAGATGGTGCGTTTCGACATGAGCGAATTTGCCGAGAAGCACTCCGTGGCAAAGCTCATTGGCTCACCGGCAGGATATATTGGCTATGAGGATGGCGGATTGCTTACCGATGCCATACGCAAGTCGCCCAACAGCGTCCTCCTCCTCGACGAAATAGAGAAGGCACATCAGGACATCTACAACATACTGCTTCAGGTCATGGATTATGCCCGACTGACCGACAACAAAGGTCGCCACGCCGACTTCCGCAACGTCATTATCATCATGACCTCCAATGCTGGTGCACAGTATGCCTCACAAGGTTCCATAGGCTTCAACGGCAACGTCAGCCGAGGCGACGCAATGATGAAGCAGGTAAAGAAGACCTTTAAACCCGAATTTCTGAATCGACTCTCAGGTGCCGTGGTCTTCCACGACATGAACCGACAAATGGCGTCACTCATTCTGCAAAAGAAGCTCCGTGAACTCGACGCCAAGCTGGAAGTCAAGAAAGTAAAGATGACACTGAGCCAAACGGCTTTCGACTATATCCTCAACAAGGGATTCACGGCTGAGTATGGCGCACGCGAGCTTGACCGCGTAATATCACAAAAGCTTAAGCCGCTACTGATGCGCGAAATCTTGTTCGGAACATTAAGACAAGGGGGAAAGACAAAAATAGACTTTAAGGATGGCTGTCTATCTATTGGATAATGATTTATGGTTTCCCGACCCTCACGAAGGTGAGGAGAATGGGCTTATTGCCGTAGGAGGCGACCTTTCGGTCAATCGCCTCTTGCTGGCATATAGCTATGGTATATTCCCTTGGTTCTCTTTTCGCTGCAACGAAGAACCTCACTGGTATTGCCCACTTGACCGATTTGTCATTTTCCCCAATGACATCCATATCAGCCACTCCATGAGGCAACTCATACGTCAGCAAAAATACCTAACAACCATAAACCAGGATTTCTGCGGAGTCATTCGTGGGTGTTCCACTGCCGCAGGTCGTAATCAGGAATATGGAGCATGGCTTGGCAGCGACATGATAAAAGCATATACCAAACTGCACAACCTTGGCTATGCTACGAGTGTTGAGGTTTGGGAGCTGCAAAACACTACTAATGGCAGCAGGAAACTCGTTGGAGGCTTATATGGCATAACTCTTCGCAATGCTTTCTTTGGCGAAAGCATGTTCTCGTTGGTTCCCAACGCCTCAAAGCTTGCCCTCATACATCTTGCCCAAACCATGGCAGCCAACAACGGCATATTCATCGACTGTCAGTTCGAAACGCCACATCTCCTATCAATGGGCGGGAAACACATATCGTACGATGAATATATGCGGCTGCTTACATCTTAAATCCTATGGTGTTATAGAATTATCTCTTCCTCATACCCTCCAACTTGCCTGAGATGCGTCGGTATAGAACGGCATTGCGGTATTTCCATTCTGAAAGCCTATCGGATTCCCTACCCTCTTTCTTGTACTGATTTGCTATTTCCTTCAGCAAGGTCAAGCTACTCTCAAGAACGAAGCAGCGGTTAAGCTTCTCTTTCCTACCGTCACGCATCACACGATAGCAGTTGCCGGAGCGGTCAATAACGTCGATACTGCCATCATCTTGAACATCATACAGCCAGTAGGCACGCTCGTCATCGCCCTTCAATACTATCAGCGTGTCCGTATCTACTGCATAGTTGTCCACATCGCCCCTGTATCTCGACGTGTATATCATATAAAAATATTCATATTCATCTATATCTTTTATTGCACCATAGATGAATTGATCTTTAAGGCGAAGCACCTTGCCGTCGGATTTGGTACAAATAACTCTCGGCTCCTTGGTTGACACAATCTCAGGCAACTCGAAATACACCTGCCCGTTCAGCAAGTCGATATAGTCATTATCGTTCTGTCTGACCACCTCAACGAAATCCTTGTTGCACACACGTGCTGACAAGCCCTTGCCGAGTGTCCTGACCAACGTACCCGACATGTCTATTACCGCCAGACGCATGTCCTTCAAACGCACGGCAGCAAGTCCGTCCTTGATATTGAAAACCCTCAGAAACGACGGCTCGACAACCACTTTACCTCCACGCTTCAATCCCCATAGTCGGCAGCTTTCATCTCGGAACGACTCTGTTTCCTCCTCCACGATGCCATTCCGCTCATTCCATTCCTCCAGCTCTGAATACCTTATCAATTCCTCCAACTGCTCGTGACCTACAACCAAGGAATACTCGGATGGTTGCTCCGGAGTCAGAGGTGACGAGGCAATGTTCATGGGCAAGGAGACGTGTTGCCCTTTAATCCTTTCATTCTTTAATCCTTTAATTACATTCAGCCTTCCCTCAAAGGCGGAATGCCAGTTCCAGCAGCGGGTAGGAAGCCCGAACAGACGTACAAGCCCCACGTTGTCGAGTATCACGCAATAATCCTTGTCCTTGTGCGGTCGAAGTCCTCGCCCCACCATCTGTAGGTACTTCGCCAACGACAGCGTAGGACGAGCCAACTGTATGAACTCCACGTCGGGACAGTCGAAGCCTTCGGAGAAAATGTCAACATTGACCAGCATTTGCACCTTACCCTCACGGAACTGTTCGAGCAATGCTGCTCGTTCTTTGGCAGGAGTCTTCGCGCTGATGGCGACTGCCCTTATTCCCTTCCGTTCGTAATATTCCGCGATGTTATGTGCATGTTCAATGCTCACCGCATAGACGATGCCCTTCTTCCCTTTGGCAAACGAGGCATAGCAGTCGTACAGCTTTTCTATGCTGACGCTCCTGTTCAGCACCTCGTTCATTTCCTTCACCTGATAGTCACCGTCCGCCCCTCGTTTCTTCAGCGAGTCAATGAGCCGTTGTTGGCAACTTCCCTCGTTGATGCTCACATAGTCAAACGAAGCCAATACACCCTTTCTGATAAACTCTGGTACGCTCAATGAGCAAAGCAGCACATCAAACAAATCCGTGAATCCGCTGCCATTCAGTCGGCAAGGCGTAGCTGTCAATCCCAAGAACTTAGCTTCCGGCCATGCCTCCCAAAGCAATCGATATGTCTTAGCCAACGCATGATGCGCCTCGTCGATGACGATGAGAGAAAAGTTCCATACTGGGAGTGTGAGCGTCTCGCCCGCACGATGCTGCGCCAATCTTCTCGATATCGTCTGAATAGATTCAACGACAACACTCCTGTCGTCAACCCCCATCCTTTTTATAGTCGCCTTAATCTGCTCAATGAGTTCCCTCCTGTGCGCCACAATAAGAACCCTCGCGCCGCCCACTTCTTCATTCTTAATTCTTAATTCCTCATTCTTAATTCTTAACTCTTCATTTTCCCATTCTTCATTCTTCATTCTTAATTCTTCATTTCCCAATTCCTCATTTTCCCATTCTTCATTCTTCATTCTTAATTCTTCATTCAAAAACGAAGTAAGCACCACCGTTTTCCCAGTTCCTGTGGGCATCTGCACCATCACACTACGATGCTGCACGAATGCTTCACGCACACGTGAACATATATCTATCTGATAATCTCTCAGCATGCAAAAACTATCAAATCATTAATCAAAATCTCCTTCTTGGCCAAAAAAGATATGAACAAAACGCCCATATCCCTTTCGCTAATGAGATTGCCTTATGCTTCATAATCGTCAGCACAAACCGCCAACTTTAGTTCTTTAATCCATTATTTTCGTTCAGCGGCTATCGCCTCCTTTATGCAATCAACGATGTATCGCACATCATCATCTGTAACATACGGACCGGCAGGCAGACAGAAGCCAACCTTGAATATCGACTCCGACACACCATTCACGTATGCAGGAGCATCCTTATAAACCGGCTGCTTGTGCATCGGCTTCCACACAGGACGGCACTCCACCTTCTTGTTAAGCATGAACACACGCAATGCCTCCACATTCTCATTCGGCTGACAATCCGTAGTGGCACTATCCACTGCCTTGATGACTCCAGCAGCACCGCCCACGGCAGTCTTGATAACCTCCTTATACGCATTCTCCTGCCCCTTAATCTTCACATCGGCATCCAGCGTAGCAGCACAAAGCCAGAAGTTGGAATCATATCGAGGATCTGCTGGCTGCTCGTGAAGAGTAACGCCCTCGACATCCTTCAGCAACTCCTTATACAATTCCTGCACATGCTTATGATGTGCAATATGGTCATTCAGCACCGTCATCTGTCCACGACCGATACCAGCACACACATTGCTCATACGGTAGTTATAACCAATGGCAGTATGCTCATAATAAGGATAAGCGTCACGCGCCTGCGTAGCATACCACATGATGGTATTCGCATCCTCAGCATTGCGGCAGATAAGCGCACCACCGCCAGAAGTAGTTATCATCTTGTTGCCATTGAACGACAGCACACCAAACCTACCGAATGTACCTAACACCTGCCCATTAAATCGAGAACCCAAGCCTTCGGCGGCATCCTCTATGACAGGAATACTATATTTATTGGCAATCTCCATAATCCTGTCAATCTGATACGGCATGCCATAAAGAGCCACAGGCACAATAGCCTTAGGATAGCGTCCCGTCTTCTCTTTACGGTCAATAATTGCCTTCTCCAACAGCACAGGGTCCATGTTCCAAGTTTCAGGTTCAGAATCAACAAACACAGGTGTAGCACCAAGGTAAGTAATCGGGTGTGACGAAGCGCAGAAGGTAAACGACTGCACTATCACCTCATCCCCTTGCCCGACACCACACGCCAACAAAGCCAAATGCACCGCCGCCGTTCCAGCCGAAAGACACACCACCTTACGGTTAAGGTCATCGCCAAGGTTATGGTTCACGAACTCTTCGAGATCGTGTTCAAATGCATTCACATTAGGCCCCATAGGCACCACCCAATTAGTATCGAATGCCTCCTTCACATACTTCTTTTCCTCCCCCGTCTCCGACATGTGCGCCAGACACAAGTAAATCATTTTTCTTTCTTCCATGATGTATATACGGATTAGGGCATGACCCAAACGGTCATGCCTACATTATTATATTTCAAAAATTACGCTATTTCAGTAGAATAATAAATGCAGAAACGCATCTTTGCTTTAAACCTTTACATACCGTTGGTTTCTGTGATTCGGATTCTCAGGATGAGTCATAGCAATCATCTTGTTGCTAATTAAAGCGTTAAGAACAGAGTTACGGAAACTTCTCTTATCCTTATAACCGCATGCTTCCATCAACTCGGCAATACTCTTGTCCCCCTCTTCCAGCAAGCTAAGCACAATCCGTTGTGGGTGGTTTGTGGGTGGTTTGTGGGTGGTTTGTGGGTGGTTTACTGTCGGTTTGTTGCCAATCTCTTCACCAAGGTAAGGTATGCTCACCGTAAACTCGTCCTCTTCCTTAATAACAGGGTTAACACCTCCGGAAATCAGCGGAACATACTTGAACATTGTACGCGTACCGTTTCCCAGTTCCTCCACAATTCCTAATTGTGCGAAGAAATTGGCGATAGTAGGATTCTTTGCATGAGGACGCAGATTTTCCAGTGTAATCTGCCCATATCCAAAAGGAATATTCCAATTCTTGGTATCTACCCTGTCTTTCCATATCACCAATGAAGCCTCATGTCGAGCCCCATACTCCCTATGTATCAGTAAGTTTAGACAGGTTTCGCGCATAATCAGTTCTCTAAGGCTTTGTCGTTGTATGCCTTCGATATACGGCCACTCAGGCAAATGCTTCCTGCAGAACTCCATAAGGCGATCTATGCACGAAGCAGGTTGCAATGAATGATATCCCGATCGTCATAAAGACGTGTTTCGTCCTTCCTGCACAAAGCATCTATCCTATAAAATGGCACAACGCTGGTCAGCGTCCTCTCTTTACCAAATAGCAATGCAGCTGCCAACGTATATCCTTCTAAGCCAGTACTCGGATCCTTTAATCTCATGCCAGCTGATTCGAGAATTTCCTCATTGGTCATCGTTGCCCAAATATGGTTGTCCCTGCTCAGACGCACACGCTTGCGCACATCATCAAAAAGTCCCTCCTCCAAGTCATCCATAGTCAGATAGGGGAGCACACGATTCTCCGTACATCCCGTCTGTTTCCTTAGAATCAAGTCCGCTATCTGCTGACCATTACGAAGCGCAAAGTCCCCATCCTGATTGCGGTCATAATAAACACCTCTGTAGGTATGCGCCTGGCTGCTCTCAGGCACATAAAAATAGACGATCCATTTTCCTTCTACTTCAATCGGTTCCAAGTTAAGGTAGAACGTGGGATTTATTACCTGAGGATTATTAAGATCCTTGGCAAGGGTATCCATCTGCTCCTTCACTTTGTCAGGCTGAATACCTACAATTGAGCCGTCATCGCCAGCTCCAAGGATTACATGACCACCTCTACGGTTGAGAAATGCACAGATAGTCTCATACACAGAGCGGGCAAGTCCCGTCTGTGATTTTTTATACTCTATATCCGTACCCTCTCTGTTTGCCGTGATACGTTTAATGCCCTCAATAGTCATATTTCCAATTTTCTTTCTTAAACCATTGTCGTAAAAAGTGCTTGCAAAATTACATTTTTTCCATCAATTCACCAAACAAATTGCTGAAAATCTGCATACTTACACTTCCTCCCCAGCAAACTTTACATTGAATTTCAATACAGTAGCGAAAATCATTTCTATATCTTTTAGGAAACTGTAATGACGGTAATAATAGCAATTCAAGCGAACCTTGTCTGGATAGATGACCGTATCGTTATATTCCGTCGCAATCTCCTGCATTGAACGTGAATCACCTTCTGCTTGCCGTTTAGCAACATAGTCAGCAATCATCTCATCTTCAAGACGGTATTTGAGAGTAGCAGGTCCCGTAATCCCCGGCCTCAACTTCAAAACATCCCTGTCATCCCCCGTCAGCTTATCCGCATACCCAGGCACATCAGGACGAGGACCTACGAATGACATATTCCCAATCAGCACATCCCACAGCCCAGGCAATTCATCTAACTTATAATGCCGAAGCGTAGCTCCGAAAGGAGTGATTCGTGAATCCCCAGCCACCGACACCGAACTCCAATTGGACCCATTTGAAACCTCTGAAACTTTAGGAGCCACCGTCATCGTCCTGAACTTATGACATGTAAACAACCTACCTCCTTTCCCCACACGCTTCTGCGTGAATATAGCAGGTCCTCCCGGCATCTTCACCTTAATCATTATAGCCACAATCAACAATTCTGGCCACAAAACCAGCAGGCCAACCAGCGCAACCGATCGGTCAAATATCCATTTCAGTACCATAAATTGCATATTTATTTGGATTTTTTCGATTTTTACCAGATTATTTCTTTGGATTTTGTCACTTTTCTCCAATTTATTTCTTTGGATTTTTTCGTTCGGCCCTGTTCTAAAGCCTATACTAATCGAGGTATATGTATGTTTTTTCTCGGATTTGAGCGAAATATCCAAAATTATTTCTCGGATTTAAGCAATTTTACCCAAATTATTACTCGGATTTCAACAATTCTTTATATCTTTGCAAACAAAACTTACAATTATGAAGAATTATATCACTCGTAATATCGACCGTACGCTTCTGGAATGGAAGGGACGTATCGTTCATAAACCGCTCTTGCTCCGTGGAGCACGTCAAGTGGGCAAGTCTTCTGCCGTGCGGCAACTCGGCAAGCAGTTTAAGCATTTTGCAGAAGTCAACTTTGAGCGTGACCAAGCCATTGCCACCTTCTTCAAAGGCAACCTTGATGTCCGTCTCATCGCCACCAAGCTGTCCAACTACCTTCAAGTTCCCATTATTCCCGGCAAGACACTGCTGTTCCTCGACGAAATACAAGCCTGCCCCGAAGCCATCATGGCCCTGCGCTTCTTCAAGGAAGACTATC
>JBJEKR010000002.1:0-6191 GCA_051878735.1 Prevotella sp. | reverse complement strand
CATGTTTTATTGTCCGGGAAATCAGTATGACGACGATGACTTGTAAGGAAATAGGCGATTTCCTTACAGAATATGCCACATGGCTTTGGGGATGCGGAGCCACGTGTATTCGTATGGAGAAAAACGTGAGACGCATGGCAAAGGCTTTGGACGTGGAAATGGACATGAGCATAATGCCCTCACATGTATATGCAACGGTATGGAGCCGAGACAGAAGCAACTCCTACACTATGGTGCGCAGAATGCACAAGTCGGTCATCAGTTTTGACATCAACACACAACTGAGCAAACTGAGCTGGGATTTGGCAGACGGACGTTGTGACTTTGTGCAGGCGAAGAAGAAATTTGAGTACATCAAAGATACTCCGACTGCCAATCCTTGGCTTGTGCTACTGTTGGCATCGGTGGCAAATGCGTCGTTCTGCCGCCTGTTCGGTGGTGATGTGGTAGCAATGCTCCTCGTCTTTGCCGCTACGCTCTGCGGGATGCGTGTCAAACAGATTATGATAGCCGACAAGGTTGACGTTAGGTTTGTTTTCGTTTGCTCGTCATTCTTTTCGGCTGTAATCGCCACGGGAGGGCATTTGTTCAGTTGGGGCAGTACGCCTGAGATTGCCTTGGCGAGCAGTGTGCTCTATCTGATACCCGGAATACCGTACATCAATTCGGTAAACGACATGCTCGACGGGCATTATATATGTGCATACAGTAGGCTGATGGACGGAATAATGCTGACAGCCTGTCTCTCGTTGGGGTTGTGTTGTGGTCTGGTAGTAATGAATATGAAAATAATTTAAACGATATGGATAGCATATTGCAAGATGGTCTTTTCGCAGCAATGGCATCCGTGGGATTTGCAAGCATCAGCAATCCGCCTCGCAAGGCATACATTTGTTGTGCGATACTTGCAGCCGTGGGTCATTCCCTGCGTTACATTCTTATGAACAACAATATCATAAATGTACATATCATATTGGCAAGCGGCATAGCAGCTTTTGCCATAGGAATCCTTGCCGTCCGTATGGCTCCGATAGCAAAATGTCCGGCAGAGACCTGTTTCTTTCCCGCACTGCTGCCGATGATACCTGGCATGTATGCCTACCGTACGGTGGAAGCTTTGTTCTTGTGTCTTTGCCCTCAGGACGAAGGGACATTCATGCATTACCTGTATCTGTTCGCCTATAACGGTCTTACATGCTCAATTATCGTGTTGGGTATGGTAGTCGGAGCGAACATACCTATCTTTCTTATGAAACGCATATCGTTTATGGCAACAAAAATGGATTGACCATGGAATTAAGACAGTTGAAATATTTTGCTGAGGTGGCTGAAACCCTCAATTTCTCGGATGCAGCAAGGAATCTCTACATCACTCAAAGCACATTGTCACAGCAAGTAAAGCAACTCGAACAGGAGCTCGACATGCTGTTGTTGCAGCGGAACAGCCATTCTGTAAGTCTGACAGAAGCTGGAGAACAACTGCTTCCATACGCTCTTCAGACACTACATTGCGCAAGCCTTTGTCTTGACCGCGTTCACGACTTGCAACAGATGCTTAGCGGCACACTCAACATCGGGGTGACATTCTCGTTCAGTCCTATACTCACGGAGACGCTGGCGGTGTTCATGAAGCGATACCCACATGTGAGGCTCAACATCTACTATAAGACGATGGAGGAACTGATGGAAATGTTGTCAGCCAGAAAGATAGACTTCGTGCTGGCATTTCGTCCCGTTGCCTCATACGCCGACATCGAATCCCACATACTTTTTGACAATCATCTTTCAGCCATTGTCAGTGTCAGCCATCCGCTTGCCAAAAGGGACAAAATAACGCTCGACGACCTTGCGAAGTATGACATTGCCTTGCCTACAAAGGGCTTGCAGGCGCGAAACGCCTTCGACCGAATGAAGGAAAAATATCACGTTCAACTCCATGTTAGGATTGAACTCAACGAGGTCAACATCATGTTGAAACTCGTCAAGCAGAGTATGCTCGTAGGCATACTCTCAGAGGCCACCACATACGATACCGACGGAATAAAGGCAATACCGATTGATTGTCCTGAAAATGAAATGCAGGGATGTGTACATACCTTGCGCAACACTTACCGCAAACATTCAATGCTGGAGTTTATAAAAATGCTCAGCGAGGCAAATGCTGTCAAGGAGCGCATCCGCGATTGGGTAAGATAGCAAAATCGTGTTTGGGAACGAACACGTTTTTTGTTGTTTCTTGTTGTTCACATACAAATATTTGTTATGTTCTTTACTATTGGTGCGATAAATTTCGCTTGACAACATCTATTAGTTTAACGTGAGTTCGACGAATTTTCATATTGAAAACAACCGCCTGATGCAGGCGCAACGCTGGGAGTGTGGGCGTCCCGCCCGCACCTCGCCTACAAGGCTATCCCACAGCCGTCAATTTTTTCGCCTGATGGTGCGCAGGGTGCGGGCGAGACGCCCACACTCCCAGTGAAAGCCCCTCCTGCAACCCTCTGGGATAGCTGGAGGGGCTTCACTTTTAATTCCCCACTCTTAATTCTTAATTTTTAATTCTTAATTCCCCTCTGGGGGTTCCCACTGGCTGTCCTTGCAGTGTCACGACAGCTATTCTTAGGTCGCTTCAACAGCTATTCTTACCTCGCCTCTATGCTCAACGAACTTGTAATTGACTTTCGTCGAACTCACGTTATTTATATATTACGCGTGCGCGCGAATTGACAATTAAGGAAATCATGTTAACTCCCCCGAGTCATACCGACAGCCTTTCCCATGCGAGTTAACAGTTAACGTTAACGCTTTCGGCTTTTGTCGGCAGGTTGTAGTTAACGTGATTGACAACCTCAACGACGACCACACACTGGGGCAAATGGAGAATGGTCGCCACAGGAACAGACCAAGGGAATGACGAAAGAGGAAAGAAGGGATGATATAGGTACCGATAGTAAGATTATGAATGTAAACATGTGCCATTTTCAGAAAAAAGATGTACCTTTGCATAAGAAAAGCTACATCGTGGCATAACACTCAAACAAGTTTGGTGATTCTGCTCACGATTTGCATTTCCTTTGCATAAGAAAAGCTAATAAAAAAAATAAGGACAATGAAGATAGGAATATTTTGTTCGGCTAACGACAACATCGAACGCGAGTTCTTCACACGCACTGAGGAACTGGGACGCTGGGCGGCAGAGAACGGACACACCGTTGTGTTCGGTGGCTGCAATATGGGATTGATGGAGTGTGTGGCAAAGGCGACTAAAGAGTCTGGAGGAATGACCATAGGCGTAGTGCCTACGAAGGTGGAGGAGCGAGGCAGGGTGAGCGACCACCTCGACGTACATATTCCCTGCACCGACCTCACCGACCGCAAGCAGCTGCTGATGCTGCAGAGCGACGTGTTCGTGGCTCTGCCTGGGGGAATAGGCACGCTCGACGAGGTGTTTACCGTAGTGGCTTCGGCTACCATCGGCTACCACTGCAAACGAGTGGTCCTATACAACATCAACGGCTTCTGGGACAGTCTGATAGCCATGCTCGACGACCTGGCACGTAAAGGCATGGTAAGAGGCGAGTGGCAACGGCACATCGTAGTGGCTTCGACCTTCGACGAGGTTAAGGAAGCCATTGAGGGATAGATAAGCCGAGGTTAAATCGTGTTAAATACATTTGTTGCTACACAAAAAATAAAAAGAGACGGCGCACGTTATATATAAAATGAGTAAATTTGCAATCTGATTAAATTAATGATACAAACATGCGAAAAGTAATAGGTATTGGCGAGACGGTTCTCGACATCATCTTCAAAAACGACCAACCAGTGAGTGCCGTGCCAGGCGGCTCGGTATTCAACGGATTAATCTCGCTCGGACGTTCCGGCATCAAGGCATCGCTCATCAGCGAGACAGGCAACGACCGCGTGGGTCGCTTCATCATCAACTTTCTTGAGGAGAATGGCGTCGATTCGTCCAACGTCTATATCGACAAGGACAGCAAGTCGCCACTGTCGCTCGCTTTCCTCAACGAGAAGAACGATGCGGAGTACATCTTCTACAAGGACCACCCGAACGACAAACTCGACTTCATCTATCCCGAGGTGAACCCCGACGACGTGGTGATGTTCGGCTCGTTCTATGCCGTTAACCCCGTCATTCGTCAGCAGGTGGCAGGATTCCTCGAACATGCCAAAAGCCACGGGGCGATAATCTACTACGACGTGAACTTCCGCCCCTCGCACCGCAACGACGTGATGAAGATAACGCCCAACCTGCTCGAGAACCTTGAGCTGTGCGACATAGTGCGTGGCAGCAGCGAGGACTTCGAGGTACTGTTCGGACGCACCGATGCCGACAAAATCTACCGCACCGACATCTCGTTCTACACCCACAACTTCATCTTCACGCAGGGAGCGGGCAACGTGGAACTGAGGGCAGAGGGCGGCATCAGCCGCAGCTATCCCGTCGAGCCTATAGAGACGGTGAGCACCATCGGCGCAGGCGACAACTTCAACGCGGGCTTCGTCTATGGACTCATGAAGCAGGGCATCACCCGCGAACAGATACACAGAGGTCTCTCCGCAGAGCAGTGGGACAGGCTGATTGCCAGTGGACAGATGTTTGCACGAGAGTGTTGCAAAACAATATACAATTATATAACAGTTAAAGATCATGCAGAAAATTACTAATGGCATTTATTATGTTGGCGTAAACGACCGCAACAAGAACCTCTTTGAGGGACTGTGGCCGTTGCCGAACGGAGTTTCATACAACTCCTACATCATCAACGACGAGAAGGTGTGCCTCATCGACACCGTTGAGGTAGATTTCATCATTCCTTATATAAGGAACATTCAGCAGGTGATTGGTGACAAGAAGATTGACTATCTCGTCGTCAACCACATGGAGCCTGACCATAGCGGAGCCATCGAACTGATACGCAAATACTATCCCGACGTGACCATCGTGGGCAACAAAAAGACTTTCTGTATGATGAAAGGTTTTTACGGCATCGGCGACAACACATTGGAGGTAAAAAATGGCGACACACTGTCTTTAGGCAGCCACACGCTGAAGTTCGTCATGACACCTATGGTACACTGGCCGGAGACGATGATGACCCTCGACACCACCGCCAATACGCTCTTCGCGGGCGACGCCTTCGGCTGCTTCGGCGCACTCAACGGCGGCATCATCGACTCGCAGATAAACTGCGACTCGTTTTGGCTCGAAATGGTGCGCTACTATTCAAACATCGTAGGAAAATACGGCACTCCAGTGCAGAACGCACTGAAGAAGCTGGCGGGCGTGAAGCTCGACTACATTTGCTCTACCCACGGTCCCGTATGGCATGAATATATTGAGAAGGTGATAGGCATGTACAACTCAATGTCGAAATACGAGACGGAGCCTGGGCTCGTCATCTGCTACGGCACAATGTACGGCAACACCGAGCGTGCCGCTGAGGTGATAGCACGCACTGCATCAGATGCCGGCGTGAAGAACATCGTGATGTACAACGTATCGAAGACCCACCACTCGTACATCATCCGCGACGTGTTCCGCTACAACGCCCTCGTAGTGGGCGCACCGACCTACAACACTGGACTCTACCACGAGATGGACGTGCTGCTTGCCGAACTCTCCAACAAAGACATCAAGAACCACCTCATAGGTTGGTTCGGAAGCTACGGTTGGGCAAGCAAGGCAGTTGGCAAGATAAAGGAGTGGAACGACACCCGCCTCCACTTCCAACCCGTAGGCGAGCCTGTGGATATCTGCCAGAGCCTCAACGACGAGACCTTTGCACAGTGCGAAAAATTAGGACGAAAAATGGCGGAAGCCATATTGCGGAATTAAAAAATTAAATAATTAAAGGATTAAAGTTCGTTGGCGCAAATGAACTTTAATTCTTTAATTATTTAATACTTTAATTATTTCATAAAATGAAATACAACACCGCTACATTACCTAACGGACTACGCATCATCCACCTCCCCTCCACCTCGCCAGTGGTTTATTGCGGCTACGGCATCAATGCCGGCACACGCAACGAATTGCACGGTGAGGAAGGAGTGGCGCACTTCTGCGAGCATACCACCTTCAAGGGGACAGAACACCGACGGGCGTGGCACATCATCAACTGCCTCGAAACCGTAGGCGGCGACATCAATGCCTTCACCAACAAGGA
>JBJEKR010000001.1:0-6194 GCA_051878735.1 Prevotella sp. | reverse complement strand
TAGTGTACACTTCTAATCTTGAACATTGCTGCGATATTATCTCTGTTGGCAAGGATATTTACCAACTCTTCTTTTGTTGAACTTTCCATATTTTGATTTGTGAGTTTTAAAATTAAATTATAGTACTGAGTGATGGTTTCCCTGACGATAGGAGAAGAAACCGCTTTTTCTTTGCAACTAATTAACCAATCTCGGATAAAAGATTTGTAATCAATACAGAAGAAATCCTCAGCTTCTTTCATTGTGAAAAAATCTCCACATATTGATACTTTACCTGGTTTATGTCCATCAAGAGTCAGATACAATATTATATATGATTTATAGTGTGTTTGAGCATAATTCTTGTATCTATATAGCTGTTTCTGTTGGTCAACAGCATATATTTTATTCTCAATTATAATAGCTTTGTCTCTTTTCTCGGATTCAATAATGATGTCTATTCGCCCTCCCGTTTCATTATCCGATGAGATATTCCCGATATTGTATTCAACATATACATGACATTTCTCAAAGTCTGTATCAAATATGGAATCAGCATTCGGGAGTGACTCCTTGAGATTGTCCACAAATATCTTCAGAAAGGCACTTTTGCAACCATGATTATGCTTAGGATTCAGTAACGAGGCTATTATTGCAGAATGAGTATAGACCTCATCCGCTTGAGCATGCATGACTTCGAAAACATTGTAGTTTTCCCCACGCCTTTCTTTTTCTCCTTTGAGGATTTTTTCCTCTTGTACGAGTTGGTTTACTTTATGTAATAATGATTGCATCTCTTATATTGTTTTTTGTGTCTTGTAGAGTACGATAGATGAGCCGTTATTCGCAACAATTCTATTCTCTTTCAAACCTGTTCTTCCTTATTATATTTATTCCACATCCTTTTTATCTTCCCTGCTATCTCCTTGCAGAGCCAGAGTGGTTCGAGCACTTCCATGTCCTCTCCATTCCATAATACCTCCTGCTGAAAATCGAATGTGGGACGAAGGCGATACTCGAAGATGCTGTGTTCTGCCGTTCTTTCTGTCTCCCTTTGCGATTCATGCAAAGGTAAGTCACGGAGATAGTTGGCTTGTCCACTGCTTACTTTTAGTTTCACATTTTGAATATCGCAGTCTTTATCGGCTATGATTCCAAAGCAACCATCAAAGAATTCCTGTGGATTGAAGTCCTTGGGATATTCAACTGTATGACTTGATAGGCGGAAACCACGGATACGGTCGAGGCAGTAGATTGTATCGTTTCCAGATGGCCACTGGCGTCCAACCACATACCATCGCTGGCGGAAGAGCTTCACGCAAAGGGGCATAATGTAATGCTCGCGCAAGTCATCTCTCCAATAATTATAATAGGTGATGTGGATAAAACGGTTTTTCTTCATGGCGTCAAGAATCGGCTCGAGGTATTCCCTTCCGCTCGGCACATCTTCCAGCAGAATCCTGTCCTTGATAGACTTGCTTTCAATGAGAGAATTGCTGACGGAATAGGTGCTGAGAAGCCAGCTCTCTATGCTACCTCTTCTCATATCATCTACGTTATCTATGTAATATCGGTATGGCGCAGACTTTTCACATTCAATCATCAGACCGAATGTGTCGAAGATGTTCCATTTCCACTTGTGGAACGTGCGCTTCAGCAATTCCTCGCCACCGCTAAGGTCAACATTGTCTATCCACCGACGGTTGAGTTCCTCAAATGTTATCTTCCGTGCCTTGTAGATAGTATCCACTATCCACACCAGCTTGTTGGTTTGATTCAGTGCCATATATAATCCATTTTATATACTAATACGAATTTGATGCAAAATTATTGTGTAGGTATGCCATTTTCGTTCACACCAAGCCGAAAATAGTAATACTAATCATCATAATAAAAGAAAGTATTCGTTATTGAAAAGGATAATTTATGTTTCGCCGACTGTCACCCTTTGACAGGCGACTGTCATAACTGTGACAGTCATTGCAAAGACGTTAGTCACAGTAGCCGAACAGGTCTCATTGTGTTTATATATAGGTCTGCTCCGCTACAACTCTACATTATTTTGCGATTACTCACAGAAAATCAGCGAGTTGCAGAATGTAGAGTACTTTGTGGCGCATTGTGAGATAGATCATGTAGCGTCCCGTCTGTTCATCGAAGATGGTCTCAGGTGCCCATGTGCAGCCTATCTCCTTCCACGAGGTGAAGAGACTGTCGAAATTCAGACAGTGGTGAGTCCAGTGTATGAGGTCCCACGACTTCATCATGACGATGCCCTTGTTGTTGCCCCATCCGTAAATCTCGCGAGGACGTTCCCATTCCGTTGCTTGCCCTTTACCGTCAGTCCGCTGTAGCTCTTCTCGTTGTAGAAGAATATAAGTCCTCCTTCCGCCGAACCAGTTTCTATCTCCACCTGAACGTCGTAGCTCTTGTTCTCGGCTGTGATGAGCAAGTGGCGTCCGTTGGGTTGAGACAGTGGAGGTTGAAGCGCGAGAGATACCACACCTGCCCGTCGTCTGTCCTGACATAGTGGCGCACAATGTTGTCGAGGCTGTTCTTAGCCACTCCCACCATGCGCGTGGTGAGCCTCTTGCCGTCATACAGCATAAATCCCTGCCTGCCGCCTATATAGATGGAGTCGCCGCAGGCAAGCAGACATTCTGGCGACTCTATTTCGGGCAATATTCTCTTGAATTCCTTTCCACCATATTTTATATGATATAAGCCAGTTTCCGTGGCGGCATATACAGACTTGTCACGTGCCTGACACAGGTCGTGCACGGCTACCAGCCAATCGCCGTCGTCACGAATGTGGAATGCCGACAGCTGCATGCCGTTATAAACGCTAATCCCGTTTGTCGTGGCTATCCACACCCTGCCGCTGTGGTCGATCATGGTCTTACAGACGGTTTCGCCCGACAGTCCGTCGGCGACGGTGAGTTTCGTCAGCTGCTGTCCATTTGATGCGTACACCACATTGCACCCCACTACGAATGCAATGCAGAATATGACGATTGCCTTTATATATATGCAGGACTTGTACGATTGTTTATGCTCTTGCATGTTAATTCTTTATTTAAGTTTCGCTCAACATCTTGGAGTTATAATAAGTTAGGAGAAGTTATCGCTTGTTTCACTCACTAAAGGAGGTAAAGGACAATAGTAAAAGCCTGGCTTAAATATGCGTCATTTATCTCCTTTTATCCATTTCCGAAAGTTGAGTTCACTATTTTAGGCATTCTGTGCTTATCTGCGCAAAATTAATAAAAAACCGACAAAGTCGTATATGAAACCAACAGAATGAATGGAATTTAACAAAATCTCATTCCTATAATCAAAGTTTCATGATTCCACGCCTTTATATCGGCGACACGGCGCACGGCTCTGTCTTCTCTGTGTACAAGTAAAAATCTATGGTCATAGAATCAGAGGGACAGGTACCGTGAACCGATACAAAGGATGTGGTACCAGTCCCTTTCCTTTCCTGTTCCCATTGTAATAAATATTGTCAATAATCAAAAGCCAAGGCAAGTTGTTGTGGCTTTTTTTGTATTGCATGGTTGCCACATGGCTGGTTTCTGACTATTTCCTCAGTAAGTCGATTGATTGACTCGTGGTCATGGTTATCGTATGCTGCAAGAAGGTCAGAAGCCACATCGGGGGATATTGAAGACACCTTCGGGACGCGTAGTCTTCTGAGATACTGGCTCTGCCATCTCGCATAGCCTCCATGCATGTGGTTGGTCATTTTATTAAGCTGCGCCCTTATCATGTCAGACATCAGTATAGCTGCAAGAAGACGCAATGAGCGTTCCTCCCGGCCAGTGATATAGTAAAGGTTGTGTTGTGGATAATACTGTCCGTTATCCACAAAGATATATGTGTTGCCGGATATGTCTGGCAACAGTATCTTGGGTTTGTGGGTCAAATACGGCTTAATCGGGTCTATCGTGGCATACCATCTTGAAGGATTCTTGGCAGCCTTGTGGCGTTTGGACAGTTTGTCGTAGTGACTTTTCAGATAAGCCTTGGCTAATGGGTAGTCATCGAGTGTTATCAGTGAGCCGTCTTTGCGGTATGGATTCAGTAGATACCTTCCATCCCACTGAAAAGTGTCTTTTGAAAGGTTTCTTGCGTTAATGGCAGGTAACAGAACTTCGTTCTCAACATTCCCGAACAATGACTGCGAGACGAAAATGGAATCTGCACCTGTGGCAACTCCAATACCGATTTCAAAGCCTTGCCTTTCAATGGATGTGAGAGACGTTGCTTCATCTTCATATAAAGACGGGTTGTTCCAATCGTCTCCCGATGGTGATGCTTGTTCTGAGAACTGAAGTGCGCACAGGTCGGAAATGTCATTGGCAGAGGCGGTCAGAAAGGTTTCTGTGGGTGGCTGATTCTTTATAAGGGTTATGGCAGGATAAGCCAGAACATCCTCCTGAAATGCGCGTGCATGCTCTACGTCAATGACGCAGCACAGCCGGAAATCCGATGCCACCATGTAACGCAGTTTTTTCCCATACTGATTCTTCATCCAGCGGTTGGAGCATATAAAACAGTGCTTCCCTCCGGAAGAAAGCGTATGGAGCGTTTTCTCGAAAAACAAGACGTATATGTCTGCGCGATAATGAAACGTGCGAAACATCGACTTGTACAGATTGCGCTTATTAACGGGGATTTCCTCATATCTGATGTATGGAGGATTTCCGATGACAACATCTGCGGTTTCTGTTTCTGATAACAGGAAATCTCCGCAAGTTATTCTTTCTTCGGGCGTGGTGAGTTGGGGAAATCGTTTTTTTATTCTCTCAATGCAATCCTGTATTTTGCAGGAATCAATATCATAGGCAGACAGGCATCTATGAAATGACCTGTTGAAGTCAAAACCAAAACGTTGTGATGACGCATATAACCTTGACAGTATTTCCACGATAAATTCACCGTTTCCACAGGACGGTTCGGTTATTCTAACCCCAGACAAATCGCGGTCTGGAATGTAATCCACCAAGTCGAGCATATAAGCTACAACCTCGTGGCGTGTGAAAACATCACCATGAGTCACTCCATTGGAGCGCAGATTGTATATGAGATTATTATTTGAACTCATAGCTTATACCCGACAGAAATCCCTTAAACGATGAAATGAAAGACTCGATTGATATATTGTCTGCAAGATTTTCATACGAATTCTTATCGCTTGTTGCTATAAGTGCAACGGCATTGTACTTATGCTCAAGAAGCAGACGCTGGCACAATATTTTATATCTTTCAAGATATGTGGAATCCTTGAATTCAGAGCGGACAGGGAAATGAGGTTCGTTCACCTTTACATGACGTAATGAGCTTTTGTCCTTGCCTACCACCATCATATATCCAAGCCAAGGACTCTGAACACACTTAAAGGTATTTTCACGGAATGCTGTCCAGAAATCGTCTGCCGAGCCAAGAGATTCCTCGGTCCTGTTGTTCAGGTTGTTCCCGTATGACCCAATTTGAGATTTCAGCTCAATGGCAGCTACGAGGTTTCCATGAGGTGAGACGATTAGCATGTCCCAATCCTTTGTGGCACGGAAATATCCAGGGATATGGTTGTTCTTCAGGTGAATACACTCAGTTGGCACGCCTGCTTCTTCCGCTTTACTTTTCAGTAAGGCAAGAAATGCGTCCAACTGTTTGCCTGCAAAGACACTGCCCTGTTTCGCTCTTGTCTGCCAGAAAGATGTGATGGCATGTAATATCTCTTTCCTCATGTTTCATTCGTGTTAATGATTCAAGTTGCAAATTTACGATAAACTTCTGAGACCACCAAATGTTTAGGCGGATTATTTATTATATTCAAAAATCAAAAGGACAGAAACCGCGAACCGATACAAAGGCCGCGGTACTGTCCCTTTAATACTTATTCTGTAAATTTTCGTCTGCCTGATACTTTGCTTCTTTAGCTCTCACATATATTTTGGCTGCGGTTAAATGAGCAAAAGGTTTTGCTTATTTCTTGCTGGCACCAGACTTCAGACCTAATTTCTCAAGCCATGCAGCCACAGATTTCCTTGCCTGCTCCTGCTTGTTCTGAGCCGTAGAACCCTTGATGGCAAGGCCGCTCTTTACCGTGGCTCCTTTGCAGGCGTTGGCGATGTAACTTTCCGTGTTAGAAAGTCCGCTGCCCTCATGCGTGCAGAAGGGGATGACGGTTTTGCCCTTCCACTGGTGTT